>NZ_JBVJQR010000007.1:102193-336839 GCF_055608425.1 Kitasatospora sp. NPDC036934 | reverse complement strand
GTGGCGGCTGACGACGTGGAAATCACCCCCTGACCCGCGGTGGCAGGGTGGCGTTCGGGCGCCCCGTTTGGTATCGAGGGTCCCTGATACCACCCGCGTCCGCGGGCGCGTCCTCAGCCGGGCAGGACGCCGGACAGCCCGCCGACCACCGGGAGGTCCTTGACGCCGCCACCCGCGCTCAGCGGCCCGGTCAGCGTCCCGGTGCCCACCGGGGCCAGGCCCTGGTCCGGCTGGACGGTCGCGCCGTTGTTGAGCACGTCGGCCGAGGAGTTGGCCCACGGGTCCAGGCGCAGGCTCTTGATCGGCGCGATGCCGTAGCCGAGGCCGGAGGTCGTCCCGTTCAGCGCCTGCCCGACGTCGGTCTTGGCCAGCGTGGCCGGTCCGGCCACGGGCTCCGGGCCCGAGCCGGTGCTGGCGGCCTGCGCCGGACCGGCACCGAGCAGCACCACGGCGCCCACGGCGGCGGCCAGCCCGGCCCCGCCCTTCTTCGAAACCATGCGGATCACCCTTCGGTGGAGTGGGGCGCGGCCCGATGGAACCCGGGGGCCGGCCCTGGGGTCCCGGACGTCCCGCCCGGGGATGCCGAACTGCCCCCCGGCCGGCTGGTCGGGGGGCAGTACGGCCGAAACGCGTGCCGATCGGGGATCAGCAGTCGTCCGCGGGCTGCGGGTGCACGTCCACGTTGGCGCAGCTGTTGCCGAAGGCCGGGTTCAGCGCACCGATCACGTCGATGGAGTTGCCGCACAGGTTGATCGGGATGTGCACCGGGATCTGGATCTGGTTGCCGGAGGCGACGCCGGGGGAGCCGGCGGCGACGCCCTCGGCGCCGGAGCTGGCGGCGGCGGAGCCGGCCGCGCCCAGGATCAGGCCGGCGGCGGCGGCGGAGAGGACGGCGGCCTTCTTCACGTTCTGCATGGGGGTTGATCTCCTCGATCACACACGGGTGGAGCGTTCCGCGCCCCGGCGCTGCGGGGCGCGGAACGGGCTCGGTGAATCAGCTGTCGCCGGGTCGGCGACAGCGGTTCAGCCGGCGTTGAGGCAGGAGTTGCCGAACGCCGGGTTCAGGATGCTGATGAGGCCGATGCTGTTGCCGCAGACGTTGACCGGGACGTGCACCGGGATCTGGATCTGGTTGCCGGAGAGCACGCCGGGGGAGCCGGCGGCCACGCCCTGGGCGCCCGAGCTGGCGAACGCGCCGCCGGCGGCACCGAGCACCAGGCCGGTGGCGGCCAGGGAGAGGGCAGCGGCCTTCTTGAGGTTGCGCATGGTTCTTCCTCCGATTTCTGCCCGACGGAAGGTGAGTGTCGGGAAACGGGCGAGCAGGAATACTCACCCGAAGGCTTCTTGGATTGCCGTGATTGTCACTCCGGCGGCGCACACCGGCGTGTTCCGCCCATGGCTCGGGCGTCGACGCAGCCGCCGCGTTTCTTCCAGCGCCCCGCGAACACTTCCCGCACGGCCGGGAACGGTTCGACGGAGGTGCGACCAGGAATTCCCGGTCAGGCGTTCAGGCGGTGTCGCCGAACGCCGGGTTCTGGGGGGCCCGCCATGTCGACCGACTTGCCGGGGGCCTCGGTGCCGTCGAGGCCGTGGGCGAGCTGCGCATGGGCGGTACTCGTTTCATTGAGCAGGGCCGGGTGGATCCGTCTTCGTCAGGGAGAACGAGGCAGCGCGCGCGGGGAAACGGTCCGGTCCGGTGATCACCCGAATGCCGGGCGGAGGGTGCATTGGGCCAGACGGGTGACAGTGCGGGCGCCGTCGCAACCGGTCCGGACGGGTGTCGTTCTAGATGTCGCACTCCCCGTGCATCTCTGTATGAACAGTCAGGAGGCTCGCATGAGCATCAAGAAGACCGCCGCCGTCGGCGCGGCCGTGGTGGGCATCGTGGCCGCCGGCGCCGGCACCGCCATGGCCAGCTCCGGCGCCGAGGGTGTCGCCGCGGGTTCCCCCGGTGTCATCTCCGGTAACCAGGTCCAGGTTCCGGTCCACATCCCGGTCAACCTGTGCGGCAACACCATCGACATCGTGGGCCTGCTGAACCCGTCGTTCGGCAACCACTGCGCCAACCTGGGCTGAACCCACGACCGGTTCGGCCGGTGAGAGCCGCCGTTCCGCGCTTCCCTCCTGGGGCGCGGAACGGCGGCTCTTTTCCGTTCCCGTACGGCTGCGGTCGTGTCAGTTCCCGGTGATGTCACGGGCCTTGTTGCACTACTTGTCAGTACCTAGAATGTGAGACCTGCTCACCTTTTGGCACCTCTCCTGCTCCGCACCGCTCGGCACCCCCGGCCGGACGGTTCCCCCGCCCCCGCAAGGAGTCGCGTGTGATCAGGTTCCGCACGTCCGCGGCGCGGCCGGTGCGAACGGGCTCGTCCCGCTCCGCCGCCCTGCTCGCCGCCGGCGTCCTCATCGCCACCCTCGGCCTGGCCGGCGCCCCCGCCGCCCTCGCCGACAGCGCGCCGGCGCCGGACCCGGCCGCCACCCGCCCGGCCGCGATCGTCGCCCTCGGCGACAGCGCCATCTCCGGGGAGGGCGCCGGCACCGACACCAACGACGGCTACTTCCCGGAGACCGACAGCCCGACCAACTACTGCCACCGCCACCCCAAGTCGGAGATCTTCACCACCGACATCCCCGGGGTCACCCCGATCGACCTCGCCTGCTCCGGCGCCCAGACCGGCGACCTGGTCAGCGACCCCGAGCTGGCCAAGATCACCGGCGGCGGCAGCGGGGACTACGGCGAGCCCAAACAGGACGTCAAACTCGCCGACACGGCGGCCAGGTACGACGTCAAGATGGTCGTCGTCACGATCGGCGCCAACGACGACTTCGACTTCAGCGGCATCATGATGCACTGCCTCGCGCAGTACTTCCCGATCCCCAAGGACCAGGGCTGCCGGGACACCATCGGCAGCGACGAGATCCGCCGCCGGGCCCGGGCCGTCCAGCCCAAGGTCGTCGCCGCGCTGCAGAACATCCGGCAGACCATGCGCAGGGCCGGCTACGCCGACTCCTCGTACCAGCTGGTCTACCAGTCGTACTTCAACCCGATCACCCCGGACATCCGGCGCAACGACTACCTCGGCAAGATCGCCGACGGCTGTCCGGCCTTCCCCGAGGACCTCGCCTGGGGCCACAACTGGGTGGTGCCGACGTTCAGCGACGCGCTCCGCGGCGCGGCCGAACAGGTGCCCGGCGTACGGTACCTGGACCAGCGCAGGGTCGCCTTCGGGCACGAGGTGTGCGCGGAGTGGACGACCTCGCCGTACGAGTACAGCAACGGCGATGTCATCAACCTCTCGGAGTGGGCCCGCAACGGCTGCGACTCGCAGATCGGCATCCCCGGGCTGTGCATGAACATGGTCCGCCAGTCGTACCACCTGCGGGTGGCCGGCTACCGCGGTGAGGGCGTCTGCCTCGGCCAGTTCTTCACCAAGGCCGACCAGCAGGAGGCGTACTGCACGCTCAACCAGCAGAACACCACCTCGATCCAGCCGCTCACCCCCGGGAAGCCCTTCGGCGACACCCCCGAGGACGGCTCCTGGTACCAGCTCACCAACGCGGCCACCGGCAACGCCCTCGACGTCACCGGCGGGGGCAGCTACGGCGACTCCACCAACGGCCGGGCCGCGATCAGCTACCCGGCGACCGGCGGGCTGAACCAGTCCTTCGTCCTGGAGGCCAAGGCCGGCGGCAGCTACGAGCTGGACTTCAGCGGCAACCGCGGCATGTGTCTGGACGCCGACGCGGCCGCCACCGCCCCCGGCACCCGGATCCAGCAGTGGGGCTGCAACGGCGGCGCCAACCAGCACTGGGTCTTCAAGCCGGCCGGCGACGGCAACTACAAGATCGCCGACTCGGCCGACCCCACCAAGGTCCTGGCGGCCGGCGCCACCCTCGACGCCAAGGGCAACCCCTACGTCGAACTCGCCACCGACACCGGCGCCCCCGCCCAGCTCTGGCAGCTCACCAAGCTCGGCATCGTCTACCTGCACAGCTGACGACCCTACGGCCGTCGCCGCGCCCACCCGGCCGGCGACGGCCCCACCCGCCGGGCGCCACGGGTTCCGGGGCGGGCGTGGGCGGCCAGGCGTTCGGGGGCGTGCCGTAGGCTCTCGGGAACGTCGTTGGCGCCGGAGCCGCGCGCACCACGAGCGGGGCGGGGAGTACCCAGAGCAGATGAGCACGGCATCGAGCACCGAGTCGTCCAGCACGGAACCGTCCGGCACGGCACCGCCCAGCGCCGAGCCGGTCGCCGCGGCGGGGGAGCGGCCCGAGGAGCGGGCGGGCCGTACGCCCGGCCGCCTCATGACGCTGGTGGACCGCTTCGCGCCCGCGGTCGGCGCGTACGCGGTGGTCAAGGCGATCGGCCTGACGGTCTTCCTGCTGCTGCTGGAGCACACCGGCGACTACCTGAAGAAGCAGGTCGGACGGGGCGGCGGCGCCCACTCGTGGGACGTGCTGGGAACCTGGGACGGCGTCTGGTACCAGCGGATCGCCGAGAACGGCTACGACCCGCAGCTGATTCCGCTGCACGGCTTCCCGCTGGCCACCTACTACGAGAACTCCGCCGCCTTCTTCCCGCTCTACCCCTGGCTGATGCGGCTGGTCGGCACCGTCACCGGGCTGGGCCCGTACGGCTCCGGGATCGTGGTCTCGGTGCTGGCCTCGCTGGTCGCGGCGGCCGGGATCTTCGCGATCGCCGAGCGGCTCGCCGGCTTCCGGGCCGGTGTGATCGCCGCGGTGATCTGGGGCCTGTTCCCGGGATCGGGCGTGGAGTGGGCGGTCTACTCGGACTCGCTGTTCGTCGCGCTGTCCGCCTGGGCCTGCTACTGCGTGATGACCCGCCGCTGGGTCGCGGCCGGACTGATCGCCCTGGTCGCCGGCCTGAACCGGCCGACCGCCGCCGCGCTGATCGCCGCGGTGTCGATCGCCGCACTGGTCGCGCTGGTCCGCCGCACCGACGGGGTGGCCCGCCCGCTGACCGCGATGCTGATCACCCCGTGGGGCCTGCTCGGCTACGTCGCCTGGGTGGGCTGGCGGATGGGCGACTGGGGCGGCTACTTCAAGCTCCAGCGCGGCGCCTGGAACCGCTACTTCGACTTCGGCGCCTCCACCGTGCGCACCGTGATGGACGTGATCACCGGCCACTGGGACTTCTGGCAGTCCAATCCGGTGCCGGACCTGATCGCCATCGCCCTGCTGATCGCCCTGCCCGGCCTGCTGGTGCTGCTCGCGCGCGCCCGCCCGCCGCTGGTGCTGTGGGTCTACACCGCGCTGACCCTGTTCACCGCGCTGAGCAGCAACCAGATCTTCGGCAACATCTCGCGCTACCTGCTGCCGGCCTTCCCGCTGTTCATCGGCCTGGCTGTGGTGCTGCGCCGGCTGCGGACCTCTTCGCTGATCGGGCTGTTCGCGATGCCGGTGATCGCGGCGGGCTGGTACGCGGGCTATGCGCTGTTCGAGTTGGGTATCCCGTAACCCCGGTGTTGGTTGGCTACGGGATCATCCGGCAGCAGACGGGCCGTTGCTAATCTCGGACGTATGACGACGACCCCGCCCGTGCGCCAGATCCGCGACATCTCCGGTCTGCTGGACCACGCGAGCCACGTGCTGGCGACCCGGATGGCGGCCGCCTTCACCGAGCTCGGGATCACCCCCCGCGCGTACTCCGTGCTGTTCCACGCGCGGGAGGCCGAGCGCACCCAGATCCAGCTGGCCGAGCTGGCGGACCTGGACAAGACCACCATGGTGGCCACCGTCGACGAACTGGAGAAGGCGGGCCTGGCCGAGCGCCGCCCGTCCGCCACCGACCGCCGGGCCCGGATCATCTCGGTCACCGAGGCGGGCGAGCGCGCCGTCGAGCAGGGCACCGCGATCGCCGACCGGGTCCACCGGGAGCTGCTGGAGGCGCTGCCGCAGCCGGAGCGGCAGGTCTTCGTGTCGGCCCTGACCCGACTGGTCGACGGGCACCTGGCGGAGCCGGTCGAGAGCGAACGGGCCGTACGTCGCGCCCGTCGCGCCCGCGGCTGAGCGACCGCGCCCCGGGGGCCCGGTCTCGCCCGGTGCTCCGCCCCGTCGTCAGGATCCGAGGAAACGTCAACTCGCCCCGCTCCTGGCCGCGTTCACCGGGTCGGGTGCGGAGGCATCAGGGCCAGACCAGGCAGTACAGCTGGTGCCCGGCGTCGTGCAGCCGGTTGGCGAAGTCCTGCCACTCGTGCAGCATGCTGTAGATCACGAAGGCGTCGCGGGGCCCGCGCCGGTCCGGCACGGTGGACCAGATGAAGGCAGCGGCGCCGAGCTCGGTCTCGTCCGCCTTGCGGAGCGGTTCGACCACGTTGTGCGGGAGTTGGACGACGGCGTAGTCGGGGTGCAGCACCACGAGTTCCAGCGGTGGCACCTGGTGCAGCGGGACGCCCTGGATGCCGGTGAGGACCATGGCACTCATGGTCTCCGGCTTGATCTTGGTGGAGAGGTGGCCGGTGGGGGAGCCGCTGGTCTCCATCAGGTCGCCGAGCCGCCCCAGCGCGCCGAGTTCACCGGCGTCCAGGCCGAGCCCGCCCGGGCCGAGGGCGGTGGGGACTCTGGCGGCGGTCGCGCGGTCGGGTGCGCCGAAGTACTTGTACGTCACCCCCACGCGTCCCTCACCCCGCCTCTCGCCGCCGCGGCGACCACGACCCGTACCCGCTCCCGTACCCCCGCGTGCGGTTTCGGCGGGCTTGCGGGGGCCACCCGCGGCCTCGTCGAAGCCGTCCTGCGCCTCGGACACTCGGACCATCCTCACCGGAATTCGCCGGAATCGACAGACCCCCGCACGCCCGGCGTCCCGCCGGACGTGCTCCTTACCCGTCATGCGCCGCCGTACCCATCCGCGGTACGCGGCAGTCCTCTCCACACCCCTGTACACAACCGGAGCGCTCGCGCACTCTGTGCACACAGTCTGACTGGTCCGCGTTACGGAACAACCAGCGGCCCCGCCCGTGGACCACCGCCACGGACGACCGTCATGGACAACCGTACAGACAACGGTGCCCGGATCATCGTTCCAGATGATCGGGCCGGACATGCAGAGCTCAAGGACACGATTTGAGACCATGTCTCCCGTGAGCTACCCCTACGAAGCCCCCCAGTCCCAGTCGCTGTTCGATCGCGCCTCCGTGGTCACGCCCGGCGGCGTCAACTCCCCGGTGCGCGCCTTCCGCGCGGTCGGCGGCACGCCCCGCTTCATGGTGTCCGGCGCCGGCCCCTACCTCACCGACGCCGACGGCCGTGAATACGTCGACCTGGTGTGCTCGTGGGGGCCGATGATCCTCGGCCACGCGAACCCCGCCGTGATCGACGCCGTCCAGCAGGCGGTCTCCCGCGGTACGTCCTTCGGCACGCCCGGCGAGGGCGAGGTCGAGCTGGCCGAGGAGATCGTCGCCCGGGTCGCCCCGGTCGAGCAGGTCCGCCTGGTCTCCTCCGGCACCGAGGCCACCATGTCCGCGATCCGGCTCGCCCGCGGCTTCACCGGCCGGGCGAAGGTGGTCAAGTTCGCCGGCTGCTACCACGGTCACGTGGACGCGCTGCTGGCCGCCGCCGGTTCCGGCGTCGCCACCTTCGGCCTGCCCGACACCCCGGGCGTCACCGGTGCCCAGGCCGGCGACACCATCGTGCTGCCGTACAACGACCTGGCCGCCGTCGAGCGGGCCTTCGCCGCCCACCCCGGCGAGATCGCCTGCGTGATCACCGAGGCCTCGCCCGGCAACATGGGCGTCGTCCCGCCGCTGCCCGGCTTCAACGCCGGCCTGGCCCGGCTCTGCCGGGACAACGGCGCGCTGTTCATCTCCGACGAGGTGATGACCGGCTTCCGCGTCTCCAAGGCCGGCTGGTACGGCCTGGAGGCGGCGAACGAGGGCTGGGCGCCGGACCTGCTGACCTTCGGCAAGGTCATGGGCGGAGGCTTCCCGGCCGCGGCCTTCGGCGGGCGTGCCGACGTGATGGCCCACCTGGCCCCGGCCGGCCCGGTCTACCAGGCCGGCACGCTGTCCGGGAACCCGGTCGCCACCGCGGCCGGCCTGGCCCAGCTGCGCGGCTGCACCGACGAGGTGTACGCGACGGTGGACCGGGTCTCCGCCGAGATCTCCGGCCTGGTCTCCGAGGCGCTCGCCAAGGAGGGCGTGGCGCACCGGCTGCAGACCGCCGGGAACATGTTCTCGGTGTTCTTCACCGACGCCGCCGTCACCAACTACGACGAGGCCAGGACCCAGGAGGCGTACCGTTTCACCGCCTTCTTCCACGCGATGCTGGCCGAGGGCGTCTACCTGCCGCCGTCCGCCTTCGAGTCCTGGTTCGTCTCGGCGACCCACGACGCCCGGGCGATCGAGCGGGTCGCCGCGGCCCTCCCGGCCGCCGCCCGCGCCGCTGCCGCCGCAACGGCCTGAATTCAGGAGTAGTCGAGAAGTGAGCGCGAAAGAGATCACCGTCGTCCACGTGATGCGCCACGGTGAGGTGCACAACCCGGAGGGCGTGCTGTACGGGCGGCTGCCGGACTACCACCTGTCCGAGCTGGGCCGGCAGATGGCCGACCGGGTCGCCGAGGACCTCGCCGGGCGGGACGTCACCCACGTGGTGGCCTCCCCGCTGGAGCGGGCCCAGGAGACCGCCGCGCCGATCGCCAAGGCCCACGGCCTGGACGTCGCGGCGGACGAGCGGCTGATCGAGGCGGAGAACGTCTTCGAGGGCAAGACCTTCGGCGTCGGCGACGGTTCGCTGCGCAACCCGGGCTACTGGAAGTACCTCACCAACCCGTTCAAGCCGTCCTGGGGCGAGCCGTACCTCGACCAGGTGGTGCGGATGATGGGCGCGCTCGGCGCCGCCCGGGACGCCGCCCGCGGGCACGAGGCGGTCTGCGTCAGCCACCAGCTGCCGATCTGGATCCTGCGCTCCTTCGTGGAGCGCCGCCGGCTCTGGCACGACCCGCGCAACCGGCAGTGCTCGCTGGCCTCGCTGACCAGTTTCACCTTCGAGGGCGACAAGATCGTCTCGGTCGGATACCGCGAGCCGGCCCGCGACCTGCTGCCCGCGCACCTGGTCGGCAAGGGCCGCAAGGGCGACAAGCCGGTCGGTAGGAGCTTCGGCGCCTGACGCCCGTAAGCGGTGCGTAAGTATGACTTCGGGTCACCTGGCGAGTGCCGGTTGGCCCGAAGTCTTCGCAGGTCAGACGGGGTGTGGCGCGCAAGGTAGGACCCCGGCGAACCCGCTCGGAACTCCATGCGAAACTTTTCACATGTCTGCCATGACGCGCCCCCGTCCCCGTGTCGCCGCAGCCGCCGCCACAGTCGCCGCAGCTGCGCTCGTCCTCACCGGCTGTTCCTCCTCGGGCTCGTCCGGCAGCGGCGAAGGACAGGTCGGTTTCGTCACCGTCAAGGGGACCAACCTGGCGAAGGCGGACGCCGGCAAGCGCGGGGACGCGCCGGACATCACCGGGGAGACCCTGGAGGGCAACCAGGTCAAGCTCTCCGACTACCGCGGCAAGGTCGTGGTGCTGAACGTCTGGGGCTCCTGGTGCGGGCCGTGCCGGGCCGAGGCGAAGAACCTCCAGGCCGTCGCGGACGAGTACAAGGACAAGGGCGTCCAGTTCCTCGGCATCAACACCCGGGACACCGACAAGACCAACGCCGTCCGCTTCGAGCAGGAGCAGGGCGTCTCCTTCCCGAGTATCTTCGACCCGGCCGGCACCCAGCTGCTCAAGTTCCCCAGGAACAGCCTCAACCCGCAGTCCATCCCGACCACCCTGGTCGTCGACCGCGACGGCAAGCTGGCCGCCCGCGCCGTCGGCGGGACGACCCAGGAGGCGCTGGAGTCGATCGTCCAGCCGGTGGTCGCGGAGCAGCAGCAGTGAGTGGGCCACTGCAACCCGCCGCACTCCCGCTGGCCGACACCTTCACCACGGTCCAGAGCGGAGCGCTGCTCGCCGCCGCGCCGGTCGCGCTGGCGGCCGGGCTGGTGTCCTTCTTCTCGCCCTGCGTGCTGCCCCTGGTGCCCGGCTACCTCTCGTACGTGACGGGCTTCTCCGCCGCCGACCTCGCGGACGCCCGCGGCGCCAGGCGCGGCCGGATGCTGCTCGGGGCGACACTGTTCATCCTCGGCTTCACCGTGGTCTTCGTCTCCGGCGGGGCGCTGTTCGGCCAGTTCGGCAACACCCTGCAGGAGCACAAGCGGGTCATCTCGATCGTGCTCGGCGCCCTCACCGTGGTGATGGGCCTGGCCTTCATGGGCCTCGTGCCCGGCCTGAGCATGCGCGAGGTGCGCTCGCACCGTCGACCGGCCGTCGGCCTGCTCGGCGCGCCGCTGCTGGGCATGGTGTTCGGCATCGGCTGGACGCCCTGCATCGGCCCGACCCTCGCCGCCGTCCAGACCCTGTCCCTGAACCAGGCGGACGCGGCACGCGGGGCCCTGTTGATGACCTTCTACTGCCTGGGCCTCGGCGTACCGTTCATCGTGGCCGCGCTGGCCTTCCGCCGGGCGCTGGGTGCCTTCGGGTGGGTGAAGCGGCACTACCCGCTCGTGATGCGGATCGGTGGCGGCATGCTCGTCGCGGTCGGTCTGCTGCTCGTCACCGGGATCTGGGATTCCTGGATGAGCGAACTGCAGTCCTGGACCGCCGACTCCCAGATCGGAATCTGACCGTGAGCAAGACCACGACCGATACCGAGCTGCCCCCGGCGCCGGACGACACCGCCGCCGAACGGCTCAGCACCGCGCCGGTCGAGTCCGACGGACCGACCGGCATAGGGGTGCTCGGCTGGGCCCGTTGGATGTGGCGTCAGCTGACCTCGATGCGGGTCGCGCTGATCCTGCTGTTCCTGCTGTCGCTGGCCGCCATCCCGGGCTCGCTGATCCCGCAGAACGGCCAGAACCAGTTCAAGGTGCAGACCTGGAAGGCGCAGCACACCGCGGTCGCGCCGATCTACGAGAAGCTCCAGCTGTTCGACGTCTACAGCTCGGTCTGGTTCTCCGCGATCTACATCCTGCTGTTCGTCTCGCTGGCCGGCTGCATCATCCCGCGCACCTGGCAGTTCGTCGGCGTGCTGCGATCCCAGCCGCCGGCCGCGCCGCGCAACCTGACCCGGATGCCGGTGTACGCGGCCTGGCGCACCGGGGCGGACCCGGAGCAGGTGAACGCCGCCGCCCACCGGCTGCTGCGCAAGCGCGGCTTCCGGGCCAACCTGGCCGGCGACTCGGTGGCCGGCGAGAAGGGGTACCTGCGCGAGGTCGGCAACCTGCTGTTCCACCTGTCGCTGTTCGCGCTGCTCGGCGGCTTCGCCTGGGCCAGCCTGGCCTCCGGCACCGGCGGCAAGCTGATGGTCGAGGGCCAGGGCTACTCCAACACCATCACCCAGCTCGACGACTTCACCGGTACCCGGTTCTACGGCAACCAGGACCTGGACCCCTTCTACCTGAAGCTCGACGACTTCACCTCCAAGTTCCAGAACACCGGTGACCAGATGGGCGCCGCCCGGCAGTTCACCGCGAACGTGGAGTACTACGAGGGCAGCGACGACTCGAAGCTGAAGAAGGGCACGATCGAGGTCAACCACCCGCTGGAGATCGGCGGCAGCAAGGTCTTCCTGATCGGCCACGGCTACGCCCCGGTCATCACCGTGAAGAACGGCAAGGGCGACGTGGTCTACCACGACGTCGTGCCGTTCCTGCCGCAGGACGCCAACCTGACCTCGACCGGCGTGGTGAAGGTCTCCGACTACGGCGTCGGCCCGGACGGCAACAAGACCCAGCTGGGCTTCTCCGGCTTCTTCCTGCCGACCGCCCCGCTGAGCTTCGCCGGCACCGGCCCGATCTCGCTGTTCCCCGGCGACGCCGCCCCCGAATTGGTGCTTAATGCCTTCTCCGGCGACCTCGGCACCGACTCCGGCCTGCCGCAGAACATCTACCAGCTGAACACCGCCAAGCTCACCCAGCTGAAGCAGGACGACCAGCCGGCCAAGGCCCTGCTCAAGCCGGGCCAGGCCTGGGACCTCCCGGACGGCTACGGCAGCGTCACCTTCGAGGGCTACAAGCAGTGGGCGAGCTTCAACGTCTCGCACCGCCCCGGCAACGAGATCGCGCTCACCGGCGCCGTCCTGGCGATCCTCGGCCTGATCGGCTCGCTGTTCATCCAGCGCCGCCGGATCTGGGTGCGGGCGGTGGCCCTGCCGGGCGGCGGCACCCAGGTGGAGCTGGCCGGCCTGGCCCGCAGCGAGTCGGCGAAGATCGCCGAGGAGCTGGCCGAACTCGCGGTGGACCTCCAGGACGACGCCCCGGCGTCGGAGGAGGACGAGACGGACGAGACGGACGAGACGGACGGGGAGTCCTCCCCGGCGCCTCCGCCGACGGCGGAGGGGGAGCCCGTACCCGAAGACCCCGCCGCCGACGATCCCGCAGCAGAAGACCCCACAGCCCATGCCGACCAGAACTCCAAGGAGTAGACGGTGCACCTCGCCTCGGGAGTCGACCCACAGCTGGCCGACCTCTCCAACAAGCTGATCTATTCGGCGATGGCGGTCTACACGATCGCCATGTTCGCCCACATGTTCGAGTGGACGTTCGGCAGCAAGGGTGCGGTCGCCGTCCGCTCCAAGGAGCAGTCGGGCAACCTGGCCGAGACCGTCGCCGCCGCGGAGCCCAAGGCCGCCAAGAAGGTCACCGTCACCGTGGCCGGGGCGAAGGGCGGCACCACCACGCTCACCCGCACCGTCCTGGCGGGCGAGGGCGCGACGGTGGTCACCGGCGGCCGCGGCGACGAGGACGTGGACGGCCCGGGCGCGGCCGGCACGAGCGAGAAGGCCGACCTGGCCGGCCGCATCGCGATCTCGCTCACCGTCCTGGCGCTGCTGCTGCACGGCGGCGGCATCATCGCCCGCGGCCTCTCGGTGTCCCGCTGGCCGTGGGGCAACATGTACGAGTTCTCCTGCGCCTTCGCCTTCGCGATGACGGCCGCGTACGTGGTCCTGCTGGCCGCGCGGAAGAACGTGCGCTGGCTCGGCCTGCCGGTCACCGTCGCGGTGCTGCTGACGCTCGGCATCGCCACCCAGGTGCTGTACACCGACTCCGAGCAGCTCGTCCCGGCGCTGCACTCGTACTGGCTGGCGATCCACGTCTCCACCGCGATCTTCTGCGGCGGCGCCTTCTACGCGGCGTTCATCGCCACGCTGCTGTACCTGGGCAAGGACTCCTTCGACAAGCGCACGGCGGCCGGCCTGACCACCGGTCCGCTGGGCACCTCGGCCTCGATCTGGCGCCGGCTGCCCGCCGCGGCCACCTTCGACAAGCTGTCGTACCGGATCAACGCCCTGGTCTTCCCGCTGTGGACGTTCACCATCATCGCGGGCGCGATCTGGGCCGAGTCCGCCTGGGGCAAGTACTGGGAGTGGGACCCGAAGGAGACCTGGTCGTTCATCACCTGGGTCGCCTACGCCTGCTACCTGCACGCCCGCGCGACGGCCGGCTGGAAGGGGCGCAAGGCCGCCTACCTGGCGCTGGCCGCCTTCGCCTGCTGGCTCTTCAACTACTACGGCGTGAACATCTTCGTCACCGGCAAGCACTCGTACGCGGGGATCTGACCGGGGGCACCCACCCGTCGGCCCGACTTTCCGCAGAAGGTCGGGCGGGGCCTGTCTCCCGGGTGCAACAGGGGTAGTGCGTGCCGGCCGTCCGTGCCGGTACGGGGAGGAACGAGGAGGAAATCGCGCAATGGAGTGCGAAGAGGTCATGCTGACCGTCCGAATCACCGCCGCCGAGCAGCTGCTGCTCCGTCGGCTCGCCCAGGGGCACCGGAGCGACGTGTCCGAAGTGGTGGCCGACGCTCTGCTGGACATCATCCCCACGCTCAGCGCGCCGGGGGACGCCTACCGGCTGCTGGGCGCCCTCGGGACGCCGGCGCCGTGCGCGCTGACGGTCTGGCTGCCGACCGCGCTGGCCGACCTGCTGGCGCCCGGCGCGGCCCGGATCGCCCAGATCACCGACGTCCGGATCGAGTCGGCCAGTGCGGCGCTGGGCGCGGCGCTGCGGCTCTGGCTGGCCCAGGACCCGGTCCGGCTGGCGGCCAACCTCAGCGTGATGCACGCCGGGCGACCGGCCACCCTGGTGGCCGCCTGACGCGGACGCGCGGGGCTCAGCCCGCCAGCGGCAGCAGTCCGGGCACGGCGGGGCGGCCCTCGAAGGCGTCCCGTCGGACCGGCACCCGCGGACCGTCCACCGGCTCGGCGAGCAGCCGGCACTCGGCCGCCGTCCGCCCGTCCTGGAGCAGTCGGACCAGGACGGGGCTGCGGCGGCCGTCCGGTGTCCGCTCCCGGACGGCCCGCACGTAGCAGGGCCGGTCCAGCTCGATGTAGCGGTCGAAGGAGGTCACCAGCTCGACCGGCGCGACCGGCTCGGGGTGGTGCAGCCGCTGGGCGGCCTGGCGGGCCGCCTCCAGCACCAGCATCCCGGGCACGTGGTCCAGCTCGTGGTCGAACAGCACCGGGTGTCCGGCGTCGGCGCGCAGCAGCCAGGTGTCCGGGCGCAGGGTCGGGCTGAGCACCACGTCCGCGGGCTGCGCCCGGCCGACGAGTTCGGGCGCGGCGGGTTCCGGCGGCAGCGGCGGGGCGACGGCGTACCGGCCGGGGCCGCGCAGCCGCTGGTACGAGGCGGGGGTGATCACCCGCAGCTGGCCGGAGCCGTGGCCGATCCGCAGGCCGTCCCGGGTGATCTCGGCGTGCACCCGCAGCGAGGCCAGTCGGCCGTGCCGCATCCGGACGTCCTGGCAGCCGACGGTGAGCATCAGCGCGGCCGGGCCGGCGGTGACGGCGAGGCCCGGCAGGCCGGCCTCGCCGAGCGCGTAGCCGAGGTCCTCCATGACGAAGTGGTGGTCGCGCGGCACCCCGAAGCCGGCGTGGCCGATCAGCAGCCCGGCCTGCCGGACGGTCTCGGCCATCAGCACCGGGTCGTGGTAGCGGTCCCCGGGCAGCCGGTAGAAGCCGTGCAGCCGGGGCCACTGGGCGCCGAGCAGGAAGTCGTACGGGCCGGTGGCCTGCCAGCCGGTGAGGAAGACCTCGGAGACGGCGGCGCGGTGCACCAGGTGCCGGGAGACGGTCCGGTCGTGGAAGTCGTAGCCGGGGCGGGGGCCGGAACGGGGGCCGGGGTGGGCGTACGGGCCGAGCGAGTCCGGCTCTACGATCAATGGCATGACTGGCCCCAGCTCCAGGGTGTCGGTCGAGCGTCCGCTACGGACGCCCCAGCAAAACATACATACCACCCGGTTTGTCTTCGGCGACCGGGGTGTCCCCGCCGCAAAGACCCGGGCCGACCACGCTACCTGGCCCCTGGTCTGCGGTGATGCCCGAAACGGGGAGGGCAGACCTTGGGCGGGGGGAGGTCCCCGCTGGACGGCGGGGTCGACACAGGCGCTAGATTAGATACCAACCATGCGGTTTCGGCCGGTGTCGTCCGCATGCGAGGCGCCGTCTCCGATCGAGGGCGCGCCGACAACGGCCGGGTGGGGCGGGGAGCGCGTCCGGCGGAGTCCGGAGGGGTCAGTGGTCAAGCAGGAACGCGCGGGGCGAACCAGGCAGGCCGTGTTGCTCGCCGCCGCGGACACCTTCGCGGGGGTCGGATTCGAGGCCGCGAGCCTGGTGGACATCAGTCGCCGGGCCGGGGTGAGCAAGGGCGCGCTGTACTTCCACTTCGTCTCCAAGCAGGCCCTGGCCGACGGGGTGCGGGCCGCCGCCGGGCGGGAGATCGGCTCGGCGGCCCTGCGCGTCCTGCGCTCCGAGGGCCGGGCCGTCCAGGGGCTGATCGACTTCTCGTACGAGCTGGCCCGGCTGCTGCGCGAGGACGTGGTGGTGCGGGCCGGCGTCCGGCTCGGCCGCCAGGGCCCGCGCCCGGACGGCGGCCCCGGCGGGCCGGACACCGCCTGGCGCAGCCTCGCCGCGGTCGTCCACCGCCTGCTGGACCGTGCCGAGCAGGCCGGCGAACTGCGCCCGGGGGCGGACCGGCGGGCCTGCGCCGAACTGCTCACCGCGGCGGCGGCCGGCCAGGTGCTGCTGGCCGCCGAGGAGCCCGGCCGACCGGCGCCGGAGGCCGTCCGGCGGCTCTGGACGGCCGCGCTGCCGGCCCTGGTGCGGCCGGCGGACTGCGTCGGCTACCGGGTCTGAACTCCGGGGGGGGGGAGGGGCTCAGCCCCGCTCGGCGACGCTCAGCCCCGCTCGGCGACGCTCAGCCGCGCTCGGCGACGCTCAGCCGGGCGAGCGCGTGCGGCTGGACCAGCCCCGGGAGGATCAGCGTCCAGAGGTCGGCCATCCGCTGGATCAGGTCCCGCCGCTCGGCCAGCACCTGGGAGCTCAGCTGGATCCCGGTCACCGCACCGGTGATCACCCCGGAGGCAGCGGCCAGGTCGACCCCCGGGTGGAGGTCCCCGGCCTCCCGGGCGCGCTCCAGCAGCGCCCGGACGAGGTCCATCCAGCCCTGGTAGGCGGCGATCTGCGGCTGGGTGAAGCTGCCGTGCTCGATCGTCAGCCGGATGCTGCCGCGCACCAGCGGGTCCTCCTGGAGCGCGCGGGCGAACGCGTACCCGAGGTCGATCAGGGTCTGCACCGGGCTGTCCGAGGAGGGCTCCCAGGAGGCGATCCAGGCGCCCTGGCCCTCGATCACGGCGAGCGCCAGCTCCTCCTTGGAGTGGAAGTGGAAGTACAGCGCGCCCTTGGTGACGCCGGCCCGGTCCAGGATCTCGGACATCGTGGCGGCGGCGTAGCCCCGCTCGTCGAACACCTCGGCCGCCGCGAGGAGTACCGCCTGGCGGGTCGCCAGCGCGCGGGCCTGCCTGGCCATCGCAGCCTCCCTGGGAAGTTCTCTACCTCGGCAGCCGTCGATCCTAAGGGGCCGACGGGGCGACGGGCGTGAAACCGTCCGGTAGGTATCCTACCGAGCCGCTCCGGGCCCGGCCGGTCGGCCACGAACGGCGGCTGCCAGCCCCCGGGAACGCTCCGGGAACGCTCCGGGAATGGCCGGGAACGCCCCGCCGGGCCCCCGGGCAGCCCGACGGCCGGTCACCCGGAAGGGGTGACCGGCCGTCGGGGCCTGTCTCTCGGGCCCGGTGGCCCGGAGCCGTCAGGCGGCCTGCTGCCAGCTGACCGGCGAGTAGTACGCCGGGCGGCGCTCCAGGCGCTGCCAGCTGGCGATCGGCTCGATCTGTGCGGTGGCGGCGGCCTGCTGCGCGACGGCGGCGCGAGCCGCCAGAACGGCGGTGAGGGCGGCGAGTTCCTCGTCGGAGAGGCTGCCGCGGACGATGCGGACGAGGGGTTCGGCGGAAGCGGTCATGTCCTGGTTTCTCCCCCGGTTGCTGTGGTGTGTGGTGGCGCTGGTGGTGCCTGGTGCTGCCCGGTGCGGTCCGCTGTGGCGAACCGCACCGCTACATCGGCGGGTTGCCGTGCTTGCGGCTGGGCAGGTCGGCGTGCTTGGTACGGAGCATCGCCAGGGCGGAGGCGATCACCTGGCGGGTTTCGGCCGGGTCGATGACGTCGTCCACGAGGCCGCGCTCGGCCGCGTAGTACGGGTGCATCAGCTCGTTCTTGTATTCCTTGATCTTCTGGGCGCGCATGGCGTCCGGGTCCTCGGCGCCGTTGATCTCGCGGCGGAAGATGACGTTGGCGGCGCCCTCGGCACCCATCACCGCGATCTCGTTGGTGGGCCAGGCGTAGGACAGGTCCGCACCGATGGAGCGGGAGTCCATCACGATGTAGGCGCCGCCGTAGGCCTTGCGCAGGATCAGCGAGATGCGCGGCACGGTGGCGTTGCAGTACGCGTACAGCAGCTTGGCGCCGTGCCGGATGATGCCGCCGTGCTCCTGGTCGACGCCGGGCAGGAAGCCCGGCACGTCCAGCATGGTGACCAGCGGGATGTTGAAGGCGTCGCACATCTGGACGAAGCGCGCGGCCTTCTCGCTGGCGTTGATGTCCAGCACGCCGGCCAGCGACTGCGGCTGGTTGGCGATGATGCCGGTGACGTGGCCGTCGACCCGCGCCAGCACGCACAGCACGTTGGTGGCCCAGCGCTCGTGGACCTCCAGGTACTCGCCGTGGTCGACGATCTCCTCGATGACCTTGCGCATGTCGTACGGGCGGTTGCCGTCGGCGGGCACCAGGTCCAGCAGGCTGTCGTTGCGGCGCTCGACCGGGTCCTCGCTGACCACGGACGGCGGCATCTCGCGGTTGTTCTGCGGCAGCAGCGACAGGAGGTAGCGGACCTCCTCGATGCAGGACTGCTCGTCGTCGTAGACGAAGTGCGAGACGCCCGAGACACCTGCGTGCACGTCGGCGCCGCCAAGGCCGTTCTGGCTGATCTTCTCGCCGGTGACGGCCTGGACCACGTCCGGGCCGGTGATGAACATCTGCGAGGTCTCGCGGACCATGAAGACGAAGTCGGTCAGCGCGGGGGAGTACGCGGCGCCGCCGGCGCACGGTCCGAGCATCACCGAGATCTGCGGGATGACGCCGGAGGCCTTGGTGTTGCGCTGGAAGATGCCGCCGTAGCCGGCCAGGGCGGTGACGCCCTCCTGGATGCGGGCGCCGGCGCCGTCGTTCAGCGAGACCAGCGGGGCGCCGGCCGCGATGGCCATGTCCATGATCTTGTGGATCTTCTGCGCGTGGGCCTCGCCCAGCGCGCCGCCGAAGATCCGGAAGTCGTGCGCGTAGGTGAAGACGGTGCGCCCGTGCACGGTGCCCCAGCCGACGATCACGCCGTCGGTGTGCGGCTTCTTGGCCTCCAGGCCGAAGCCCTGGGCGCGGTGCCGGCGCAGCGGCTCGACCTCGCGGAAGGAGCCCTCGTCCAGCAGCAGGTCGATGCGCTCGCGGGCGGTCAGCTTGCCCTTCGCGTGCTGGGCCTCCGTGGCCTTCTCGCTCGGGCCGCGACGCACCTTCTCGCGGAGCTCGTGGAGCTCGGCGACCCGCCCCTTGGCGTCGACCGGGACCTCGGGGACCTCGCCGCCGACCGGCGCCTCATGCACAACCGTCATCTCGAACCACTCCAAGGGTGAGGGAACTGTCCGACAGCCAACGTCTGCTGTGCCCCCAGCTGCGAATCAACTTCTTCACTTATGACTGTACGAGGGGCCGTGCGCTGGTTTCGGCGTCGATTCCGTACAAGGTCGAGTTCGTTTAGCTGTCAGGCCTGTACAGAAGCGGTCGGCTCGAAGGCGGTGCGCTCGGTGTCCGTTCGAATACTGGGAGTTGTCGGGCAGATGATGGTCTGATGATCTGGGCATGAAGAAAAGCGCAGGTCAGGACCGTCTCGCAGCACTGTAGGGCGGCCGTCTAGGGTACGGCTCAAGCCCCGCTCAATCGCGGTGCCGGGAAGGACCCGATTCGTGCCAGTGGGTTCACAGTCGTAGGGAAGCGCCAAAAAGGCCACAGCCCACCCGAGGTTGCCCGGGTGGGCTGTCCGGGGGAGCGGCCGAACCGCTCCGATCAGCTCTTTCGCCCGTCCTCGGGCTCGTCGCCGCGGCGCAGCTCCTGCTCCCGGCGGCGCAGATCGGCCTCCCATCGCCGGAGCATGTCCTCGTGGTCCTTGTCGCCCTTCTGCAACGACCCGCCCTTCCCGGGCGACTTCCCCGCCGACTCTGCCTCCGGCGACTCGTTCCCCAGCGAGGCCAGGAACTCCGGATCGTCGTCCGGCGCCACCTGCCGCCCGCCGCGCGGGGCGCCGAACCCCGGCCGGCCGTCGTCGGCCTGCCGCCCCGGGCGCCCGTCCGGCGCGCCGGCCCGCAGGAAGCCGCGCTGCCTGCCGGCCACCAGCCAGGCGATCGGGCCGAGCGGCGGGAAGAGCAGCACGACGATCAGCCAGATCGGCTTCGGCAGGTGCTTCACCTCGCCCTCGGGCGTGACCAGGCAGTCGATGAACGCCCAGACCCACAGCGCCAACGGAAGGACGATGGTCAGAAGAATCCTCAGCACGGCTGTGATCTCCCCCAGCGAGGGCGGTGGCGGCGGGCGCCTGCCGGGGCCCTTGACGCAAGCCAGGCTATCGGGTGGCGGATACTGACAGGCATGGCATACGACGATCTCCGCTCGTTTCTCCGGGCCCTCGACCGCGAGGGCGACCTCAAGCGCATCAAGGCGGAGGTGGACCCCCACCTGGAGATCGGCGAGATCGTCGATCGGGTGCAGAAGGCCAAGGGCCCGGCGCTGCTGTTCGAGAACGTCAAGGGCTCGTCGATGCCGCTCGCGATGAACGTCTTCGGCACCGAGCGGCGGCTCGCCAAGTCGCTCGGCCTCAAGGGCCCGGAGGACATCTCGGAGAAGATCGCCGGTCTGCTCAAGCCCGAACTGCCGCAGGGCTTCACCGGGTTCCGGGACGCCTTCGGCAAGCTCGCCTCGATGGCGCACGTCCCGCCCCGGCACGTGAAGGCCGGCGACGCCCCCGTCCAGGAGGTCGTGCTCACCGGTGACGACGTCAACCTGGACGAGCTGCCCGCGCTGTTCACCTGGCCGCTGGACGGCGGCTCCTTCTTCAACCTGGGCCTGACCCACACCAAGGACCCGGACACCGGCGTCCGCAACCTCGGCCTGTACCGGCTCCAGCGGCACGACCGCCGCACCATCGGGATGCACTGGCAGATCCACAAGGACAGCCGCAACCACTACGCCGTCGCGGCCAAGCGCGGCGAGCGCCTCCCGGTCGCGATCGCCTTCGGCTGCCCGCCGGCCGTCACCTACGCGGCCACCGCGCCGCTGCCCGGCGACATCGACGAGTACCTGTTCGCCGGCTTCGTCGCGGGCGAGCGGGTCCGGATGGTCGACTGCAAGACCGTCCCGCTGCAGGTCCCGGCCGATGCCGAGGTGGTCCTGGAGGGCTGGCTGGAACCCGGTGAGATGCTCCCCGAGGGCCCGTACGGCGACCACACCGGCTTCTACACCCCGCAGGAGCCGTTCCCGGCGCTGACGATCGACTGCGTGACGATGCGCCGCCGTCCGATCCTGCAGTCCATCGTGGTCGGCCGCCCGCCGACGGAGGACGGCCCGCTGGGCAAGTTCACCGAGCGGTTCTTCCTGCCGCTGCTGAAGATCATCATCCCGGACATCGTCGACTACGACCTGCCCGAGGCCGGCGGCTTCCACAACTGCGTGATCGTCTCGATCGACAAGAAGTACCCCAAGCACGCCCAGAAGACGATGCACGCGATCTGGGGCGCCCACATGATGTCGCTCACCAAGCTGATCATCGTGGTGGACTCCGACTGCGACGTCCACGACTACCAGGAAGTCGCCTGGCGGGCCTTCGGGAACGTCGACTACAGCCGCGACCTCACCGTGGTCGAAGGCCCGGTCGACCACCTCGACCACGCCTCCTACCAACAGTTCTGGGGCGGCAAGGCGGGCATCGACGCCACCCGCAAGCTGCCCGAGGAGGGCTACACCCGGGACGGCGGCTGGCCGGAGATGGTGTCCTCGGACCCGGCGACCGCCGCGCTGGTGTCCCGTCGTTGGAAGGAATACGGGCTGTGAGCACGGCCGCGGTCGAGACCCCGGGGCGCACCAGGGCGTTCCTGCGCCTGGTGATGATCGAGCACTCGGTCTTCGCCCTGCCCTTCGCCTACATCGCCGCGCTGACCGCCATGTTCCTGGCGGACAAGCGGGTGCACTGGGGCCAGTTGTTCGTCGTCACCGTCTGCATGGTCGGCCTGCGCACCTTCGCGATGGCCGCCAACCGGATCATCGACCGCGAGATCGACGCCCGGAACCCGCGCACCGCCGGCCGCGAACTCGTCACCGGCGCGGTCTCGTTGAGGACGGCGTACGTCGGCTCGGCGGTCGCCCTGGTGGTGTTCCTCGGTGCGGCCGCGATGCTCAACCCGCTCTGCCTGGCCCTCGCGCCGGTGGCCGTGGTGCCGATGGTCGTCTACCCGTACGGCAAGCGGTTCACCAACTTCCCGCAGGCGATCCTGGGCCTGGCCCAGGCGATGGGCCCGGTGGGCGCCTGGCTCGCGGTGACCGGCAGCTGGTCCTGGGAGGCCGTGGTCCTCGGCGTCGCGGTCGGCATCTGGATCGGCGGTTTCGACCTGATCTACGCCTGCCAGGACGTCGAGTCCGACCGGGAGCACGGGGTCGGTTCGCCGCCGGCCCGGTTCGGAGTGCCGGCCTCCATCTGGGGCGCCCGGGTCTGCCACCTGCTGACGACGCTGCTGCTCGGCTGGTTCGCGGTGATCACCGACGCCGGCCCGGCGTTCTGGACCGGCCTGGTCGTCGTCGCGGGTGCCTTCGTCTACGAGCACACCATCGTGAAGCCGAACGACCTGTCGAAGCTCAATCGGGCGTTCTTCCAGACGAACAGCTTCGTCGGGGTCTCGCTGTTCTTCTTCGCCCTGGTCGACCTGGTCATCCGCGGCCTCGGAGTCTGACCGCCGTCGTTCCGGTGAGCCCCCGGGGCCCACCGGAACGACGGCGGGTGCTCCACGGCGCCCCCGGTGCGGGTCAGTCGTGCAGGAAGGCCTCCAGCGACGAGGCCAGTGCCACCGGCGTCTCGTACATCGGGTAGTGCCCGCTGCCGTCGATCTCCTCCAACTCGGCGTTGGGGTAGTGCTCCAGCCAGGTCCCCCGCATCACCTCGGCGGTCAGGGCGAGGTCGTGGGCGCCGACGATGACCTTGACCGGGACGGGGTTCCCGCTGATCCGGCGCTCCAGGTCGGCGGTCGTCCAGTCCCGGACGTAACCGTCGAAGGCCTCGGCGGTGGACAGCCGCAGGGACTGGTCGACCATCCGGTCCAGCCAGATCCGGCCGGCCCGCTGCCCGGTGACCAGGTCGAGGATCGCGTACCGCTTCTCCCGGTCCCCGGCGGCGCCGTAGAACAGCGCCTCGCCGGCCTCGTCCAGCGGGTACGCCCCGGCGGGCACCGGCGCCAGGCCGACCAGCTTGCGCACCCGCGGCGGGGCCTCGGCCAGGAGCTGCTGGGCCGCCTTGCCGCCCATCGAGTGGCCGACCACGGAGAAGCGGTCCCAGCCGAGCTGGTCGGCGAGGGCGAGCGCGTCGGCGGCGATCTCGGCGAGGGTGTACGCGCCGGTCACGTCCTTGCGTTCGCCGTAGCCGCGGTAGTCGAGGAAGGCGTAGCTGAAGGCCCGGCCGTCGAGGTAGTCGAGGAAGGGGCCCCAGCCCGCGCTGGTGCCGAACCAGTCGTGCAGGACGAGGACGTGGTGGTCGCCGGTGCCGGTCACGCGGTGAGGGATCGTCATGCCGGGGGTCGTTCCCCGGAAACCACCCGCCCGAACGGCCGGTCCGGGTACCGGCCTTCGCGGCGCGGTGCGGTGCCGGGTGGTACCGCGGCCCCGCGCCGGTTCAGCCCGCCGGACGCCGGGCGAAGGCCGGGGCGTGCTCCGGGCGGGGGCCGTGGGCGATCAGCCGGGAGATGCCGAGCCGGACGGCGGGCACCCGGCGGGACAGGGTGGCGAGGGCGGTAGGCGGCCCGGAGCGGCGGCCGGTCAGCACCGGGGTGAACATCACGCCGTGCAGGACCCGCTGGAACCGCTGCATGACCACGGTCGGAAACCAGCGGCGCCGCTGCACCCGGGCCAGGGCGGCGACGGTCGGCCGACCGCGGCGCAGCGGTTCGGCGAGCAGGGTGGCGGCGGCGACGGCGTCCTGGATGGCGAGGTTGATGCCGACCCCGCCGGCCGGGGACATCGCGTGGGCGGCGTCGCCGATCAGCAGTAAGCCGTCGACGTACCAGCGGTCGAGCCGGTTGAGCTTGACGTCGAGCAGGTGGACGTCGTCCATGGCCGTCAACTGGTCGACCCGGTCGGCGTACTGCGGCAGGATCCCGGCGATCCGGGCGCGGAAGCCCTCGACGCCCTCGGCCCGCAGCCGGGCGTCGGCGCCCTTGGCGTTGAAGTAGGCGATCTGGAAGTACTGGTCGCGGGTGATGCTGAGCGCCAGCTCGCCGTCGCCGAAGCCGGGGACCAGGCTGGGCGGGGCGGCCTGCTCGTGGGCGTGCCGGGGGAGCCGGAACCACCAGACGTCGAAGGGCACCGGGTACTCCTCCGGCACCAGTCCGGCCTCCCTGCGCAGGGTGGAGTGCCGGCCGTCGGCGGCGACGGTGAGCGCGGCGCGCAGCTCGCCCTCCTCGCCGTCCCGGGTGCGGTAGCGGACCCCGACCACCCGGCCGCCCTCGCGGAGCAGCCCGGTCGCCTCGGTGTTCATCCGCACGCTGAAGGTGGGTTCCCGCCGGGCCTCCTCGGCCAGGAAGTTGAGCAGGTCCCACTGCGGCATCATCGCGATGTAGTTGTACGGCGCGGGCAGCCGGTCGTAGGCGCTCAGGGTGACGTCGCCGACGCCGGGCACCCGCACGACCAGGTTGCCGAGCCGGCTCTGCGGCAGGGCGGCGAACTTGCGGCCGAGGCCGAGCTCGTCCATCAGCCGCACGGTGGACGCGTGGACGGTGTCACCGCGGAAGTCGCGCAGGAAGTCGCGGTGCTTCTCCAGCACGGTCACCTCGACACCCGCGCGGGCCAGCATCAGGCCCAGCATCATTCCGGCCGGTCCGCCCCCGGAGACGATCACGCTCATGGCTCTCTCCCCTTCGTTCCTTCGCCGCTCGTGCTTGGAACTTGCTTATAGAGCGTCTCTGGAACCGTCTCAGGTGTCAAGTAGTACGATGTCTCACATGGACGATCTGGTGGCCGCCGCCCTCGCGGCGGCGAAGGAACGGGGGCAGGACGTCGCGGACGTCCCACTGACGGCGATCGCCTCGGCGGCCGGCATCTCGCGCAGCACCCTGCTGCGCCGGCTCGGCGGCTCCCGCGCCCCGCTGGACGAGGCCGTCCGGCGCACCGGCGTCGACCCGGGTGGACGGCCGCCGGTGCGCGAGCGGGCGATCGAGGCGGCGGCCCGACTGGTCGCCGAGCGCGGACTGGCCGGGGTGACCCTGGACGCCGTGGCCGACCGGGCCGGGTGCTCACTGCCCAGCCTGCACACCGTCTTCGAGGGGCGGGACGGCCTGTTCGCCGCCGTCTTCCTCCAGTACGGCCCGCTGCCGGACCTGGAAGCGCTCGCCGCGGACCAGCCGGGGAGCCTGGAGGACACCGTCCGGGCGATCCACCACACCTTCGCAGCGGCCTGGGACAACGAGCCGCGGGTCGTCCCGGCGGTCTTCGCCGACCTGTTCGGCCGCCCGGACGGCCCCGCCGCCCGGATGATGGCGGCCCACCTGCCGCGGATGTTCGACGGCCTCGCCAGTCTGCTGCTGCCGCACGTCCAGGCGGGCCGGCTGCGGCCGCTGCCGCTCCCGGTGCTGGTCCAGCTGCTGCTCGGCCCGCTGGTCAACCACGTGCTGATGAGACCGGTGCTGGAGCCCGCCTTCGGCGCCGCACTGCCACCGCTGGAGGACGTGCTGGACCTGTTCGCCGAGGCCTACCTCCGGGCCGTCACCCTGCCCGGCCCCGGCCCCGGCCCCGGCCCCGGCCCCGGCCCCGGCCCCGGCCCTGGCCCCGAGGGCCCCGGAGACGACTCGTGATCGGCAAGCTGCAGTGCCTGGTCCTCGACTGCCCGGACCCGGTCTGACGCCCCTTCTGCCGGGTCCGCGGCTGGGACGCGCCGAGCCCCGGCTCCCGGATGGTGTCGGGAGCGGGGGCTCGGGTGCTCAGCGGAGCGAAGGGGTCAGGCGCTGCGGCGGCGGCGCGCGAAGAGCACCGCGCCGATGCCGCTGACGAGCAGGCCGGCGGCGGCCGCGAGGCCCGGCAGCACGCCCTCCGAACCGGTGTGGGCGAGCGAGCCGCCCACCGGCTGGGCGGTGTCGATGGTGCCGTCGGTGGTGCCGGTGGTGCCGGTGGTGCCGGAGTCGGTGGTGGAGAAACCGGCCTTGACGGCGGCGCCGGCCGCCGCGGTGGTCAGGTCGACCTGGAAGCCCTGCGGGCCGACGTACGCGTCCATGGCCGGGCCGCCCTCGGCGAGGATGACGCCCGCGTCGACCGGAGTCTTGCCGACGGTGGCGCCGGTGGTGAAGGCCAGCCGGACGTGCTTGGTGACGGAGGCGTTGGCCGCCAGGTTCTTGTCCGCGGTGAGGTGGTACTTCACCGGGCCGCCGGACTGGGGGCTCGGGGTGCCGGTGACGTCCTCCCAGCCGCCGTCGGCCTTCTGCACCTGGAGGGTGCTGTGCTGGTCGGCCAGCAGCACGGGGGAGAGGTTGTCGTAGTCCGACGCGCTGGAGTTGTTCACGGTGACGTCGAACTCGACCGGTGCGCCGCCGATGACGGCGGTCGTCGGCGCGTTCTCGACCTGCACGTCGAGGGCCTTCAGCGCGACGTCCTTGGTGGTCTCGGAGACGACGGTGTGCCCGGCGTCCACGAGCGCGGAGTGGAGCTTGATGGTCCCGCCGGCGGCGGCCCAGTCGTTGTTGACCGGGGTGGCCAGGCGCAGCTGGACGGTCTTGGTGGCACCGGCGGCGACGGTCACGCCCGGGATCTCACCGGCGAAGTCGAAGGTCTTGTCGACCTGGCTGAAGTTCAGCGTGACGGGCTTCCAGGCGCCGTCGGCGTCGCGGTACTCCAGGGTGATGCGGTCCTTCGAGCGGGCGCCCGGGTTGCTGGCGTCCAGCTTCAGCGTGAACGAGGCGTCGGCGCCGCCCGGGTTGGTGACGGTCTCGGTGAACTCGACCGGCTTGCCGCCGTTGCCGACCGACGCCGGCTCCCGCACCGACAGGGTCGGGCCGGAGGCGAGGTCGACCCGGATGAACTGGGGGCCGACGGTGTACTCGCTGTCGCCCTGGTGGAGCACGGCCCACGGGTGGATGAAGTTCACGCCGACCGGGGCGTCGGCGGTGTAGGCCAGGCGGACGTGCCTGCTGAAGGTCTCGTTGGGCGCCATGTCCTGGTCGTCCGCGAGGAAGTAGTCGACCCGGCCCGGCGCGTGGGGAAGGGCGACGGGGGTGATGTTCTGCCAGCTGCCGTCGGCCTTCTGGACCTGGAGGGTGCTGTGCTGGTCGGTCTCCACGATCTTGGAGACGTTGGTGTAGCCGGAGGCGCTGGCGTTGCCGATGACGACGTCGAACTCGACCGGCGCGCCGCCGACGACGGCGGTGGTCGGCGCGTTCTTGACCTGCAGGCTGATGGCCTTGGCGGCGACCTGGTCGGTGCTCTCGGCGAGGACGGCGCCGTTGGCCGCGTCGAGGACGGCGGAGCCGAGCGTGACGGTCGAGTCCACGTTGGACCAGTAGGCGGCGAGCTCGGTGGTGAGCCGCAGCTTGACGGTCTTGGTGGCACCGGCGGCGACGGTCAGGCCGGGGGCGGTGCCGGTGACGGGCTTCCAGGTGCCGTCCGCGTCGCGGTAGTCGACCTTGACGGCGTTCGTCGAGACGGGGCCCGCGCCGCTGGTGCCGATCCGCAGCCGGTACGAGGCCTCGGTGGTGCCGGGGTTGGTGATGGTCTCGGTGAACTCGACCGGCTGGCCGCCGCGCCCGACCGTCGTCGGCGCGTCGACCCGCAGCGACGGCTTGTCGGCGGTGGCCTTGGCGGTCGGCTCGGCGGTCGAGGTGGCGGTCGGCTCGGCGGTGGCGGCGGCCGGGGCGTCGGCGGCATAGGCGGCCGGGGAGGCCACCACGGCGCCGGTGGTGAGCAGCACGCCGAGGGTGGCGGCGGTGAGGACGGCGGAGCGGGAACGACGTGCACGCACAACGGACATTCTGAATACCCCCCAGGGTGTTGCACCGGCGGCGACGTGCCGCTGGCGGATCAGCGCGGTAGTGGTCGGACCCGAGGTCCGGGGTGGTGCTCCCGGTGTGGCCCGCGGTCCGCTCCGGCGGGTTTCCCCCCGCCGCTCACTCACATAGACGCGTCGGGCCCGAAGGGGTTGCAGCTCGGTTCGAAGTTTTTTCCGGAAACCTTTGAGAAGTCCCTGACCTGCGGTTTTCCATTCGAAGGCGGGGTGCCCCGATCCGAAGGCGGGGCACCTCAGTCCAGCACCAGCCGGTCGCCCAGCCGTAGTCGTCCCGGGGCGGCGACCTCGGCGAGGGCGTCGAGGCGGCCGTCGTGGGCGTGCACGATCGCCTTGAGGATCTCGGGTGCGTGCGGCAGCCCCGGCTGGGGGGCGCCGGACATCGCGCAGCGTTCGCTGGAGGTGACGAAGGCGAGCCGGGCGCTGTCCGTCGTCTCGCCGTGGGCCCGGCGGCCGAGCCAGGTGTCCTCGACGAAGGGCGGGGTGCCGGGCGGGGTGCGCAGCACGATGTTGGGGCGGAAGCGGCGTTCGTCGACCATGGCGAAGGGGACGGCCTCACGGACCCAGTCCAGGGTGGCGGTGGTGAGCACGCTGACCGGCAGCCGGTCGACGTGCGGGACGGCGTCCTCGCGGGCGAGTTCGACGTCGTCGCGCTGGAGGTAGGCGCGCAGGAAGGCGGTGGGATGGTCGACGGGGCGGCCGAGCGGGTCGAACAGCTCGGGGCCGTCGATCCGGTGGCCGAGGCGGGCGGAGAGCCGGAGCAGGCCGTCCATCCGGCGGAAGCGGCGGGTGCTCTTGCCGGAGCCGAGCCTTCCGGAAGCGTCGCGGACGGCGTAGAGGCGGTCGCCGGCCAGGCCGCGGAGGTCCACGTCGACGGAGCCGAGCCGCTCGCCGCCGGTGGACTTCACGGGGTAGCGCCAGAGTCGCTCGACCACTCCGATGATCTCAGCCATGGCCGGACAGCCTAGTGGCGCCACCGGAGTTGGTCTAGACCAAGTGCGGGCCTGTGGAGCCCCCCGGCCCCGTCCCCGCCTCGGCTCGCCCCCGGCCGGTCAGCCCAGCCGGGCCACCGCCCGCACCGGAGCCCCGTCCGCCGCCACCAGCCGCAGCGGGAACAGCGAGACCTCCACCGGCCGACCGGCCTCCTGGGCCGCCAGCAGTGCCCGCAGGTCGGTCAGGTTCTCGGCGATCACCCCGCCGCCGCTCGCCCCCAGCAGCACCCGGTGGGCGGCCAGCGTCGACTCCTCGGCCGGGTCGGGCCCGTCGTGCTCGTCGGTGAGGTCGGCGAGCAGCGCGGCCACCGCCGGGTCCTCCGGCCCCGGGTCGGGGGTGGGGTCCACGCTCAGCGCGTCCACGCCGACCGTGCGCACCCCGGCGGCCACGATCGCCTCGGCGGCGGCCGCGGTCAGGCTGGGGTGGGCCAGGTAGGCGTCGGTGCCCCAGTGCCGGGCCCAGCCGGTGGCCAGCAGCAGGACGGTGCCCTCGCCGGAGCGCTCCAGCGCGGGCGCCAGCAGCTCGGGGGTGACGGCCGTCCGGGGCTCCAGTCCGCGCAGGTCGGCGACCACGGCCGGGCCGGTGAACCGCTCCAGCGGCAGCCCGTCCAGGGTCGGCCAGGTGACGTCCACGTGGTACGGCGCGTCCACGTGCGTTCCGGACTGCGAGCCGAGGTGCAGGGCCAGCACGTTCACCCCGGCGGTGGCGGTGGTGAGCGCGGGCTCCAGCAGGACGGCCGGATCGCCGGGGTAGACCGGCATCGCGGTGGTCACCTGATGGGTGAGGTCGACGAGGGTCGCTGCCATGCGCCCATCCTCCCAGGGGGCGCGCCCTACCGGACCCGGTCGTGCCGTGCCCGGGGCGAATCCGCAGGTGGGGCCGGGACAGAATTGACCCATGGGAACTGCGAAGCGTCAGCCGTGGGTGGTCGGGGTCTCGGGAGCGTCGGGGACGCCGTACGCGGCCTCGGTGATCCGGGCGCTGCTCGCCGCCGGTGAGGCGGTGGACCTGATCGTCAGCCGGGCCGCCCGGCTCACCATCCTGGACGAGACCGGCATCTCCTTCCGGGACGCCCACTGGCGCACCGATCTCGCGCGGTGGCTGGGGTCGGCGGAGGGCCTGGACGACGTCCGCTACTGGTCCGCCGGGGACTTCGCGGCCGGCCCGTCCAGCGGCTCGTACCCCGCGAAGGGCATGCTGGTGGTGCCCGCGACCACCGGCGCGGTGGCCGGGATCGCGCTCGGCCTGAGCAAGGACCTGCTGCAGCGGGTGGCCAGCGTCACCCTCAAGGAGCGCCGTCCGCTCGTCGTCTGCGTGCGCGAGACTCCACTCAACGGGGTGACGTTGAAGCACCTGCTGGAGCTCGATGCGCAGGGCGCCGTCGTGCTGCCCGCCTCGCCCGGTTTCTACGCCGGCGGCTCCACCGTGCGCGAACTCGTGGATTTCGTGGCCGGCCGGGTGCTGGACGCGGTCGACGTGCCGCATTCCCTGTACCTGCGCTGGGAGGGCGAGTTGGGCGCGGCGGCCCGCAAACCGGGAGACGCGGAGGCCGCTCGGGCTGAGGGGGAGTAAGGAGACCGAGGGCGGGAGAGTATCTTCTCTGCGATATCCGGGTCGGTCAGCGCATGGCGCCTTGGAATCCGGATAATGATCTGTGGGTCTGGCGAGGTTCGGAAGGACGCGACGGTATATGGACACGGTGGACAGACAGCTCATCCAGGCGCTCCGGGAGAACGGCCGTGCGTCCTACGCCGAGTTGGGTCGGCTGGTCGGACTCTCCGGCCCGAGCGTCACGGACCGCATCAACCGCCTGGAGCAGGCCGGTGTGATCACCGGCTACCGCGCGACGGTCAACCCGGCCTCGCTCGGCTTCGGCGTCACGGCCCTGATCGGCCTTCAGCTCACCGACGCGGCCGACCACGAGGACGTCGCGTTCCGGCTGAAGGACCTCAACGAGGTCGAGGACTGCTGGTTCATCGCGGGTGACGACTCCTACATGCTCAAGGTCCGGGTGGCCGACGTGGCCGGTCTGGAGTCGGTGGTGAAGCGGATCTCGGGCACGAAGGGTGTGGCCCGTACCCGTACCACCGTCGTACTCTCCACCAAGTGGGAGAACCGGGTGAGCGAACTTCCCTTCGTAGGAGAGTGACGAGATGGCACTGGTCGGCCTGGAGGAGCTGCGCGCGGCCCGGCAGCGGATCGCGGGAGTGGTCGTGCGCACCCCGCTGGTCCCCGCCCCCTGGGCGTCCGAGGGCGAGCGGCGGCTCTGGCTGAAGCCGGAGAACCTCCAGCCGACCGGGGCCTTCAAGACCCGCGGCGCGTACAACCGGTTGGCCGCGCTCACCGCGGACGAGCGCGCCCGCGGCGTGGTCGCCCAGTCCAGCGGCAACCACGCGCAGGCGGTCGCCTACGCGGCCCAGCTGCTGGGGATCAAGGCCGTGATCGTGATGCCGGACACCTCGCCGGCGGTGAAGGTGGAGGCCACCCGCTCGTTCGGCGCCGAGGTGATCCTCGTCCCGCCGGGGGAGCGGGACACCCTGCCGGGCGAGCTGGCAGAGCGGCACGGCTTCGTCTGGGTGCCGCCGTATGACGATCCGTTCATCATTGCGGGCCAGGGCACCGTCGGCCTGGAGATCGCCGAGGACGCCCCGGCCGAACTGGACACCGTCCTGGTGCCGGTCAGCGGCGGCGGCCTGATCAGCGGGACGGCGGCCGCGCTCAAGCTCACCCGCCCGGAGGTCCGGGTGATCGGCGTGGAGCCGGAGCTGGCCGCCGACGCGCAGGCGAGCCTGCGCTCCGGGCGCCGGGTGGAGTGGCCGGCCGCCGACACCTACCGGACGATCGCGGACGGGCTGCGCACCCCCTCGGTCGGCGTGCTGCCGTACGAGCACCTCACCACTTACGTGGACGACATCGTCACCGTCACCGAGGACGAGATCCGAGCCACCGTCGCCCTGCTGGCCCGCCGCGGGCGGCTGGTCGCCGAGCCCTCCGGCGCGGTCGCCCCGGCCGCCTACTTCCACCGCGCCGCCGAGACCGGGGGCCGCACGGTGGCCGCCGTGGTCAGCGGCGGCAACATCGACCCGGTCCTGCTCGCGGAGCTGCTGTCCGCCCGCCCCGGGCCGAAGGCCGCGCCGGCGCCGAAAGCGACGAGCGACTAGCGACGGAGGAGCGCCGGAGCGAGGAGCGTCGGCACCGCGTCAGAGCGGTCCGGAGGCGAGCGGGCGAGTGACGTAGGCTCCTTCCGGCAAGGATTCGAATGTCGGAGGAGGCGGGTCACCGCATGGACGCAGGGCTCAAGCGCGAGCTGGAGGCGAAGGTCTACGCGGGTGAGCGGCTGACCCGCGAGGACGGGATCGCGCTCTACGAGAGCGACGACCTGGCCTGGCTGGGCGGGCTGGCCCACCACGTGCGGACGCGGAAGAACGGCGACGTCGTCCACTTCAACGTCAACCGCCACCTCAACATGACCAATGTGTGCAGCGCGTCCTGCGCGTACTGCTCGTTCCAGCGCAAGCCGGGCGAGAAGGACGCCTACACGATGCGCATCGAGGAGGCCGTCCGCCTCGCCAAGGCGATGGAGAGCGAGTCCCTCACCGAGCTGCACATCGTCAACGGCCTGCACCCCACCCTGCCGTGGCGCTACTACCCGCGCTCGCTGCGGGAGCTGAAGGCCGCGCTGCCGAACGTCTCGCTGAAGGCCTTCACCGCCACCGAGATCCACTGGTTCGAGAAGATCAGCGGCCTGTCCGCCGACGAGATCCTGGACGAGCTGATCGACGCCGGCCTGGAGTCGCTGACCGGCGGCGGCGCGGAGATCTTCGACTGGGAGGTCCGCCAGCACATCGTCGACCACGACACCCACTGGGAGGACTGGTCGAGGATCCACCGCCTGGCGCACGCCAAGGGCCTCAAGACGCCCTGCACCATGCTGTACGGACACATCGAGGAGCCCCGCCACCGGGTCGACCACGTGCTGCGGCTGCGCGAGCTGCAGGACGAGACCGGCGGCTTCCAGGTCTTCATCCCGCTGCGCTACCAGCACGACTTCCACGACTCCAAGGACGGCGTCGTGCGCAACAAGCTGATGGCCCGTACCGAGATGGCCACCGGAGCCGAGGCGCTGAAGACCTTCGCGGTCTCCCGGCTGCTCTTCGACAACGTCCCGCACGTCAAGGTCTTCTGGGTGATGCACGGCGTCACCACCGCCCAGCTGGCGCTCAGCCACGGCGCGGACGACATGGACGGCTCGGTGGTCGAGTACAAGATCACCCACGACGCGGACAACTTCGGCACCCCGAACAAGCTGGGCCGCGAGGACCTGCTCGGCCTGATCCGGGACGCCGGCTTCCGCCCGATGGAGCGCAACACCCGCTACGAGGTCATCCGCGAGTACGACGGCCCGGACCTGACGCGCCGCGAGACCCCGCAGGCGATGCGCCTCTGACCTGCGAACTTCCCGCCGCCCGGATCGCCCCCGCGATCCGGGCGGCGGCGTCTTCACGGCTCCCGCACGTGACCCGGGTTTACCAACGGGTAGGGCGTTTGGCAGGATCGACGGCATGTCCGGTTCTCATCGCGCCACCGAGTACCCGCCGTACGAGCCGATGCAGGAACCGGTGTACGGGGTGCCGCAGCAGTCGCACGAGGCGCCGTACAACGCCTACGAGCCCTACCCGCAGCCCATCCCGCAGGACGGCTACGGCGAGTACCGGCAGCCGGTCGACGGCTACTACGAGGCGTACCACCAGCCGTTCCAGCCCTACGGGGCCGAGCCGGCCCAGGCCTACCAGGACCGGACCCACCAGCAGCCGGTGTACGAGCAGCCGACGCAGCAGCCGGTGTACGGGCAGCCCGCGTACGAGGAGTCGGCGTACGAGCAGCCCGCGTACGAGCAGCCCGCGTACGAGGAGCTCGCCCCGGTCGTCCCGCTCGCCTCCGTGACCCCCGCCGCGGCCCCCGCGCCGGGCGGTCGGGCCGCCGCCCGGGGGCACCGGCGCAAGGCGAAGCAGAAGCGCCACGGCAAGGCCGTGATGGCCGGCACCGCGCTGCTGGTCGCGGCCGCCGCCGGCTGGTACACCGTCGGCCAGGACGGCGCCAAGTCCGTCGCGGCCGCCGCCGACGGCCCCGGGCCGGACGGCGTCAGCAAGCCCGACCACCCCGCGCCGCCCGCCCCCGCCGCCGTCCAGGCCGCCGCCGACCGGCAGTCAGCGGCCCCGGCGGCCGGCCGCGGCGAGACCCGCCCGGACGGCTCGCTGGCCGCGATACCCGGCCTCGGCGCCGCCTTCACCGCGAAGATCCCCGCCAGCACCAACCAGGTCGTGGTCGCCACCGGCCAGGGCAAGGACACCGACAAGAACAACGTCACCCTGTGGACCCGCACCCCCGAGGGCCGCTGGCTGGCCGGTGAGACCTGGCAGGGCCACAACGGCAAGAACGGCTGGACCACCGAGCACAACGAGGGCGACCTGCGCAGCCCGATCGGCGTCTTCGACCTCACCGACGCGGGCGGCCGCAACGCCGACCCCGGCAGCAAGCTCCCGTACGACAAGGACGCGAGCTTCGTGGTCTCCGGGACGGGCTTCTTCGGCGACCAGCTGGCCGGCTCCTTCGACTACGTGGTCGCGATCAACTACAACCGGGTCGCCGGCAGCTCCCCGCTCGACATGCGCCGTCCGATGGGCAGCAAGAAGGGCGGCGGCATCTGGCTGCACGTCGACCACGACGGCCCGACCCACGGCTGCGTGTCGATACCCGAGGACAAGATGGCCCAGCTGATCCGCACCCTGGACCCGGCGGCCCACCCGGTGATCGTGATGGGCGACGCGGCCTCGCTGGCAGCCTGACCTCGGCGTACACCCGGCCCCAGGCGCCCCAAGGGCCTTGTGGAGCCCCTACAGATCACCGGTGCGGATCCTGTAGCCGGTCATGCCCGGCTGACCAGCGGGTAACCCGGTTCCATGGCAGCATGAGCGGTTCGCGCATTGTGGCACTCGGGCACTACCAGCCCCCCAAGGTCCTCTCGAACGACGACCTGGCGGCACTCGTCGACACCGATGACGAGTGGATCCGCAGTCGGGTGGGCATCCGCACCCGGCACATCGCCGAGGGCGAGACCCTGGTCGACCTCGCCACCGAGGCCGCCCAGAAGGCCCTGGCCAACAGCGGCCGGACGGCGGCGGAGATCGACCTGGTCGTGGTCGCCACCTGCACCGCGATCGAGCGCAGCCCCAACACCGCCGCCGCGGTGGCCGCCCGGCTGGGCGTCCCCTCGCCCGCCGCGTACGACATCAACACGGTCTGCTCCGGCTTCTCGTACGCGCTGGCCACCGCCGACCACGCGATCCGGGCCGGTGCGGCGCGGCGTGCCCTGGTGATCGGCGCCGAGCGGATGTCCGACACCCTCGACTGGACCGACCGCTCCACCTGCGTGATCTTCGGCGACGGCGCGGGTGCCGCGGTGGTCGAGGCCCAGGAGGAGGGCGCCGAACCGGGCATCGGCCCGGTGGTCTGGGGCTCCGAGCCCGAACGGGGCGACGCCGTGGTGATCACCGGCTGGGACCCGGTGATCAGCCAGCAGGGCCAGTCGGTGTTCCGCTGGGCCACCACCCAGCTCGCCCCGCTGGCCCGGCAGGCCTGCGAGCGGGCCGGGATCGACCCGGCCGAGCTGAAGGGCTTCGTCCCGCACCAGGCCAATCTGCGGATCATCGACGCGATCGCCGCCAAGCTGGGTCTCGGCGACGCGGTGGTGGCCCGGGACGTGGTCGACTCCGGCAACACCTCGGCCGCCTCGATCCCGCTCGCCTTCTCCAAGCTGGTCGAGCGCGGCCAGCTCGCCCCGGGCGACCCGGTCCTGCTCTTCGGCTTCGGCGGCGGCCTGGCCTACGCCGGCCAGGTCGTCCGCTGCCCCTGATCCGCCCGCCCCGAGCCGAAGCAGCCCGCCCCGAGCCGAAGGGGCCACCCCGCGTCAAGGGGAGCGCCGACCGTCGGCACCGGGTCCGAACGCTCCGGAGGCGAGCGGGCGAATAGCAGCACATGCCGGTGGGCGGGCACCCTGTGTGAGGGGTGCCCGCCCACCGGCATGTCTGGCGCGCGTGCGGTACGTCGGCGGACCTCCCCCGAGGACACGGCCGCCGTCCGTCGTTCCCCGGACAGGAGGCCGGGGCTGCGCGCGGAGCGGATGGTGGATCGTACGGATGGTCCTACTTGGGCGCCTTCTTGCCGGTGACGCCCAGGTACACCAGGGGAGCGAGGTTGGGCTTGAGGTCCTTGACCTTGACGCCCCAGGAGGTGAAGGCCTTCTGGTGCTCGGCCGCCGAGGCGAGCAGCGAGACCAGGGCCCCGGCGACGGCGTTCGGGTCGAGCGACTTGTCGGCCTGACCCTTCGCCTGGAGTTCCTTGACGGCCTCCGCGAGTGGCTTGGCGACCGAGTTGAGGACGGTCATGCGGATCTTGAAGAACCGCTTGTCCCCTTCCGCGGCACCGAGCGTGACCACTCGGAGAATGGCGTCGTTCTTGCGCCAGAAGGCCAGGAATCCGTCGACCAGTTCTTCCGAAGTGGTCGGTCCGGACTTCCCTGCCCAGGACTTTCCGGCCACCAGCTCTTTGAGGGTGTCGGAGTCCTTGGCCATTTCCTCGGCGATTTCGAGGACTGCGCCCTCGACATCCGGGAAGTACTGGTAGAAGGTCGCGGGGGAGGTACCCGCCATACGGGCGACGTCGATGACCTTGACGTCCCGATAGGGCGACGTGCTGAGCATCTCGCGGAGGCAGTCGAGCAGCTTCTGCCGCGTCTCCTGTCCGCGTCGCCCGGCGACGCGACCGTCGACGGTGCGAACTTGTCCTGTCATGCCGTCAGCTTACCGTGGCACGATCTTGGCGCGATTCGGTGATGCGACTATTACTCCGCACGGGGGGTTGGTATAGCGGTCCGAACCACTTCGGACGGATATTCACCGGGCCCCGAAGGCGCTGTTGAAGCCCCCCCGTGTGCTTTTGACCCCAGAGCGTGACGGCGGGTCCGCTGAAGGGTGATCGAGTGACAGAGTGTGACCGGATGTACCGGTCGTCACGTCGACGGTCCGGGGCCGGAACGCAAGCCGCAGCCGGAGCGGACGTCAGAATCCGGCCGTTCCGTCATGGCCGGCCGACGGACCGGCGGCCCGGGGCGGTGGCGTCTCCCGGTGGGGGAGGTTGGAGATGCGCCGGGCGGCATTGGAGAATCGGGTCCGGCACCACGCGGCGGGTGCCGGACAACGGGGAGGTGGCTGCGGAGTGGACCAGCTGACGGCGCACGATCCGAGGCGGATCGGGCCCTTCGAGGTGCTGGGGCGGCTCGGCGCGGGTGGGATGGGGCTGGTCTACTTGGCGCGCTCCGCCTCCGGGCGCCGGGTGGCCATCAAGACCGTCCGGGGGGAGCTGGCCGAGGACGAGCTGTTCCGGGTCCGGTTCGCCCGTGAGATCGCGGCGGCCAAGACGGTCGGCGGCTTCTACACCGCGGCCGTGGTGGACGCCGACGCCGACGCCCGGGTGCCCTGGCTGGCCACCGCGTACATCCCGGCGCCCTCGCTGGAGGACCTGGTCGAGGAGTGCGGCCCGCTGCCGGTGGACGCCACCCGCTGGCTGGTGGCCGGCATCGCCGAGGCGCTGCAGTCCATCCACGCGGCGGGGCTGGTCCACCGCGACCTCAAGCCCTCCAACGTCCTGGTGGTCGAGGACGGCCCCAAGGTGATCGACTTCGGCATCGCGGCCGGGGTCTCCAGCACCCGGCTGACCATGACCAACGTCGCGGTCGGCACCCCCGCCTACATGTCCCCGGAGCAGGCCCGGGACAGCCGTACCGTCCGGGGCGCCAGCGACGTCTTCTCGCTCGGCTCGCTGATGGTCTTCTGTGCCACCGGGCACCCGCCGTTCCGCGGCTCCAACCCGGTGGAGACGGTGTTCCAGCTGCTGCGCGAGGAGCCGGACCTCACCGGCATGGCGCCCGAGCTGATGGACCTGGTCCGGGCCTGCATGCAGCAGGCGCCCGAGCGTCGGCCCACTCCCGCGCAGATCCAGGCCGAGCTGGCCCCGCACCTGTTCTCCCGGGACGACGCCGGCGGCGAGGTCGGTGACTGGCTGCCCGGCCACGCGCTGGAGCTGATCGAGCGCAAGCGCGGCCGCCGTCCGAGCGCGCCCCGCCCGTACGCCGGCCCGGTCGAGCCGCCGCAGCCGGCACAGCCCCAGGGCCCGCCGCCGCAGCCGCAGGTGCTGCCGCAGCCCCCCGGCGTGGACGACCCGCGCACCTACCCGGGGGCCGGGCACGCGCCGCCCACGGGGCCGGTGCACGCCGGCTCGCGCCCCGGGGGCCCGGACGACGGGATCCCGACGGCGAAGATCCCCTCCAAGAACAAGCACCGCGCGCCCACCGGTGCGGTGGCCGTCGAGGTGCAGCTCTCCGGTGCCTCGGTGCGGATAGGCCCGGGGCCCCGGGCCGAGCACGAGCAGCCCGGTCCGGGCACCGCCCCGGCCACCACCGACTGGGTCCGCCGGGCGGCCCCGACCCCGCCGCCGACCCCGGCCCCGACGTCCTCCCCGGCCCCGGCCGCCCGCTGGCGCCCCTGGCGGTTCCGGATGTCCAACGACGTCTGGGGCACCCCGGTGGTCGCCGACGGAACGCTCTTCGTCTCCAGCTTCGAGGTGCACGCGCTGGACGTGGCCTCCGGCGAGCGCCGTTACAAGACCCGGGACGTCGCCTGGGCGCTCGCCGTGGACGCCGGCCGGATGCACGCCGCGGACGGCCCCCACCTCTACACCGTGGACGTCGCGGACGGCGCCGAGCGCTGGCGCACCTCGCTGGACGGCTGGGTGTACTCGCTCTCCGCCGCCGACGGCGTGCTCTGCTGCGGTGTGCGCGGCGGCGGCGTCCAGCTGCGCGCGGCCGCCACCGGCGCCGAGCTGTGGCGCGCCGACGATGCCCAGCAGGACTACGAGAACCCCCAGTCCGGCCCGGTCCTGGTCGGCGGCTCGGCCTACTACTACGGCGCCGGACGGCTGCGCTGCGTGGACCCGCGCGGCGCCGGCCTGCGCTGGTCCTTCCAGGTCGGCGAGGACGTCCCCTCACACCCGGTCGAGCGCGGCGGCGTGCTGTACGTGACGGCCGGCACCCGGGTGTACGCGCTGGACGCGGCCAGCGGGGCGGAGCGCTGGCGCTTCGACGCCCCGGTGGTGCTGTTCACCCCGCCGGCGCTGGACGGCGACGCGGTCTACGTGGCCGACTACCTGGGCACCGTCTACGCGCTGGACGCGGCCACCGGTCTGGACCGCTGGCGCGGGGTCACCGGCGGCCGCCAGGGCGCCGAGCCGGTGGTGGTCGGGGACGGCATGGTGCTGGTGGGCAGCGGCGAGGTGCTGTACGCCTTCGAGGCTGCGACCGGCCGGGAGCGCTGGCGCTACCCGGCGCGCGGCGAGATCGTCGGCTCCCCGGCGGTGGCCGACGGCCTGGTGCACCTGGGCAGCCGGGACCACTCGCTGCACACCCTGGACCTGGCGACCGGTCAGCTGCGCTGGGAGCTCGGCACCAAGGGCGAGCTCACCGGCTCCCCGGTGGCGGTCGGCGGACGGGTCTTCGTCGGCTCCAAGGACCGCTGCGTGTACGCGCTGGACGCCTACTACGGCACGGCGGTGCCCGCCCGCTGAGCGGGGCGGACACCGCCGGGAGGCGTCAGCTCAGGCCTTGCGGGCCCCGGGGTGACGGCTGCACCAGCCCTCCCACGCGGAGGAGACCATGTCCGCCACGTCGTGGGAGGCGCTCCAGCCCAGCTCGCGGTGGATCAGGTCGGCGGCGGCCACCACCCGGGCCGGGTCGCCGGGGCGGCGGGCGGTCACGTCGGCGGTCGTGTCGTAGCCGGTGACCTTGCCGATGACGTCGATCATCTCCTTGACGCTGACGCCCTCGCCGCGGCCGATGTTGAGCACCAGCGAGGTCTCGCCGACCGGGTCGGCGGCCAGCCGCTTGGCGGCGGCCACGTGGGCCGAGGCGATGTCGGAGACGTGGATGTAGTCGCGGACGCAGCTGCCGTCCGGGGTCGCGTAGTCGTCGCCGAAGACCCGCGGGGCCTCGCCGGCGGTCAGCCGCTCGAAGACCATCGGGACCAGGTTGAACACCCCGGTGTCGGAGAGCTCGGGCGAGGCGGCGCCGGCCACGTTGAAGTAGCGCAGGGCGACCGTGGACATCCCGTGGGCCTTGCCGGCCGCGGCGACCAGCCACTCGCCGGCCAGCTTGGTCTCGCCGTACGGGCTCATCGGGGCGCAGGGGGTGGACTCGGTGACCAGGTCGACGTCCGGCATGCCGTAGACGGCGGCGGAGGACGAGAACAGGAAGCGCTTGACGCCGCCCTCGGCCGCGGCCTCCAGGACCGTCTGCAGGCCGATCACGTTCTCCCGGTAGTACAGGAACGGCTGCTCGACCGACTCGCCGACCTGCTTCTTGGCGGCGAAGTGCAGGATGCCCTCGATGCCGTGCTCGCGGATCGCGGCGTCCAGGACGGCGCGGTCCAGGGTGGAGCCCTCGATCAGCGGGACGCCGGCCGGCACCCGGGAGGCGTCGCCGGTGCTGAGGTCGTCGAGGATGGCGACGCGCTCACCGGCGTCGAGCAGCTGGCGGACGACGTGCCCGCCGATGTATCCGGCACCGCCGGTGATCAACCAAGTCATGCGGCAATCCTAGGCGTTCGGTTTCGGTCGTCGGCCGCGGGCGAGTCGCGCCAGCAAACCGGACAAATCGGTGAAATGCTGACAAAGATTCCCGTGCTCTCATGCCCGCGCCTTCGGCGTGGTGACGAATCGGAGGCAGCCTGGTGAGCCGAACGAAGGAACACAACCGCCCGCTGCCGGCCGGGTCACGGCCGACCGGCCTCAAGGCGGCGCAGCGGCGGTTCTTCGTGCCGGGCGCGGTCGCGGCGGCGACGGCGCTCGCGCTGGCGCTGGCCGGATGCAGCAGCTCGTCCTCCTCTTCCTCCGCCGCGGCCTCCTCGCCGTCCGGCTCCTCCGCCGGCACCAAGCAGGCCTCCGCCGCCCCCGGTGCCCAGCCGGGCGGGGCGAGCCAGCTCCAGGACGCCTACCAGAAGGTGATCGCCGACGTGCTGCCCTCGGTGGTCCAGATCACCACCGGCGACAGCCTCGGCTCCGGGATCGTCTACGACGACAAGGGCGACATCGTCACCAACGCCCACGTGGTCGGCACCGCGACCACCTTCACCGTCACGCTGGCCAACTCCACCAAGTCGCTGGACGCCGCCCTGGTCGCCAGCTACCCGGACTCCGACCTCGCGGTGATCAAGCTCGGCAGCCCGCCGAGCGGTCTCAAGCCGGCCTCCTTCGGCGACTCCGGCAAGGTGCAGCTCGGTCAGATCACCCTCGCCATGGGCAGTCCGCTCGGGCTCTCCAGCAGCGTCACCCAGGGCATCGTCTCGGCCACCGGGCGGACCGTCTCCGAGCCCCGCGGCGGCGGCTCGCCGGGCGCCACCATCGGCAACATGGTGCAGACCTCGGCCGCGATCAACCCGGGCAACAGCGGCGGCGCGCTGGTCAATCTCGACAGCCAGGTGATCGGCATCAACACCCTCGCCGCGACCGAGCCGCAGAGCAACGGTGCGGCCGCCCCCGGCATCGGCTTCGCGATCCCGGCGTCCACCATCACCAGCATCACCGACCAGTTGATCAAACAGGGCAAGGTCACCAACTCCGGCCGGGCCGCGCTCGGCATCACCGCCCGGACCAGCTTCAACCAGCAGTTCCAGCCAGCCGGCGCGGTCATCGTGGCGGTCGGCCAGGGCGGCCCGGCCGCCTCGGCGGGGCTCCAGGCCGGTGACGTCATCACCAAGATCGGCGACACCGCGATCGACTCGCTGAACGCTCTGACCACCGCGCTCGCCTCGCTCACCCCGGGCAGCAAGGTCACCGTCACCTACACCAGGGACGGCACCAGCAAGACCGCCGACGTCACCCTCGGCACGCTGGAGAGCAGCTCCTAGCCCCTCCCGGGAGCCCCGGTGCGCCGGCCGGCCCGTACACCGCGCAAGGGTTCCGCGGGGCGGCCGCCGCACCGGACCGGCGCCGGGTCCTCGTTCGCTGCCTCGACGAGGACCCGGCGCCCTTTCGCGTTCGCGGGGGAGGCCGGCGTCAGCGCCGGGCGGCGCGGGTGCGCCAGGGCAGCTCGACGGTGACGGTGGTCGGGCCGCCCGCCGGGCTCTCCACCAGGAACACCCCGTCCACCGCCCGGATCCGCTCGGCCAGTCCGCCCAGCCCGCTGCCCGGGTAGGGGGCGGCCCCGCCCTTGCCGTCGTCCTGGACCAGCACCATCAGCTGGTTGTCCGAGCGCCAGACGTCGACCGAGGCGGTGTCGGCGCCCGCGTGCTTGGAGACGTTGGTCAGCAGCTCGCTGACGGTGAAGTAGGCGATGCCCTCGACCGCCGAGTCCGGGCGCTCCGGTTCGCCGTCCGGCCCGGCCAGGTCGACGTTCACCTTGACCCCGCCCGGGACGGTGCAGCGGGCCGCGACCGCGGACAGCGCCGCGTCCAGGCCGCGGTCGGTGAGCACCGCCGGGTGGATGCCGCGGGCCAGGTCGCGCAGCTCCTGGAGGGCCAGCTTCACCTCGCCGTGCGCGTTGTCGACCATCCGGGTGGCGGCCGCCATGTCCTCCTGGCTCTCCACCTCGCGCAGCCGCTCCTTGGCCATGCCGAGGTCCATCGCCAGCGCGACCAGCCGGGCCTGGGCGCCGTCGTGCAGGTCGCGCTCGATCCGGCGCAGGTCGGCGGCGGCGGTGTCGACCACGGTGCCGCGGTCGTCCTCCAGCTCGCGCACCCGTTCGGCCAGCGCGCCGGGGAAGAGCAGCGACTCGATCAGGATCCGGTCGGCCGCCGCCATCGCCCTCACCACCACGGGCAGCACCGGCCACAGCACGATCACCGAGACCAGGGCGAGGGTGAAGCTCAGGATGCCCCAGGGCAGCATCAGCACGTTGTAGAGCGCCGAGCGCCAGTTCAGCAGGTCGGTCAGGTGGGCGATGGTGTACCCGACCATGCCCGGGCGGCGCGGCGTCACCGGCTCCGGCTCGTGGATCCGGGAGCCGTACGCCGTGCGGGCCCGGCTGCGGCCCAGCGCGCCCAGGGCGCGGGAGCCGGACAGGCCGGCGGCCAGCACCGGCAGGCCGATCACCGTCACCGACAGGCCGAGGCCGACCGACAGCGCGGTGACCGACAGCACGAAGCCGGCGATGCCCAGCGGGAGGTTCAGCATCAGGTGTCCGACCTGGCGCCACATCCGCGCGCCGTACAGCGGCGGGCGCTCCATCCGAGCGTCCTGCTCCTTGATGGCGTCGACGGCGCGGCGGTGCAGCTTCATCGGATCATCCGTCCCCTCGTTCGAGCTGGCGGGACCCAGCATCCCGAACCGGGGCGGCGATGTGCCATGGGGGTGATACATCTTCCCGGCCGGGGGTTATCCCCACCCTCGGCCGGGCCCGCGGGGTTCGTTCGAGTGTCCACCGGACGTCTTGCGGAGCGGGCGGGTTTCGGGGGGAGTCGGGCCGTCCCCTTAGACTCACGCATTGGCCATGGTTAAGACCGTGTGAGCGAACGCCGTGGAACCGACCCGAGGGCGGGGCCGCGGCCGAGGTGGAGGCGAAGGCATGGAGGGGCAGCAGGCGGCTGCCGTCGCTGCCGACCCGGCGGTCGGCAGCGGCTACTTCGACGCGTACGCCGCGATGGGCCTGCTGGCCGTCATCGGGGTGCTCTTCGTGACCGTGGCGTTCACCGCCAACCGCCTGCTGCGGCCGGTGGTGTTTTCGCCGGAGAAGCTCCTGACCTACGAGTGCGGGGTCGATCCGGTGGGCGAGGACTGGGCGCACACCCAGGTCCGCTACTACGTGTACGCCTTCCTGTACGTGATCTTCGCGGTCGACGCGATCTACCTGTTCCCGTGGGCGACGGTCTTCGCCACCGCCGGGTACGGCGCCGGAACGCTGGTCGAGATGTTCCTCTTCATCGGCTTCCTCGCGGTCGGACTGCTCTACGCCTGGAAGAAGGGCGTTCTGGAATGGACGTGACACCCACCCACTCGCACGGCCCCCAGGGCGGCCCCGTCCCGCTCGGCCTGCCCGACCCCGCCCACCCCGGCGCCGTCGAGCACCGAGGCCTCGGCCCGCTGGCCCGGCTCGCGCCCGACCCGGTCAAGGTCGTGCTCAACTGGGGCCGCCGCTACAGCCTCTGGTGCTTCAACTTCGGCCTGGCCTGCTGCGCGATCGAGTTCATCGCCGCGTCCATGGCCAAGCACGACTTCATCCGGATGGGCGTCATCCCGTTCGCGCCCGGCCCCCGTCAGGCGGACCTGATGATCGTCTCCGGGACGGTCACCGACAAGATGGCGCCCGCCGTCAAGCGCCTCTACGAGCAGATGCCCGAGCCGAAGTACGTCATCTCCTTCGGCGCCTGCTCCAACTCCGGCGGCCCGTACTGGGACTCCTACTCCGTGACCAAGGGCGTGGACCAGATCATCCCGGTCGACGTCTACGTGCCCGGCTGCCCGCCGCGGCCGGAGGCGCTGCTCCAGGGCATCCTCAAGCTGCAGGAGAAGATCGCCGCCGAGTCGCTGCCCGGCCGCTACGCCGCGCCCGCGGCGGCGCTGCGCCGGCCGCTGGTGGCGGGGCCTTCCACCGATGGAGGAGTGTCGTGACCACGGCGGAGCAGTACGCGGCGTCGGTCGGGGAGTGGGCGACCGGCGCCGAGGCGTACGGGCTGATCACCGTCGACGTGCCGGCCGAGAACTGGATCGAGGCCCTCACCAACGCCCGGGACGTCCTGGGCCTGGGCTTCTTCGACTGGCTGAGCGCCGTCGACGAGCTCGCCGAGGGCTTCTCCGTGGTCGCCCACCTGGCCGCCGCCGAGGCGCCGGGCGTACGGCACCTCGCCGTGCGCACCCGGGTGCCGCGCGAGAAGGCCGCGCTGCCGAGCGCCGTCACGGTGTACGCCGGGGCCGCCTGGCACGAGCGCGAGACCCACGAGATGTTCGGCATCGACTTCCCCGGGCACCCGTACCTGGCCACCCTGCTGCTGCCGGACGGCTTCGAGGGGCACCCGCTGCGCAAGGAGTTCGTGCTCGCGGCGCGGGTCGCCAAGGCCTGGCCGGGCGCCAAGGAGCCGGGCGAGTCGGACCACGGCGACGGGCCCGCCCGGCGCAAGATGCAGCCGCCCGGCGTGCCGGACCCGAACGAGTGGGGCCCGCTCAAGGGCACCCTGCCGCCGGTCGCCGAGCGGCCCGCGCGCGGTGCGCGGGCGGCCGGTGCGGCGCGTACGCCCCGGGCGGCGGGCGCCGCCGCTGCCGCCGGTGCTCCGGCTGCCGAGGGTGCTCCGCCGGTGCGGGCGGACCGGCCGCGGCGGACCCGCTCGGTGGCCGAGGGGTCGGCGAGCCAGGCTCCGGCCGAGGCTCCTGCCGCTTCTGAGGCTCCGGCTGCCGAGGGTGCTCCGCCGGTGCGGGCGGACCGGCCGCGGCGGACCCGCTCGGTGTCCGACGGGTCGGTCAGCCAAACGGCCGACACGGACGCCGGCGCCGGCGCCGGCACCGGCACCGGCACCGGCGCCACCGAGTCCACGGCCGAACCCGCGGCCCCGGCCCGGCCCCGGTCCTCCGACGCGCCCTGGCACAATCCGGTGCCCGCCCACGACGGGAAGCCGTCGGGCGAGACGGGTGAGCACGGTCCGGCTGAGAAGAAGGACGAGAAGTCGGCCGGAGCGGCCGACCAGGACGGAGACGGCGCGTGAACCTGCTCGACACGGTGCTCCGCTGCGTCGCCACCCTGGTCGTCTTCCTGGTCTTCCCGCTGGTCATCGGCCAGACCGAGCACAAGGTCATGGCGCACATGCAGGGCCGGCTCGGCCCGATGTACGCGGGCGGCTTCCACGGCTGGGCGCAGCTCGTCGCCGACGGCGTGAAGTTCGCGCAGAAGGAGGACATCGTCCCGGCCGGGGCGGACCGCCGGGTCTTCCAGCTGGCGCCCGCCGTCTCGCTGCTGCCGTACCTGTTCGTGCTGCTGGCGATCCCGGTCGGCCCGGACGGCTTCGTCGGCCAGGCGATCGACGCCGGGCTGTTCTTCGTGCTGGCCGTGATGGGCGTCGGGGTGATCGGCAAGCTGATGGCCGGCTGGGCCTCGGCGAACAAGTTCTCGCTGCTCGGCGGGCTGCGCACGGCCGCGCAGCTGATGTCGTACGAGTTGCCGATGGTGCTCGCGGCGGCCTCGGTGGCGATGGCCGCCGGCACCCTGTCGCTGCCCGGGATCGTGGACGCCTGGCAGTGGTACTGGCTGCCCTGGCAGATCATCGGCGCCTTCGTGTTCTTCACGGCCGGTCTGGCCGAGCTCCAGCGGCCGCCGTTCGACATGCCGGTCGCCGACTCGGAGATCATCTTCGGCGCGTACACCGAGTACACCGGTCTGCGCTTCGCGCTGTTCCTGCTGTCCGAGTACGTGGGCATCCTGGTGGTGTCGGCGCTGACGGCGGTGCTGTTCCTCGGCGGCTGGCACGGACCGATGTCCGACCAGCTCGGCTGGCTGTGGATGATCCTCAAGACCTTCGCACTGGCCTTCGTGGTCATCTGGCTGCGGGTCACCTACCCGCGCCTGCGCGAGGACCAGCTGATGCGCTTCGCGTGGATCGTGCTGATCCCGCTCGCGCTCGTCCAGCTGGCCCTGACCGGCATCATCAAGGTGGCGATCGCATGAGTTTTCCCGGAGCCGGCCTCGCCAAGGGCCTGGCCGTGACGCTGCGGACGATGACGAAGAAGAGCGTCACCGCGCAGTACCCCGACGTGCAGCCGGTGCTGCCGCCGCGTTCGCGCGGCGTCATCGCGCTGCTGGAGGAGAACTGCACGGTCTGCATGCTCTGCGCGCGCGAGTGCCCGGACTGGTGCATCTACATCGACTCCCACAAGGAGACGCTGCCGGCCGCCGACCCGAACGCCCGGGCCCGCACCCGCAACGTGCTGGACCGGTTCGCCATCGACTTCTCGCTCTGCATGTACTGCGGGATCTGCATCGAGGTGTGCCCCTTCGACGCGCTGTTCTGGTCGCCGGAGTTCGAGTACGCGGAGACCGACATCCACGAGCTGACCCACGAGCGGGAGAAGCTCCGTGAGTGGATGTGGACCGTCCCGGCGCCCCCGGCGCTGGATCCGGCGGCCGAGGAGCCCAAGGAGATCGCCACCGCGCGCAAGGCCGCGGACAAGCTGGCCGCGACCGCCGCGGCGGCTTCCGAGGAGAGGGGTGACGACGCGTGATCGGTGGCGCCACGCTTCTCGCGGCGACCGGTTCCCTGGAGCCGGCCGCTCGTTCGTTCCTGTCCCCGACCGGCCAGGAGATCGTCTTCCTGCTGGTCGGCGTCGCGGTGCTCGGCTCGGCGGTCGTCTCGGTGACCACCAAGCAGCTGGTGCACGCGGCGCTCTGGCTGGTGGTCGCGCTCGGCGGCCTGGCGGTGGAGTTCCTGCTGCTCACGGCCGAGTTCATCGCCTGGGTGCAGGTGCTGATCTACCTGGGCTCGGTGGTCGTCCTGGTGCTGTTCGGGCTGATGCTCACCAAGGCGCCGATCGGGCGCTCGCCGGACGCCGACTCCAAGAACCGCTGGGTGGCCCTGGTCGTGGCGCTGGCCGCGGCCGGGACGCTGGTGACGCTGGTGGTCGACGCCTTCCGGACCTCCTGGATCGACCTCGGGGCGGGCGGCGGCTCGGCCGCCGTCACCGGGGCCAGCCTGTTCCGGCACTGGGTGCTGCCCTTCGAGGCGCTGTCCGTGCTGCTGCTGGCGGCACTGGTCGGCGCGATCGTGCTGTCGCGCGGGTCCGGGCGCCGGGTGCCGACGCCCCGGGCGGGCAAGGTGCGGGCCGGCCGGCCGGTCGGGTCGAACGGGACCGTGGCCGCGACCGCGCCCGCAGCGGCCGTCGCGGAGGCGTCCGTGCCGGAGGCGTCCGCGCCCGAGGAGGAGAGCTGATGCACCTCGCCTACCCCGTCGTCCTCGCCGCGCTGCTGTTCAGCGTCGGCGTGTACGGCCTGCTCGCCCGGCGCAACGCCGTCCTGGTGCTGATGTCCGTCGAGCTGATGCTCAACGCCGTCAACCTCAACCTGGTCGCCTTCGACGCCTGGCTGCGCGACTCGCTGCACGCCGGGCAGGCGCTCACCCTGTTCACCATCACCGTCGCCGCCGCCGAGATCGGGCTGGGGCTCGCCATCGTCCTGCTGCTGTTCCGGGCCCGGGGCACCGCGGACATCGACCGGGCCACCGCGCTCGGCGACCCGGCGGAGCCGCACACCCCCGCCGAGGAGCAGCGGGTCGCAGCCGAGGCACTGAAGGGCCGGGACACCGCATGAACCTCGCCCTGCCCGCCCTCGTCCCCGCGCTGCCCGCGCTCGGTGCCGCCGCGACCCTGGCCGTCGGCAAGAAGGCGCCCGGACTGGCCCGGCCGCTGGCGATCGTCCCGGTCGCCGTCTCGGCCGTGCTCGCCCTGGTGGTCGCCCTCCAGCTCGGCACCGGCCAGACCCTGGACGCCGCCACCCGGCTCACCCCGACCGGCGGACCGGACATCGCGCTGGCCGTCCACCTGGACGGCTTCACCTCGCTGATCTCCGTGCTGGTCGGCCTGGTCGCCACCTGCGTCCAGGTCTACTCGACCGCCTACCTGAAGACGGACCCGCGCTACCCCTCGTACGCGGCGCTGGTCTCGCTGTTCACCGCGGCGATGTTCCTGGTCGTCTACTCGGGCGACCTGATCGTGCTGCTGGTCGGCTGGGAGGTCATGGGCGTCTGCTCGTACTTCCTGATCGGCCACCACTGGGAGACCGCCGACGCCCGCTCGGCCTCGCTCAAGGCCTTCCTGGTCACCAAGCTCGGTGACGTGCCGTTCCTGTTCGGGATCTTCCTGCTCGGAGCGGACGTCGGCAGCTTCCGGATCCCGGACGTCCTGGCGGCCGCGGGGGACGGAAAGCTCGGCCACCCGACGCTGATCGCGCTGCTGCTGCTCGCCGGAGTGGCCGGCAAGAGCGCGCAGTTCCCGCTGCACACCTGGCTCCCGGACGCGATGGCCGGTCCGACGCCGGTCTCCGCGCTGATCCACGCGGCCACCATGGTCGCGGCCGGCATCTACCTGGTGGCCCGGCTGATGCCGGTGTTCCTCCAGTCGGGCGCGGCGCTGGTGGTGCTCGCGGTGATGGCCGCCGTGACGATGATCGGCTCGGCGCTCTGCGCGCTCGCCCAGGACGACCTCAAACGGGTGCTCGCCTACTCCACCGTCGGCCAGCTCGGCTACATGGCCGGCGCGCTGGCCAGCGGCGACCGCGAGGCCTCGGTGTTCCACCTGGTCAGCCACGGCGCGTTCAAGGCGCTGCTGTTCCTGGCCGCCGGCGTGGTGATCCACGCCGCGCACACCAACTCGATCTCCGCGATGTCCCGGATCCCGGGGCTGCGCAAGCGGGTGCCGGACGCCTACTGGACGATGGGCATCGCGCTGGTCGCGCTGACCGGGCTGCCGCCGTTCTCCGGCTTCTTCAGCAAGGAGGCGGTGCTGACCGCCGCCGAGCACGCCGCCAAGGGCGAGGCACTGACCAACGGCCTGGGCCCCGCCTCGGCGGTGCCGCAGGCGGCCGGCTGGATCGTGCTGATCTCGGCCGCGCTCACCGCGCTGCTCACCGGCGCGTACGCGACCCGGCTGTTCCTGGTGGCCTTCCACAGCCCGGCCGGGGCGGCAGCGGCGGCACCCGCGGTGCTGCCCGCCACCGACCGGGGCGTGGTGGCCGCCGACCACGAGGCCGACGCGCCGTACTCGCCGGAGCCGGACGAGGCCGACCCGGCCACCGCCGAGCCGCCCGCGATGCGCTGGCCGCTCTGGGTGCTCGCCGTCCCGACCATGGGCTTCGGCGTCGCCGGGCTGCGCTCGGACTGGCTGCCCGCCCTGTTGGACGGCGGCTCGCTGCGCCCCACCGGCGTCACCGCCGTCACCGGCACCGGGCTCGCCGTGGTCGGTGTGCTCGCCGCGTACGGCGCCTGGCGCTCGGCCACCGCGCGGGTGACCACCGGCCACCCCGCCCCGGCCGCCGTGGACCAGGTGCCGGAGCAGGCCGGCGCCCCGGCCGCCGAGGTGATCGTCGCCGACCCCGGGCGCACCCTGCTGGGCCCGCTGTTCGGCCCGGCCCGGCACGGCTTCGGCGTCGACCGGCTGTACCACGTGCTGTTCGTCCGCCCGGTGACCGCGGCCGCCCGGCTGGTCCGCTTCCTCGACCGCGAGGTCGTCGAGGGCTACGTCCAGGGCAGCGGGATCGGCGCCAACCTGCTCGGCCGGGCCGTCCGGCTCGCGCAGACCGGCAACGTGCAGACCTACCTCAGCGCGCTGCTCGCCGGCGTCGTCCTGCTGGCCGTCCTGGTGGCGGTGTAGCCGGTGCCGTTCTCCTCCACCCCCGTCCTCCCCACCGCCGCTAGGAGCCCCCGATGAATGCGGTCCTCATCGCCCTCCTGGTGCTGCCACTGCTCGGCGCCGCGCTCACCCTGGCGCCGGTGTTCGGCCCGGACCGGGCCGCCGCCGGCCGGCGGGCGCTGCGGCTGAACTCCGTGGTCACCGGCGCGGTGCTGCTGCTCTCCGTCGCCCTCGCGGCCGGCTTCGACCACGGCTCGCCGGCCCGGATGCAGGCCACCACCGACGCGGACTGGATCCCCGCCCTGCACGTGCGCCTCCACCTCGGCGTGGACGGCGTCTCGCTGCCGCTGATCGTGCTGACCGCGCTGCTCACCTTCCTCTGCGCGCTGTACTCGGAGAAACGGCTGCCGGACGGGGAGCACGTCCCCTCGCCGCAGGCCTTCGTCGGGCTGTTCCTCCTCCTCGAAGTCGGCATGCTCGCCACCTTCGCAGTGCTGGACCTCCTGCTCTTCTTCCTGGCCTTCGAGATCGTGCTGATCCCGATGTACTTCCTGATCGCCCGCTGGGGGAGTGGCGCGAAGACCCCGGCCGCCAACCGGTTCATCCTCTACACGCTGCTCGGCTCGGCCGTGATGCTGCTCGGCTTCCTGCTGATCGGCAGCAAGGCCGGCACCTTCGACATGCAGGCGCTGGCCGCCGGGCACGGTCACGGCCTGAGCCACACCACCCAGGTGATCGCCGCGCTTGCGATCATGGTCGGGCTCGCGGTCAAGGCCCCCGCCTGGCCGCTGCACAGCTGGCTCCCCGACGCGCACACCGCCGCTCCGACGGTCGGCTCGGTGCTGCTCGCCGGTGTGCTGCTGAAGATGGGCACCTACGGTCTGGTCCGCGTCCTCCTGCCGGTCGTGCCGGACGGCACCGCGACGCTCGCCCCCTACCTGGGCGCCTTCGCCGCCGTCGGCATCGTCTACGGCTCGCTGGCCTGTCTGGCGCTGGCCCGCCCCGGATCCAAGGGCGACCTCAAGCGCCTGATCGCGTACTCCTCCGTCGGCCACATGGGCTTCGTGCTGCTCGGCATCGCCTCCCTCACCCCGGTCGGCGTCAACGGCGCGTTGTTCGCCAACATCGCCCACGGTCTGATCACCGGCCTGCTGTTCTTCCTGGTCGGAGCCGTCAAGGACCGCTACGGCACGGCGGACCTCGACACCCTCGCCGGTGCCACCGGCGCGGCCCTGTACGGCCGGGCGCCCCGGATCGGCGCGCTGCTCGCCTTCGCCTCCGTCGCCAGCCTCGGGCTCCCCGGGCTGGCCGGCTTCTGGGGTGAGCTGCTCGCCATGTTCGGCGCCTTCGACCCGGCCGCCGGCCTGTCGCGCCCCGCCTTCGTCACCTACATGGTCCTGGCCGGCCTCGGCACCCTCCTCACCGCCGGCTACCTGCTGATCGTGGTCAAGCGCGTCTGCATGGGTGACCCCGCGCAGCCCGCGCCGGTGGGCGAGGTGCCCGACCTGCGCCCGTACGAGGCCGTCAGCTGGACGCCGCTGGCCGCGCTCACGCTGGTGGCCGGCCTCTGGCCGGCCCTCCTGCTCGGGCTCTCCGACCCCGCCGTCAAACACCTCCTCGGGGGTGGCTGACCGTGCTCGCAGCCCACACCGCCGCACTCGGACCTCACTCCACGGGGCAGCACACTGTGACCTCCCTCGCCGTAGCCAACCCGGGCAGCCTGATCCAGTCCGTGGACTGGGTGGCGATCGCGCCCCCGCTGATCGTCGCGGTGGCCGCCCTCGCCGTGCTGATCACCGACCTGTTCCTGCCCGAGCGGCACAAGCGGTGGCTCGGCCGCCTCGCCGTGGCCGGACTCGCCCTCGCCCTCATCGCACTCCTCCCCCTCACCGGGGGATCACCCCGGGCGACCTTCTGCCTCCGGAGCGTAGCGGGGGCCACTGACAGCGGAGGCTGTTCGTACGTCGCCGACCACTTCGCCCTGGTGTTCCAGCTGCTCGCCCTCGGCGGCGCGCTGATCGCGGCACTGCTGTCGATGCACACCGTCGAGGACCAGAAGCTGCCCCGCGGCGAGTACTGGTTCCTGCTGCTCTCCAGCGCCACCGGCGCCGCCCTGCTGCCCGCCTCCCGCGACCTCGCCACCATGGTGATCGCCCTGGAGGTCGCCTCGCTGCCCGCCTTCGCCCTGGTCGCGCTGCGCCGGGACGGGCGGGGCGCGGAGGCCGCGCTCAAGTTCTTCGTCTCCTCGGTGACCGCGACCGCCGTGATGCTGCTGGGCATCGGCTTCGTCTACGCGGCCAGCGGCAGCCTGCACCTCGGCGCCGTCGCCCAGGGCCTGGAGCACGCGCCCGGCCAGCTGAAGCCGCTGGCCGAGGCCGGGGCCGTGCTGACCCTGGTCGGCTTCGCCTTCAAGGTCGCCGCCGTTCCGTTCCACTTCTGGGTGCCCGACACCTACACCGGCGCCCCGCTGCCGGTGGCCGGCTACCTCTCGGTGGTCGGCAAGGCGGCCGGCCTGTCCGGGCTCGCGCTGGCCACCACCATCGCGTTCCGCCCGTACGCCCACACCTGGGGCCTGGTGCTGGCCGTGCTGGCCGCCGTCACCATGACCGTCGGCAACGTCGGCGCGCTGCGGCAGCGCTTCGACACCCGGTACAGCGCGGTGCGGCTGCTGGCCTGGTCCTCGGTCGGCCAGGCCGGGTACCTGCTGGTGCCGCTGGCCGCGGCCGGCTACGCGCCCACCGGCGCCGACCCGCTCGGCGCGACCGCCGCGTACGCGCTGATCTACGGGGTGGTCAACCTCGGCGCCTTCGGTGTGGTCGCCGCCGTCGGCCGCCGGGCCGGGACCAGGGTGGACGACTTCCGCGGCCTGTTCGCCCGCAACCGCTGGACGGCGCTCGCGCTGGCCTTCTTCCTGCTCTGCCTGGCCGGGCTGCCGCCGGGCGTGATCGGCCTGTTCGGCAAGGTCGTGGTGTTCCGCGCGGCGGTTGACGCCGAGCTGGGCTGGCTGGCCGTGGTGATGGCCGTCAACGTGGTCGTCGCCCTCTACTACTACCTGCTGTGGACGGCTCGGCTGTTCGCCCCGGCCCCGGCCGACGCCGAGGCGGGGGCCGAGGACGGCGCCGAGCGGCGGCTGCCGGTCGGCCTGACCGCCACGCTGGGGCTCACCGCCTCGGTCGCGGTGGTGCTCTCGGTCGCCCCGCAGTTGGTCCTCCAGGTGGCCGGCGGCTCGCTGTTCTGAGCCGCCGACCGGGTGTCGCGTCGGTCACAAGGGAACAAGGTCCCGGGCCCCGCCCGTTGAGCGGGCAAGAGGGACGAGGCAGAAAGGGCTTCCCCACCGCACCACTGGAGGGCCTGACGTGCACAGCCGGCACAACGGACTGAGGACCGCCGTCCTGCTCGGTGGCCTCTCGGCGCTGATCCTGGTGATCGGCGGTTTCTTCGGCCGGACCGGCTTCGTGATCGCCCTGCTGGTCGCCCTCGGGACGAACGCCTACGCCTACTGGAACAGCGACAAGATCGCGCTGCGGGCCATGCGGGCCCGGCCGGTCAGCGAGTTCGAGGCGCCGGGGCTGTACCGGATCGTGCGCGAGCTCTCCACCTCGGCCCGCCAGCCGATGCCCCGGCTCTACATCTCCCCGACCCCGGCCCCGAACGCCTTCGCCACCGGCCGCAACCCGCGCAACGCGGCGGTCTGCTGCACCGAGGGCATCCTGCGGATCCTGGACGAGCGAGAGTTGCGCGGCGTGCTCGGGCACGAGCTCAGCCACGTCTACAACCGGGACATCCTGATCTCCTCCGTCGCCGGGGCGCTGGCCTCGGTGGTGATGTTCCTGGTGAACTTCGCCTGGCTGGTCCCGTTCGGCCGCAACGAGGACGACGACGGCCCGGGGCTGTTCGGAATGCTCGCGATCATGATCCTCGGGCCGATCGCCGCCGGGCTGATCCAGATGGCGGTCAGCCGCTCCCGCGAGTACCAGGCCGACGCCGACGGCGCCCGGATCACCGGCGACCCGCTCGCCCTCGCCGGCGCCCTGCGCAAGCTCGACGCCGGCACCCGCCAGCTGCCGCTCCCGCCGGAGCCCCAGCTGCAGACGGCCAGCCACCTGATGATCGCCAGCCCGTTCCGCCCGGGCGAGGCGGGTGCGCGGCTGTTCTCCACCCACCCGCCGATGGCGGAGCGGATCGCCCGGCTGGAGCGGATGGCCGGGTACCGGCAGTAGCGGACCGGTCGGTGCTGCTGCTGGGCGAGGGCCCGCCGGTGGCCGCACCGCTGACGGCGGCGGTGGTGCTGGGCTGCACCGCGGTCACCCGGCGGGCCCGTGCGTAGTGCGGGCCCGAACCCCCGCGTTGAGCCGTCCGGAGGAGCCCTCCGCTCGTTAGGATGACCCCGCGCCCCGCGTCGGTCCGGGGTGCGGCATCCGGAGGGAGTGGGCCGTCATGGCAGACGAGAGGCACGCCCCGGCGTCCGGGGACGCGCCGACCCGGCGGCGCGGCCAGGGCGAGCTGGAGGCGCAGGTGCTGGCGGTGCTCCAGCTGGCGCCCGGCCCGGCGAGCGCGGGGTGGGTCCAGGAACGCCTGGAGGGCGATCTGGCGTACACCACGGTGATGACCATCCTGTCCCGGCTGCACGCCAAGAACGCCGTCTCCCGGAGCCGCGCCGGCCGCTCCTACCTGTGGCAGGCCTCGGCCGACGCCGCCGGGCTGGCCGCGCTGCGGATGCGGCGGATGCTCGACGGCGAGGCGGACCGGGACGCCGTACTCGCCAGCTTCGTCACTGCGCTGCTGCCGCACGACGAGGAACTGCTGCGGGCGCTGTTGGACGCCGCGTCCGCGGATCCGGCAGCGGACGACCGTGAGAGCTGACCCGTGGGCTTCTTCGTCTTCCTCCCGCTCATCCTGCCGCTGACCGCGGTGCCGATCGCCCGGCTGACCGAGCAGCACCTGCACCCGCGCGGCGCCGCCCGGCTGATGACCGTGATCAGCGCCGTGATGGCGGTGTGCAGTGTGCTCTGCCTCGGGCTGATCGGCGTGGTGGGCACCGCGCAGATCCCCGGCAACCCGCTGCCGGACAGCTGGTCCGACCCGGAGGTGCGGCACGCGCTGCCGTACCACGAGACGGTCGGCACGGCCGCGATGTGGCTCCTGGTACTGGTCGGCTCCGCCTGCTGCCGGACGGTCGTGCGGCACCTTCGGGTCCGCTCCCGGGCCCGGCGGGCGCTGGTCGGGCTACCCGAGGGGCCGGCCGAGGCCGGTGACCTCGCGGTGCTGCCGGACCGCAGCCCGTACGCCTACGCGCTGCCCGGCTCGCCCGGGCGGGTGGTGGTCTCCACCGGGATGCTGGCCGGGCTGGCCGAGGACGAGCGGGAGGCGCTGCTCGCGCACGAGCGCGCGCACCTGCGCCACCGCCACCACCGCTACCTGCTGACCACTCAGCTCGCCGCCTGCGTCAACCCGTTCCTGCGGCCGTTGCAGGCGGCGGTGGCGTTCAGCGCGGAGCGGTGGGCGGACGAGGAGTCGGCCCAGGCGGTGGGGGACCGGCGGATCACCGCCCGGGCGGTGGCCCGGGCGGCCCTGGTCTCGCACGCCGCCCCGGCGCCCGGTTTCGCGGCCTTCGCGGCCCCGGCCGCCGCCCAGCCCGGCCCGGTGCCGCGCCGGGTGGCCGCGCTGCTCGGCCCGGTGCCGACGGCCCGCAACTGGCCGCCGGCCAAGACCCCGGCGGGCCTGGCGGCGATGGTCGCCGCGGTCGGCACGGCGGCCTCGGCGCTGTGCGCGCTGAACGCGGCGGTGGCGCTGCTGGTGGTGCTCAAGGCCGTCACGCCGCTCTAGGGCTGGCCCTGGCCGTCGTGGCCGTCGCAGCCGTCGAGGCTCTCCCGGAGTCGGCGGAACTCCGCGGCCAGCGCGTCCAAGGTGTAGTGGGCGTTGAGGCCGCTCGGGTTGGGCAGGACCCACACCTCGGTGTCGCCGATCCCCTCCGGCTGGCGCCCGATCGCGGCCTGCCGCCGGCCGAAGGCCGTCCGGTAGGCGCCGATGCCGAGCACCGCGAGCACCCGGGGCCGCAGCCGCAGCACCCGCTCGCGCAGCGCCGCGCCGCCCGCGCGCAACTCCTCGGCGGTGAGTTCGTCCGCCTTGGCGGTGGTGCGCGGGGCGACGTTGGTGATGCCGAGGCCGAGGGCGGGCAGTTCGCCCTGTTCGTCGGGGCGGTACTGGCGTTCGGTGAAGCCTGAGCGGTGCAGGGCGGGCCAGAAGCGGTTGCCGGGGCGGGCGAAGTGGTGCCCGGTGGCGCCGGACCACAGGCCCGGGTTGATGCCGCAGAACAGCACCCGCAGCCCGGGCCCGGTGATGTCCGGGATGGTGGTGTCCTGGGCGGCCCGGAGCTGCTCGGGGGTGGGCTTCACCGGCTTGGTCGGCTTGGTCGGCTTCGTCGGCTTCGGCTGTGTCATCGGTGGCGGTGTCGGCGTCGGCTTCACCGGGCCAAGTCTGCCGTGGCCGCGATCGGCGCCGTGCGGCGGTCGCGCAGCCAACGCAGGCCGAAGACGACCACGGCGGCGTACGTCCAGCCGACGAAGACGTCCACGATGAAGTGCTCGGCGCCGTAGACCAGGGTGAACGCCATCGCGAGCGGATAGGCGACCAGCAGGGCGCGCAGCCAGGGCCGGGCGGTGGGCCAGAAGAGGAACAGCAGCATCGCCGGGTAGGCGGAGTGCAGCGAGGGCATCGCGGCGACGTCGTTGGCGAACTGGCTGCCGTTCTCCAGCAGCGAGTCGGCCTGCGGCAGCCCCATGGTGGAGATGGTCTCCCAGACCACCCGGTGCAGCTGCGGCAGGTTGCCCTGCTGGCCGACCAGCCACGGCGGGTCGGCCGGGTAGAGGAGGTAGGTGGCGAAGCCGGCGAAGGTCAGCGTGAAGTAGCAGGCGAGCAGTTGCCGGAAGCGCTGGTGGGCGCGTCGCCAGAGGACGGCGAGCAGGACGAAGACGACCAGGAAGTGGGAGAGGTAGACGGCCGTCGCGGCGTAGTCGTACCAGTGCGGTGAGCCGGGGGTGTAGAGGGCGTGCTGGATCCGTACGGTCCAGGTCTCGCCGAAGCCGAGCACCTCGTCGAGGCGCAGTTGGGGCAGCCAGTGCGGGGCCCAGGGAGTGTGGGCGCCGTAGCCGCGCAGCAGGGAGTAGGCCCAGACCACGGCCATCACCGGGATCCAGTCGCGCAGCACCAGCAGGAAGCCGCGGGAGCCGTGGCCGCTGTGGACGGCGGCGGTGAGCAGGGCGCCGATCAGCCAGAGGAACACCACGTCGTTGGCGAAGGCCATGCCCTGGGTGGCCAGGAACCAGACGAAGGCGGTGAGGTAGGCCGGCCAGGCCAGCAGCCGCAGTCTCGACAGGCCGGTTCGGCGGTCGCGGTCGGTCACGGGACGCAGTCGTCCGGCCCGCACCGGGGGCGGCGGGGCCGGGCTCAGCAGCTTCGTCATGCTCACCGAAACTAGCAACGCAAGCTTGGAGGACTCTGGGTGAACTATGACCGGCTCGTAAGAAAATCGCACTGGCGGGTCGGATTTCGGCGGACGAAGGTCCCGAAACTCGGACGAACGGTTCGTCGAGTCGGCCTCGTCGGCCGGTTCAGGACACGGTGCCGAGCTCATGCGGAGTGTTGTTGAAGCGCCGTCCGCCGTTCGCCGTCACCGTGACGATGTCCTCGATCCGCACCCCGAACCGGCCGGGCAGGTAGACACCGGGCTCGATCGAGAAGCACATCCCGGGCACCAGCGGCCGCTCCTCGCCCTCGACCAGGTACGGCGGCTCGTGGGTGGTGATCCCGATGCCGTGGCCGGTGCGGTGGATGAAGTACTCGCCGTAGCCGCCCTCCGTGATCACCCGTCGGGCGATCCGGTCGATCTCCTGGCAGCTCACCCCGGGCCGGACCGCCTCGAAGGCGGTCTGCTGGGCGAGCCGGACCAGGTCGTGCACCCTCCGCACCTCGTCCGGGACGTCCGGGCCGACGTGCACGGTGCGGGTGGTGTCGGAGCCGTAGCCGTCCTTGAGGCCGCCGAAGTCCAGCACCACGGTGTCGCCGCTGCGGATGATCCGGTCCCCGGCCTCGTGGTGCGGGTCGGCGCCGTTGGGGCCGGAGCCGACGACGGTGAAGTCGACCTGGCTGTGCCCGTACTGGATGAGCAGTGCGCCGAGGTCGGCCGCCACGTCGGTCTCCCGGCGGCCGGCGAAGGGGACCTCCAGGATGCCCCGGTAGGCGGCGTCCGCGGCGCCGCCGGCCGCGGCCAGCCGCTCCAGCTCCTCCGGGTCCTTGACCGCCCGCAGCATCGGCAGGGTCTCGGTGAGCGAGGTGAACGCGGTGCCGGGCAGTGCGGACTGGAAGCCGAGCAGGTGCATCGCCCAGGCGTTGTCGGAGACGCCGTACCGGCCGGCCGGCTCGAACAGCGGACCGGCGGTGGCGTACGGGTCCTCGCCGTCGGACCAGTCGAGCAGGTCGACGGCCGGGGCGCCGAGCGCCTTCTCGGCGTCCGGGCGCTCCAGCTTGGGGACGACCAGCGCGGGCCGGCGCCCGGCGGTGAGGACGAGGGCGGTGAGCCGCTCGGTGATCGCGGTGGGCTGGTAGCCGCACAGGTAGGTCAGGTCGGGGCCCGGGGCGACCACCAGGCCGACCAGCCCGGCCGCGGTCGCCTCGGCGGTGGCCCGGGCCATCCGGGCGGTGTGGTCCTCGGTGGTGAACGGACGGGGCACGGTCGCTCCTCCTGGGGCCGGCTTCACCGGACTGGGCCGGACGGACTGCGGTTCTTCGATGGTCGCCGACTTCCCGCAGCCACGCCACGGTCAACGGCTGTTGGCGAAGTGCCGGAGGAACAGTGCCTCCACGTGGGCCATCCGCCGGATCTCCTCCGGGTCGACGCTCTCGTTCGGCGCGTGGATCAGGCAGCGCGGCTCCTCGACGCCCATCAGCACGATCTCCGCCTCGGGGAAGGTGGTGGCCAGGACGTTGCAGAGCGGGATCGAGCCGCCCTGGCCGAGGAAGGACATCGGCTTGCCGTAGACCTCCTGCATCGCCTTGTCGAGCGCGGCGTACGCGGGCCCGCCGGTGTCGGCCCGGAACGGCGCGCCGGCGCTCTCCCGTTCCACCTCGACCCGTACGCCCCAGGGCGCGGCGGCCTCCAGGTGGGCGACCAGGGCGTCCTGGGCGGCGCGGGCGTCGGTGCCGGGCGGCACCCGCAGGCTCACCCGGGCCCGGGCGGTGGCCGGGACGGCGGCGGCGGAGCCGACCACGGGCGGGCAGTCGATGCCGAGGACGGTGACCGCGGGGCGGGCCCAGAGCCGGTCGGCGACGGTGCCGGAACCGGTCAGCCGGACGCCGTCCGGCACGCCGGCGTCGGTGCGGAACCGGCTCTCGTCGTACCCGGCGCCGCTCCAACTGCCCTGGCAGTCGAGGCCGTCGATCAGGGTGCCGCCGTCGGCCCCGCGCAGCGAGTCCAGCATCCGGATCAGCGCGGCGAGGGCGTCCGGGGCGGGGCCGCCGAACATGCCGGAGTGCACGTCGCCGGTGAGGGCCCGGACGCCGACCACCACGGTGACCACTCCGCGCAGCGAGGTGGTGGCGGTGGGGACGCCGACGGCGGCGTTGCCGGTGTCGCAGATCAGCAGGGCGTCCGCGTGCAACTCACCGGCGTGCGGGGGCACGTACCGCTCCAGGCCGCCGGTGCCCTGCTCCTCGGAGCCCTCGACCACCAGTTTGAGGCCGACCGGGACGGCCTCGCCGAGCGCCCGCAGCGCCGTGAGGTGCATGACGATGTTGCCCTTGCAGTCGGCGGCGCCGCGCCCGTACCAGCGGCCGTCGCGCTCGGTGAGCCGGAACGGCGGGGACGTCCAAGCGGCGTCGTCGAGCGGAGGCTGGACGTCGTAGTGGCTGTACAGCAGCACGGTCGGGGCACCGGGCGGCGGCGGGCGGTGGCCGACCACGGCGTGGCTGCCGTCCGGGGTCTCCTCCAGGTGGACGTCGCGCAGACCGGCCTCGGTGAAGGCGGCGGCGACCCACTCGGCGGCCTCCCGGCACTTCGCCGGCGGGTACTGCCGGGGGTCGGCGACGGACGGGATGGCCACCAGCTCGGCCAGGTCGGCCTGCGCCCGGGGCATCAACTCATCGATCCGGCGGGCGAGTTCGTCGGTCATCTGAAGCTCCTACTTGCGGACGGTGTCGCGCAGGTCGAGGTCGTCGATCCGGTCCTGGACGGCGGCGAGGCGGTCCGGGCAGTACACCGAGAGCACGATCGCCTCGGCCCGCACCGTCTCGCGGTCGGACAGCACCGGGCGCTGGCCGGGCCCGCCGGCGCCGTTGGACATCCCGTACGACCACTGCGCCTGGTTGAGCGCGTTCGCCGGGTCCGCGCAGACCGCGCCGCCGTCCTCGCCCAGGGTGCGGACGATCTGGTCCTGGGTGGGCACCGGATAGCCGGCCGAACTCAGCCGGTCGGAGAGCTGCTCCGCCTTCCGGGCGGCCAGGTCGGTGGCGTGCAGCTGGGTGAACGACAGTAGGCCGGTGATCAGCATCGCGACCAGCAGGGCGATCGAGCCGAGGTAGATCCAGCGGTGCCGGGAGGCCATCACACTCCTGGTCATCACGTGCCTCCTTCCGTTCCGCGCAGCTCCTGGGCCTCCTGGGCGGCCAGCTCGGCCGCGGCCCCGGGCGAGCGCCAACCCGGCTTGCGCAGCCGCAGGAAGAGGTAGGGGATGACCAGGCCGAGCAGCAGCAGGCCGCCGCCGACGATCCCGATGTACGTCCAGACGCTGCCGCTGCCGAACTGCGAGGACGGCACGAAGCCGATCCCCATCGCGGCGGCCGAGGCGAGCAGGCCGATCACGCAGATCGGCACCAGGGCCGGGGCCCGGTAGCCGCGCGGGTGGTCCGGCTGGGTGCGACGCAGCCGGATCGCCGCGGTGAACATCAGCAGGTAGACGATCAGGTACACCTGGGTGGTGATCACCGAGAAGATCCAGTAGGCGCTGGAGACATTCGGGATCAGCGCGTACAGCAGGGCGATCGCGGTGGTGATCACGCCCTGGGTGACCAGCAGGTTCTGCTGGACGCCCTCCCGGTTGAGCTTCTGCAGGAACGGCGGCAGGTAGCCCTCCTGGCGGGAGATCATCAGCAGGCCCTTGGAGGGCCCGGCCAGCCAGGTCAGCATGCCGCCGAGCGAGGCGGCGATCAGCGCCACCGCGATGACCGGGGTCAGCCAGCCGATGTCGAAGTACTGGAAGAAGGCGTCGAAGGCCTGCATCACCCCGGCGGTGAGGCTCAGTTCGCTGGACGGCACCACCCAGCTGATCGCCAGCGCCGGCAGGATGAAGATCGCCAGCACCATGGCGGAGGCGGTGAACATCGACCGCGGGAACTCCCGGGCCGGGTCGCGCAGCGAGGAGACGTGCACCGCGTTCATCTCCATGCCGGAGTAGCTGAGGAAGTTGTTGACGATCAGCACCAGGCTGGCCAGGCCGGTCCACTGCGGGAACAGGTGCGCGGCGTCCATCGGCGCGGCGGAGGCGTTGCCCTCGCCGAGGAAGACGAAGCCGAGCACCACCAGCAGGGTGCCGGGGATCAGGGTGCCGATCACCAGGCCCATCGAGGAGAGTCCGGCCACCGCCTTCGTGCCGCGCGCGGAGACCCAGACGCCGGTCCAGTACAGCACCATGATCACGACCGCGGTGTACGGACCGTTGCTGGCCAGCCGCGGGTTCACCACGTACGCGATGGTCGAGGCCACGTACGCCAGCAGCGACGGGTAGTAGAAGATCGTCATCGCGAACTGGCACCAGACCGCCAGGAAGCCCATCGGCTTCGACAGCCCCTCCGAGACCCAGCGGTAGACGCCGCCCTCCCAGCCGGAGGCCAGCTCGGCGGAGACCAGCGCGGTCGGCAGCAGGAACACGACCGCCGGGACGAGGTAGAGGAAGACGCAGGCCAGCCCGTAGACCGCCATGGTCGGGGCGGAGCGCAGGCTGGCCACCGAGCTGGTGGTCATCAGGGCCAGCGTGACCCAGGACATCCGCGGGGTGGCGGCCAGCCGGCTGGCCACCGAGCCGGTGCGCTCCCGGGTGGCCGGACCGGCGGCGTCCCCGGGGCCGGGTGGGGGCGCGTCGGTGGAACTCATCGGTCCTCCTCCGGTACGGCCCCGGTCGGCTGCGCGGGGGGCGCGGGGGCGCCGGGGAAGGGGCCCCGCGGAAGGGGCCCCGGGGGTGGGCCGTACCCGGTCAGTTCACCCGGTTGCCGCGCCCCCCGCATGCGGCGGGCGGCCGTGCGGGTGACCGGTGCTCAGCCCCGTCCGGTCTGTTCGCGGACTTCGCGCTGCGGCTCGAACCGGCCCGGCCGGCCCGGCCGCGGTCCCGACTCCAGGAATTCCTGGACGAGCTGACGGCGGAAGGTCCGAGTACGGCCGATGACGCCGTGGACGTGACCCTCTTCACCCTGTTCCACGGTCTCCGTGCGGGCACGGAACGATAAATTCCGGGCCGACTGTCGGCGTGGTGGGACACGATGTCGAGCATGTCGTATGAACTCCAAGCGCTGATAGGCATGTTGGAGCTGCTGTCGGTGGCGGCGGCGGAGGTGCCGGCGGCCCGGGTGGTGCCGCTGGCGCAGGGACTGGCGCTGATCCCGGTCACCTCCGCCGTGCTGTCCGCGCTCCAGGGCGAGGCCGCCGTGCCGAAGCCCGGCGGCGGGGCGGGATTCGGCTGGCATCCGGACGGCTTCGAACTCCGGCTCGCCGCTTGGTCGAAGGCCGGTCCGATCGCCTGCGTCGAGGCCGAGTACTTCGGCGGCAGCGGCACCCAGCGTGCCGCCGTCTGGTCGGACGGCCGGGTCGTCCTGGGCCCGCTCACCAGCGGCGAGTTCGAGCCCGTCCCGGCCGAGGGCACCCCGATCTCCCAGGCCCTGCGGCGGCTCGGCGGGCACGTCGAGCCGGGCCGGGTGGACGAGTTCGCCTCCGTCGGGCTGGGAGCGCGCCGCTGCACCGCCGACTGGGCGGCGGGCTGAACCGACGCGCCGCCGTTCGGCGTACCTGCGGTGGCTGCGTCCGGACGGCGACCGCACGGTGTGAGTCAGGCGATCTCGCCTGACTCGCACTGAGAGGAAGCAGTACCCATGCGTGCCACCCGGATGGCCGTCGTGCTGACCACAGCCCTTGCGCTGACCACGGTCGCCACGGCGTCCGCCACCGCCGCCGGCCATGGAGCCGCGGCCCCCCGTACCACCGTCTCCTCCTCCATCACCACCACCGCCGCTGCCGCCGTCCCGGTCACCCCGGTCACGGTCCCGGCGCCGCCGACGACCCTCCCGGCCGTCGACGACCCGGCACTGCCCGCCGTCCCCGGCACCCCCGCCGTGCCGGCCCTCCCGGCACTCCCGGCCACGCCGGACCCGAGTGCGGCCCTCGGGGCGCTCGGCGACGTCGTCAAGCTGGTCACCGGCCTGCTCTCGACGGTGACCTCCGCCGTCCCCGACCTCGGCGCCGTCCAGCAGTTGGTCGCCTCCCTGCAGAGCATCCTGCAGAATCTGCTCGGCGGGCTCCCGTCGGTGCCGGCGCCGCCCACCGTCCCGGCCCCGCCCAAGCTGCCCGGCTCCGCGCCCGCGGGCCTCCAGGAGCAGCTGGACGCCCTGCGCGCCCAGGCGCAGGCCCTGACCGCCACCGCCCACTCCCTCCCCGCCGCCGGCTGACCCGCCGCCGGCCGGACGCACCGACGCGAACGGCCCCGCTCCCGGATCGGGAGCGGGGCCGTGCCGTCCTGTCCCCCTGTTCCCCGCGCGGGTGGGGCAGGAGGGGTCGACTAGCGGTAGTTCACGTACTGGATCGCGAAGTCCAGATCCTTGCCCTTGAGCAGCGCCTGGACGGCCTGGAGGTCGTCGCGGCTCTTCGAGCTGACGCGCAGCTCGTCGCCCTGGACCTGGGCCTTGACGCCCTTCGGGCCCTCGTCCCGGATGATCTTCGCGACCTTCTTGGCATCCTCGGTGGTGATGCCCTCCTTGATGTCCGCGAAGATCTTGTACTCCTTGCCGGACAGCTGCGGCTCACCGGCGTCCAGGGCCTTCAGCGAGAGGCCGCGCTTGATGAACTTCGTCTGCAGCACGTCCAGGATGGCGCGCACGCGCTCCTCGCCGTTGGCCTTCATCTCGATCTTCTCGCCGGAGCGGCTGATCTCGCCGCCCACGCCCTTGAAGTCGAAGCGGGTGGCGATCTCGCGGGAGGTCTGGTTGATCGCGTTGTCGACCTCCTGCCACTCGACCTTCGAGACGATGTCGAAACTGGAGTCGGCCATGGGTGTTGGTCTCCTTGATGCTCTGGCTTCACTGGCACGGCCCGCCCCACCGGGGCGCCCGCCGCCCAAGCCTATCCAGCGTCACCCCGGCCCCGCCCGTGACCGGCGCGCGGCGCCCCTTGATCGTCGAGTGATCTCCCGGGTGGTCTCTCGAGTGATCCACCGAGTGGCGAAGCACCCCCGGGGATCAGGTATGGTTTACCAAGTCGAACGGGGCGCGAGCCCCCGGAGACGAAAATCCTGGCTGGTTGCCCGAGCGGCCAAAGGGAGCAGACTGTAAATCTGTCGCGCAAGCTACGCAGGTTCGAACCCTGCACCAGCCACAGGATAGAGAAACGGCCCCCGATCTGCGGAAACGCGGATCGGGGGCTTTTTCGTGCGCCCGGGCACAGGCAAGGGCTGTTATTGCGCATTGCTTGCAATTACCTCCTGTGGGCAGCAGAGTGGGGGGTCGGGGGTGGGAGTCCTTCGACCGAGCTGATCGTCTTCCCAACCGGCGCCCGCCGGGACAACGGCTCACCCCACCCCCGTCAAGCACCCCTCCCGCCGCGCCGCCGTCGCGTCAAGGCCGCGTCAAGGGCTCTGGTGGCGGCGTCAGGAAGACGTAGGGGGCGGGCCCGGCCGGGGCGCCCGAACCGCAGGATTCGGAGCACGTACCCGACTGCGGAGGTCCCGTCCGATGTCCAGCGTCATCTCCACCCCGGCCGTCGCGGCCGACGAACCGCCGGATACCGGGGCGGCCGACGAGCGGCACCGGCTCAGCGCGCTCGGCGGGCTGGCGGCGCTGTCGCTGGACGCGATGGCATCGGTGGCGTACGGCCCGGAGTCGATCGTGCTGGTGCTGGCCGCGGCCGGCGGGTACGGGCTGGGCTTCACGGTGCCGGTCACGGTCGCGATCGCCGTCCTGCTCGCGGTGCTGGTCGCCTCCTACCGGCAGGTGATCGCGGCCTTCCCGGACGGCGGCGGCTCCTACGCGGTGGCCAAGGCCCACCTGGGGCGCCGGACGGCGCTGACCGCGGCCGCCTCGCTGGTGATCGACTACATCCTGAACGTCGCGGTCTCGGTGACCGCCGGGGTGGCCGCGCTGACCTCCGCCGTCCCCGGTCTGTACGGCGACCGGGTGTGGCTCTGCCTCGGCGTGCTCGCCCTGGTGACCGCCGTCAATCTGCGCGGCATCGCCGAGTCGGCCCGCTGGTTCATGGTGCCGACGGCCGTGTTCGTGCTGTCGATCATGGCGATCATCGTGGTCGGCCTGTTCCGCGACGCCCCGGCCAGCACCACGGCCGCCGCCGGCCACGCCTCGGTGCTCGCCGAGAACGCCACCGCGGTCGGCGCGCTGCTGCTGCTCAAGGCCTTCGCGGCCGGCTGCTCGGCGCTGACCGGCGTCGAGGCGGTGGCCAACGCCGTTCCCTCCTTCCGCACCCCGCGGGTCAAGCGGGCCCAGCACACCGAGGTCGCGCTCGGCGCCCTGCTCGGGGTGATGCTGATCGGCCTGGCCGTGCTGATCAGCCGCTTCCACCTCCAGCCGGTCGACGGCGTCACCGTGCTCGCCCAGCTCGCCGACGCCTCGCTCGGCCACGGCGTCGGCTTCTTCGTCGTCCAGTTCGCCACCGTGGTGCTGCTCGGGCTGGCCGCCAACACCTCCTTCGGCGGCCTGCCGGTGCTGATGGACCTGCTCGCCCGGGACAACCACCTCCCGCACGTCTTCGCGCTGCGCGCCGACCGCCAGGTGTACCGGTACGGCGTGCTGTTCCTGGCCGCGGTGTCGGCCGCGCTGCTGGTCGGCTCCGGCGGCGACGTCAACAGCCTGGTGCCGCTGTTCTCGATCGGCGTGTTCGTCGGCTTCACCATCTGCCAGGTCGGCATGGTCCGGCACTGGAACCTGCACCGCCCGGCCGGCTGGCGCCGGAAGGCCGCGGTGAACGGCTTCGGCGCGGTGCTGACCGGCGTCGCGACCCTCGTGGTGACCGGCACCAAGTTCACCGAGGGCGCCTGGGGCATCGTGGTGGCCCTGCCGCTGCTGGTGGTGCTGTTCGAGGCGATCCACCGCGGCTACGGGCGGATCGGCGAACGGCTGGAGCTCGGCCGGGTGCCGGGCGCGGTGACCCGCCGGAGAAGCCTGGTGGTCGTCCCGGTGACGGCGATCACCCGGCTCACCCGGGACGGCCTGTCGGCGGCGCTGTCGCTGGGCGACGAGGTGTTCGCGGTGACCGTGGTGCACGACCCGGCCGACGCCGAGGCGCTGCGCCGGGACTGGGAGCTGTGGCAGCCCGGGGTGCCCCTGCTGGAGATCCCGGAGGAGCACCGGCGGCTCGGTCGGCCGATCGCCGAGTTCGTCAACACGCTCGGGCGGGAGCACGCCCACGACCGGCTCACCGTGCTGATCCCCGAGGTCGAGCCCGCCCACTGGTACCAGCGCGCGCTGCAGAACCGGCGCGGCGCGGTGATCGACCGCGCCCTGCGCCGGCACACCGACGCGGTGGTCTGCCGGCTGCGTATGCGGATGTGACCGCAGGTGCGGATGTGACCGCAGGACCGGCGGGGCTGGCGGGACCACCGGGGCCGGAGGGAACCGGCGGGGCCGGAGGGAACCGGCGGGGCCGGCAGGACCGGCGGGACCGGCGGAGCCGACGGAGACTGACGGGTGAACCCACGGGCCCCGGGACGGCCGCGCAGCCGTCCCGGGGCCCACGTGCGTCCCGCTCCGCCCCGGGGGTCCCAGGTCTCGACCAGGTCACGGCGGTCTCGGCCCGGTGAAGCGGGCGTCAAGGTCGCGTCAACGGACCGCATTCACCCGTATGGACGGCGTCAGGGCGCTCCTAACGCGCCTTGAACGGCTGATTTCCTTCACTTGCCGGTCGTCCGCCGGTGCCGCACGGAGGCCCTTCGGCCCGTCCGCGGCATCTCCCGAACCACGCTGGTGGAGCCCATGTCCGATCTCATCTACGTCGGTGTCACGGTCGCCGTGTTCGCCGTCATCGCCCTGATCGCGCGGGGGGTGGAGAAGCTGTGAGCGCGGAGAACATCGCAGGTCTGGTCGTGGCCGTCGCTCTCGTCGGCTACCTCGTCGTGGCGCTGATCTTCCCGGAGAAGTTCTGACATGGGATCCACTCTCGCGGGCTGGTTGCAGGCCCTCGCCCTCGTCGGCGCGCTGGCCCTCTGCTACCGCCCCCTTGGCGACTACATCGCCAAGACCCTCACCACCGCCAAGCACCTCAGAGTCGAGCGCGGCATCTACAAGGTGATCGGCGTCGACGGTGACGCCGACCAGCGCTGGTCGGTGTACCTGCGCTCGGTGCTGGCCTTCTCGGCCGTCTCGGTGCTCTTCCTCTACGGCCTGATCCGCCTCCAGGGCTACCTGCTGCTGAACCTGGGCGTTCCGCAGATGGAGGGCCACCAGGCCTGGAACACCGCGATCTCGTTCGTCACCAACACCAACTGGCAGTCCTACAGCGGCGAGTCCGCGATGGGTCACCTGGTGCAGATGGCGGGCCTGGCGGTGCAGAACTTCGTCTCCGCGGCCGTCGGCATCGCCGTCGTCGCCGCGCTGATCCGGGGCTTCACCCGGAACAGGACGGACCGCATCGGCAACTTCTGGGTGGACCTGGTCCGGATCAACCTGCGGCTGCTGCTGCCGCTGGCGTTCCTGTTCGCGCTGGTCCTGGCCGCCAACGGCCTGATCCAGAACTTCCACGGCTTCACCGAGGCGCACACCCTCACCGGTGAGATCCAGAAGATCCCGGGCGGCCCGGTGGCCTCCCAGGAGGTCATCAAGGAGCTCGGCACCAACGGTGGCGGCTTCTTCAACGCCAACTCCTCGCACCCGTTCGAGAACGCGACCGGCTTCACGAACTGGCTGGAGATCTTCCTCATCCTGCTGATCCCGTTCGCCCTGCCGCGGACCTTCGGCCGGATGGTGGGCGACAACCGCCAGGGCTACGCGATCGTCGCGGTGATGGGCCTGTTCTGGGTGGCCTCGGCCGCGCTGATGACCCTCGCCGAGTCGCAGCACCACGGCACCGCCCTGCAGGCCGCCGGCGGTGCGATGGAGGGCAAGGAACAGCGCTTCGGCATCGCCGCCAGCGCCCTGTTCGCCACCTCGACCACGCTGACCTCGACCGGCGCGGTGAACTCCTTCCACGACTCGTTCACGCCGTTCGGCGGCGGTCTGACGATCTTCAACATGATGCTGGGCGAGATCGCGCCCGGCGGTGTGGGCTCCGGCCTGTACGGCATGCTGGTGCTGGCCGTGGTGGCGGTCTTCGTCGCAGGCCTGATGGTCGGGCGCACCCCCGAGTACCTGGGCAAGAAGCTCGGCGGCCGGGAGATGAAGTTCGCCTCGCTGTACATCCTCACCACCCCGACCATCGTGCTGGTGGGCACCGGTGTCGCGATGGCCCTGCCGGGCGAGCGGGCCGGGATGCTCAACTCGGGCGCCCACGGCTTCTCCGAGGTGCTGTACGCCTTCACCTCGGCCGCCAACAACAACGGTTCGGCGTTCGCCGGCATCACCGTCAACACCGACTGGTACGACACCGCGCTCGGCCTGGCGATGGTCTTCGGCCGCTTCCTGCCGATCGTCTTCGTCCTGGCGCTGGCGGGTTCGCTCGCCCAGCAGCAGCCGGTTCCGGCCACTCCGGGCACCCTGCCCACCCACAAGCCGCTGTTCGTGGGCCTGCTGTCGGGCGTGATCCTGATCGTCGTCGGCCTCACCTACTTCCCGGCCCTGGCCCTCGGGCCGCTCGCGGAAGGTCTCTCCTGATGTCCACCCCTACGCTCAACCCCGCACCGGCCGACCACCCGGCCGAGCCCGCCGCGCCGCACAGAGTGCAGAGCGGCCTCCTCGACCCGAAGCTGATCGTCGCCTCCCTACCGGACGCGGTGAAGAAGCTCGACCCCCGGGTGATGGTCAAGAACCCGGTGATGTTCGTGGTCGAGGTGGGCTCGGTGGTCACCACCGTCTCCGCGATCGCCAGCCCGTCGGTGTTCGCCTGGGCCATCACCGTGTGGCTCTGGCTCACCACGATCTTCGCCAACCTGGCGGAGGCCGTCGCGGAGGGCCGTGGCAAGGCCCAGGCCGACACCCTGCGCAAGACCAAGACCGAGTCCGTCGCCCGGCGCCTGTTGGACTGGCCCAAGAGCCAGGACGAGGAGGAGGTGCCCGGGACCGCGCTCCAGCTCGGTGACCACGTGGTGGTCGAGGCCGGGCAGGTCATCCCCGGCGACGGCGACGTGGTCGAGGGTGTCGCGAGCGTCGACGAGTCGGCGATCACCGGTGAGTCCGCGCCGGTGATCCGCGAGTCCGGCGGTGACCGCTCGGCGGTGACCGGCGGTACCAAGGTGCTGTCCGACCGGATCGTGGTGAAGATCGCCTCGGAGCCCGGCAAGTCCTTCATCGACCGGATGATCGCCCTGGTCGAGGGCGCCGCCCGGCAGAAGACGCCGAACGAGATCGCGCTCAACATCCTGCTGGCCTCGCTGACCATCGTCTTCCTGGTCGCGGTCGTCACGCTCCAGCCGATGGCCACCTTCGCGGGCGCCCCGCAGTCGATGATCGTCCTGGTCGCCCTGATCGTGGCGCTCATCCCGACCACCATCGGCGCGCTGCTCTCCGCGATCGGCATCGCGGGCATGGACCGGCTGGTGCAGCGCAACGTGCTGGCGATGTCCGGCCGCGCCGTCGAGGCCGCCGGCGACGTCAACACCCTGCTGCTCGACAAGACCGGCACCATCACCCTGGGCAACCGCCAGGCCGCCGAGTTCGTCCCGGCCCCCGGGGTCGAGCAGGATGAGCTCGCCAGCGCGGCCCAGCTGTCCTCCCTCGCGGACGAGACCCCCGAGGGCCGCTCGATCGTGGTCCTGGCCAAGACCGGGTACGGCCTGCGGGCCCGCGCCCAGGGCGAGCTCACCCACGCCACCTGGGTCCCGTTCACGGCCCAGACCCGCATGTCGGGTGTGGACCTGGACGAGGCGGACGGCGTGCACCAGGTCCGCAAGGGCGCGGCCGGTGCCGTCTCCAACTGGGTCACCGCGAACGGCGGTTCGGTCGGCGACGAGGTCTCCACGCTGGTGGACGGGATCTCGGCCGCGGGTGGCACGCCCCTCGTTGTCGCGACGAAGATCGGCTCGGCTCCGGCCAAGGTCCTGGGTGTCATCCACCTCAAGGACGTGGTCAAGGAGGGCATGCGGGAGCGCTTCGACGAGCTCCGCCGGATGGGCATCAAGACCATCATGATCACGGGCGACAACCCGCTGACCGCCAAGGCGATCGCGGAGGAGGCCGGCGTGGACGACTTCCTCGCCGAGGCCACGCCCGAGGACAAGATGGCCCTGATCAAGAAGGAGCAGGAGGGCGGCAAGCTGGTCGCGATGACCGGCGACGGCACCAACGACGCCCCCGCGCTCGCCCAAGCCGACGTCGGCGTCGCGATGAACACCGGGACCATGGCGGCCAAGGAGGCCGGCAACATGGTCGACCTGGACTCCAACCCGACCAAGCTGATCGAGATCGTGGAGATCGGCAAGCAGCTGCTGATCACCCGCGGCGCGCTGACCACCTTCTCGATCGCCAACGACGTGGCCAAGTACTTCGCGATCATCCCCGCGATGTTCGCCGGGGTCTACCCGGGCCTGAGCCACCTCAACATCATGGGCCTGCACAGCCCCCAGTCCGCGATCACCTCGGCGATCATCTTCAACGCCCTGGTCATCATCGGCCTGATCCCGCTCGCCCTGCGCGGGGTGAAGTACCGCCCGTCCGACGCCAGTTCGCTGCTGCGCCGCAACATCGGGATCTACGGGTTCGGCGGTCTGGTGGTGCCGTTCGTCGGCATCAAGCTGATCGACCTGATCGTCCAGTTCATCCCCGGCCTCAGCTGACGCGGGAAGGAGAGAAACGCCATGTCCAAGCCCCTGCCGACGACCGTCCGCACCCACTTCACCGCACTGCGCGTGCTGCTGGTGCTCACGGTGATCCTGGGAGTCCTCTACCCGCTGCTGGTCACCGGGATCAGCCAGGTCGCATTCAGCGACAAGGCCAACGGCTCGCTGGTGAAGTCCGACGGGAAGGTGATCGGTTCCAGCCTGCTCGGCCAGAACTACGACCTGCCCAAGAAGAACCCGGACGACCCGAAGGAGGACCCGGTGCCGGACCCGAAGTGGTTCCAGCCCCGGCCGTCCGCCAACAACCACGCCGGCGACAGCTCCGGTGCCAGCAACCTCGGCCCGAACAGCGACGACCTGCTGAAGGCCGTCAACGACCGCCGCGCCGCCGTCGCCGCCTTCGACGGCGTCGACCCGGCGAGCGTCCCGGTCGACGCGCTGACCGCCTCCGCCTCCGGCCTCGACCCGCACATCTCGGTGGCCTACGCCAAGGAGCAGGTCAACCGGGTCGCGAAGGAGCGCAACCTCCCGGTGGAGACGGTCGCCAAGCTGGTCGACAAGTACACCGAGGGCCGTTCGGCCGGCTTCCTCGGTCAGGAGGGCGTCAACGTCGTGCTGCTCAACACGGCCGTCGACGAAGCGAAGTGACCGAGCAGAAGTAGCTGAGTAGAAGTGACCGAACAGTGACAGCGCACCCCGTACCGGGGTGACCGGGCCGACCCGGGCGCGGGAGGATGCCTCCCGCACCCGGGTCGGCCGCCCCGTATCCGCAGACGCGTACCGCCCAGCCGTCACCCCTGATGGAAAGAAGCAGTGCCCATGGCCCGCGACCTCACCCCCGGCTCCGGCATCCGCACCGGCCGGCTGAGGGTGTACCTCGGCTCCGCCCCGGGGGTCGGCAAGACCTACCGGATGCTGGACGAGGCCCGGCGCAGACAGGAGCGCGGGGCCGACGTCGTGGTCGGGTACATCGAGTGCCACGGCCGCCGTCACACCGAGGCCATGATCGACGGCCTGGAGGTACTGCCGCGCGTCCACCGCTCCTACCGCGACGCCGAGTTCGAGGAGATGGACCTCGACGGGGTGCTCGCCCGCCGCCCCTCCGTCGTCCTGGTCGACGAACTGGCGCACACCAACATCCCCGGCGGCCGCCACGCCAAGCGCTGGCAGGACGTCGAGGAGATGCTCGCCGCCGGGATCGACGTCATCACCACCGTCAACATCCAGCACCTGGAATCGCTGAACGACGTCGTCCAGAAGATCACCGGCATCCCGCAGCGCGAGACCGTCCCGGACGAGGTGGTCCGTCGGGCCGACCAGCTCGAACTCGTCGACATGGCGCCGCAGGCGCTGCGTCGGCGCATGGCCCATGGCAACGTCTACAAGGCGGAGAAGGTGGACGCCGCGCTATCCAACTACTTCCGGGTCGGCAACCTCACCGCCCTGCGCGAACTCGCCCTGCTCTGGGTGGCCGGGCGGGTGGACGAGGGCCTGCGCGACTACCGGGCCGACCACAACATCGACCGGGTCTGGGAGACCCGCGAGCGGGTGGTGGTCGCCCTCACCGGCGGCCCGGAGGGCGAGACTCTGGTCCGGCGCGCCTCCCGGATCGCCGTCGCCGCGGGCGGCGAACTGCTGGCCGTGCACGTCTCCCGCAGTGACGGCCTGGCCGGCGCCTCCTCCGCCGCGCTCGCCCAGCAGCGGCAGCTGGTCGAGAGCCTCGGCGGCAGCTACCACGTGGTGGTCGGCGACGACGTCCCCACCGCGCTGCTGGCCTTCGCCCGGGCCCACGACGCCACCCAGCTGGTGCTCGGCACCAGCCGCCGCGGCCGGATCAACCGCTTCCTCACCGGCCCGGGCACCGGGCAGACCACCGTGGACGCCTCCGAGGACATCGACGTCCACATGGTCACCCACGAGTTCACCGGTCGCGGCCGGCTGCCCTCGCTGGGCCGGCGCCACTCCAGGCGCCGCACCATCCTCGGCTACCTGGCCGGCCTCGTGGTGCCCTGGCTGCTCACCGCGGTGCTCTCCCAGACGCACCACACCATCAACCTGACCACCGTCGCGCTGATCTTCCAGCTCGGCGTGGTCATCGTCGCCCTGCTCGGCGGCGCGATGTCCGCCCTGCTGGCCGCGTTCATCGCCTCGGTGCTGCTGAACTACTACTTCATCCCGCCGGTCCACAGCCTGACCATCGGCGAGACCAACAACATCGTCGCCCTGGTGGTCTTCGCCGCCATCGCGCTCGCCGTCTCCACGGTGGTCGACCACGCCGGCCGGCTCACCACCCGGGCCGCCCGCGCCACCGCCGAGGCGGAAACCCTCTCCACCCTCGCCGGCAGCGTGCTGCGCGGCGCCGACGCGCTGCCCGCGCTGCTGGAGAAGTCCCGGACGGCCTTCGGCATGCAGACCGTCGCGCTGCTCTCCCGCTCCGACGGCGAGGTGCTCGCCCACTGCGCGGCCGAGCAGCCGGATGACGCCGGGGCGCAGCACGAGACCACCGAAGTCCCGGTCGGTGTCGACGCCCTGCTGGTCCTCACCGGCCGTCGGCTGCCCGCCGCCGACCAGCGGGTGCTCACCGCCTTCGCCGCCCACGTCGCCGCCGCGCTGGAGCGCGACCGGCTGGCCGTGGTCGCCGCGGAGGTCGAGCCGATCAAGGCCGCCGACCGGATGCGCACCGCGCTGCTCGCCGCCGTCAGCCACGACCTGCGCACCCCGCTCGCCGCCGCCCGCGCCTCGGTCGGCTCGCTGCGCAGCCCCGACGTCGAGTTCTCGCCCGAGGACCAGGCCGAACTCCTCGCCACCGCCGACGAGTCGCTGGTCAAGCTCACCCGACTGGTGGACAACCTGCTCGACATGAGCCGCCTCCAGGCCGGCGCGCTCACCCTGCACCTCGCCGAGACCCACCTGGACGAGATCCTGCCGAGGGCGCTGGACAGCCTCCCCGACCCGTACGCGCCGGTCCAGCCGCTGGACCTGGACACCGCGCCACCGGTGCTCGCCGATCCGCCGCTGCTGGAGCGGGTGCTCGCCAACGTGATCACCAACGCGCTGCGCTACAACGCCCCCGGCGCGCCCGTCCTGGTGACCGCCAGCCACCACGCCGACCAGGTCGAGGTCCGGGTGATCGACCGCGGTCCCGGCATCGCCCCCGAGGACCGCGACCGGGTGTTCCTGCCCTTCCAGCGCCTCGGCGACACCGACAACACCACCGGCGTCGGCCTGGGCCTGGCGCTCTCCCGGGGCCTCGCCGAGGCCATGGGCGGCAGCCTGGAGGTGGAGGACACCCCGGGGGGCGGCACCACCATGCTGCTCACCCTGCCGGCCGCCACCGGGCCAGGGGCCACCGAGCAGCTGACCGAGCAGTTCACCACCGAGCAGTTCACCGCCGAGCACTTCGACGCCGGGGAGGAACCACCGCACCATGAGTGAACGAAGCGAACGGACCGTCGACAACTGCGAGATCCTCGTCGTCGACGACGAACCGGCCCTGCTGCGCACCCTGCGGATCAACCTCAGCGCCCGCAAGTACGCCGTCCGCACCGCCGCCAGCGGCGGCGAGGCGCTCGACCGGGCCGCGCACTCCGCCCCGGACGCCGTCCTGCTCGACCTCGGCCTGCCGGACCTCGACGGCATGGACGTGCTGCGCGGACTGCGCACCCGCAGCGCGGTGCCGATCATCGTGCTCTCCGGCCGCTCCGACGCCGCCGACAAGATCGGCGCCCTCGACGCGGGCGCCGACGACTACCTCACCAAGCCCTTCCTGATGGAGGAACTGCTGGCCCGGTTGAGGGCGGTGCTGCGTCGGCCGCTGAACCCGGTGCCGCCGGGACAGCCGGTGATCGGCGACCACACCATCGACCTCGCGGCCACCACGGTGCTCGGTCCGGGAGGCCCGGTGCGGCTCACCCCGACCGAGTGGCGGATCCTCAGCCTGCTGCTCGCCAACCCCGGACGACTGGTGCCCGGGCGGCAGATCCTGCGCGAGGTGTGGGGCCCGGCGCAGGAGGCGCGCGGCAACTACCTGCGGGTCTACCTCGCCGGGCTGCGCCGGAAGTTGGAGCGCGACCCGGCCCGGCCGCGGCACCTGATCACCGAGCCGGGGATCGGCTACCGCTACGTGCCGTGAGCGCGGTGAGCCCCGGGAACACCGTGGGGACGTCAACGAGCCGTCAAGAGCCGGGTGGCGGGCGACAGGAGGGCGTCAAGGCCGGTCGGCGGCGGTGTTCCGTGGCCGTAGTGTCAGTGCCGGAACGAGCGGGCCCTGCTCCGTGTGGGGGAAGCCTGGGGCCGCTCCAGCCGCCATCCAAGGGCGGCCAGTAGTGGGGGAGGGGCGCGCGACGAGAGTCGCGCGCCCCTTTGGTTTCCGCCCGCCCCCTGCCACTCCGCGGGCCCTCCCTCCCTCCCTCCCTCCCTCCCTCCCTCCCTCCCTCCCGCCTGTCCGGACGGACGTCCGTCCACCTGTCGCGCGGTTCAGCAGTCCGTGCCGCCGGACTGCCGGGGCAGCGCCAGCGCCACGGTGTCCGCGAACTCCCGGACCGCGCTGGTCCGGCTCACCACCCGGCCGCTGTGCACCACCAGCCGGCTGTGCCCGCCCGCGAGCGCCCCGGCCAGGCTGTCCCCGCGCACCGCCAGCAGCTCCGCCGGGAACCCGGCGTCCACCCGGACCGGGGGCAGTCCGAGCGTCGCCCGGGCCTGGTTGGCCACCGCGTCGTAGGCGGCGTCCGGGTCCAACTCCCCGCCCGCCGCGAGCAGGTAGGCCGACTCCAGCGGATCCGCCCGACCGACCGGATTGGACTGGTCCCGCAGTGCGCCGCTGCCCGCCGCCAGCGGCACCCGGGCCGCGGCCAACTCCCGCAGAAGGCCCGGCCGCTGGACGGGTGGCCGGCCCTCCAGCCCGGTGCAACCGCCGTTCTGCGGCAGCCAGACCACCCGCACCCCGCTGGTGGCCAGCACCGTGGACGCGCCGCGCGGCAGCGCCCCGCACGGCCCGAGCGTCACCCGCGGCCGCAGCGGCGCCAGCACGCTCGCCAGCCGGGCGAGTTGGGCCGCGTCGGCGGCGGTGGTGTGCAGGTCCACCGGGCAGTCCGCCTCCCGGGCGGCCTCCAGCAGCAGTTGCACGTAGCCGGCCGGGTCCGGGTCCAGCTCCGGGCAGCCGCCGGCCGCGGTGGCGCCCAGCTTGAGGGCCTCGCGCAGCTGGGCGCGCCCGTCCGCGCCGGCCCGGCCGGTGAGCAGCCGGGGCATCGCCACCGCCTGGAGCTCGGCCAGGCCCCGCAGCGCCTGGCGGGCGGTGAGCACCGCCTCCAGCGGGCGCAGCCCGTGCACGTCGCCGATCCGTACGTGGGTGCGCTGGGCGGTGGCTCCGTAGCCGAGCGAGGTGAGGGCGGCCTCGGTGACCCGGCGGGTGAGGTCGGCGAGGGTGTCCGGCGGCGGGGCGGGCAGGGCGGCGGAGAAGGCGGAGTCGTAGTGGGCGTGCGCCTCGGCGGGGGCCGGGAGCAGCAGGTAGCCCTTGAGGTCGATCCGGGCGCCGGTGGTGACGGTGGGAGCGCCGGGCAGGGCGGGCAGCGGGCCGAGACTGCCGACGGTGCCCACCGCCTGGATCCGGTCGCCGCTGATCCGGACGTCCACCACCCGTCCGTCGGCCAGCCGGGCCCCGGTGAGCAGGAGGACCGGGCCGTGCCCGAGCGGGTTGGCCGCCGGGCCGGGCCCGGAGTGCGGCCCGTCGGCGGCTGCGCTGTCCATCGCCGGCTCCTTCTCGCGCTGGCCCGCGGGCCCGTGGGGGACGGGCCCCGTCGGGGATCGGCCGGTGCCCCGGTCAATGAGGGTCGAGCCTATGGCGCGGTGGGGCGGGGCGCCGGGAGGCGGGCAATAGTCGTATCGGCTCGGGGCGCACGGCTCCGGACCGATCGAACGCCCGGCCTCGGACCGCCCGTCCGTGCACCTCGCCCACCTGCGGTCTTCGCCCCGGGATACGGATTTCACCTCTGGGCGCGGAACGTGTAATCTCTTCCTCGTTCGCCCCTATAGCTCAGTCGGTAGAGCGTCTCCATGGTAAGGAGAAGGTCTGCGGTTCGATTCCGCATGGGGGCTCTGGTGAAAGGCAGTCAGCTTCGGCTGTGCTGCTGATCACTGTGGCGGTGTAGCTCAGTTGGTAGAGCAAGCGGCTCATAATCGCTGTGTCACCGGTTCAAGTCCGGTCACCGCTACCCCGCGTAGTCGGTCGGGAGATCGCACTCCCGGTCGGCTACTCTTGTTGTGTTCTTATTCGTTGTCCAAGGAAGGCACTCCCGTGGCTGCCACCGATGTCCGCCCGAAGATCACGCTGGCCTGCGTGGAGTGCAAGGAGCGGAACTACATCACCAAGAAGAACCGGCGTAACGACCCGGACCGTCTTGAGATGAAGAAGCACTGCCCCCGCTGCAACTCGCACACCGCGCACCGCGAGACCCGCTGACCCTGTCGCAGGGCGCCGGGCCTGTGTGAACCAGGTCTTCGACTCCGGGCCGCATCCCTCAACAGGGGGTGTGGCCCGGAGTCTTTTTCGTACCCGTCCGCGTTTCCATCCCGCGGTTCCATCCGCGTTCCGAGGAGTTGCCATGGCGCTCGACCCCTCCTTCATCGGGCGGAGTTACCCGCCCACCGAGCCGTACGAGGTCGGCCGGGAGAAGATCCGCGAGTTCGCGGTCGCGATCGGGGACGCCAATCCGGCGTACACCGACGCGGAGGCCGCGAAGGCGCTGGGCCACCGGGACGTGATCGCCCCGCCGACCTTCCCGTTCGCGATCGCCTTCCAGGCGGCCGGCCAGGTCGTCGAGGACCCGGAGCTGGGTCTCGACTACAGCCGGGTGGTGCACGGTGACCAGAAGTTCCGCTACAGCCGCCCGGTGCAGGCCGGCGACCGGCTGACGGTCGCGGTGACCATCGACAACATCAAGTCGCTGGCGGGCAACGACGTGCTCACCGTGCGCGGCGAGGTGGCGGACGAGACCGGCGAGCACGTGGTGACGGCGATCATGACGCTGGTGGCCCGGGTCGCCGACGAGGCGGGGGAGTGAGCGCGATGGCGATCGATTACGACGAGGTCGAGGTCGGCACCGAGCTGCCGGCGCAGTCCTTCCCGGTGACCCGCGCCACACTGGTGCGCTACGCGGGTGCCTCCGGTGACTTCAACCCGATCCACTGGAACGAGAAGTTCGCCCTGGAGGTCGGCCTGCCGGACGTCATCGCGCACGGCATGTTCACCATGGCCGAGGCGATCCGGGTGGTGACCGACTGGGTCGGCGACCCGTCGGCGGTGGTCGAGTACGGCGTGCGCTTCACCCGGCCGGTGCCGGTGCCGAACGACGGGGTCGGCGCGGTGATCGAGGTCTCGGCCAAGGTCGCCAAGAAGCTGGAGGGCCGCAAGGTGCAGGTCGACCTGCTGGCCACCTCGGGCGGGCAGAAGGTGCTGGGGATGTCCCGGGCGGTCGTCCGGCTCGCCTGAGGTCCCGCTTTCCGGTGCCGACCGCCCGGCAGCCCGTTCCGTGGGCCGCCGGGCGGGCGTGTGTTCCGGGCGGCCGCGTTTCCGGGTGGGCCGCGTTCCGGTGGCTCCTGCCCTTGCGGAGATAGTGATTGGTCACTAACTTAGTTGCCGTGGCGAAGACGAGCATCCGGATGAGCGCGGAGGAGCGGCGCGAGAGCGTCGTCCGGGCCGCGGTGATCGAGTTCGCCAGGAACGGCTACCGGGGGACGTCCACCGAGGCGATCGCCCGCCGGGTGGGCGTCTCGCAGCCGTACCTGTTCCGGCTGTTCCCGGGCAAGCAGGCGATCTTCACGGCCGCCGCCGAGCGCTGCATCGAGGAGACCTGGAAGGTCTTCGACGAGGCGTCGGCCGGGCTGACCGGCGAAGAGGCCGCCGCGAAGATGTCCGAGGCGTACATGGGCCTGGTCGAGGACGGCGAGCAGCTGATGATGCAGATGCAGCTCTACGTCTCGGTGTTCGCCTCCCGGATGGCCGGTGAGGACGAGATCGGCGAGACCGCCCGGCGGCTGTGGGGGGAGCTGTTCGAGCGGGTCCGGGAGCGGGTCGGCGGCGATGTGCAGGGGACCACGGAGTTCTTCGCCTACGGGATGCTGATCAACACCCTGGTGGCACTGGGCTTCCCCCGGGAGCACCGGATCTGGGACGGCTTCGGCGAGCAGGAGGAGGCCGAGTAGCGGGTCGCGCGGCGGAGTCCGTGCGGCCTTTTCTCGGCCCATGAAAGTTAGTGATCAATAACTATCTAGGAAGCCTGGGGGAGTCATGACGGAGAACGCGGCGGAAAGCACAACCGGGAGCACGGTCGGGAACGCGGTGGCGAAGGCGGCCGGGGGCACGACGGAGATCGCCACGGAGAAGCCGGGCATCGGCCGCACCGGCGTCTGGACCCTGGTGATCACCGCCCTCGCGGGCTTCATGGCCGCGCTGGACAACCTGGTCGTCACCACCGCGCTGCCGTCCATCCGCGAGGAGCTCGGCGGCGGGCTCTCCGACCTGGAGTGGACGGTCAGCGCCTACACCCTCTCCTTCGCCGTGCTGCTGATGTTCGGCGCGGCGCTCGGCGACCGCTTCGGCCGCCGCCGGATGTTCGTGATCGGGCTCACGCTCTTCACCGTCGGCTCGGCCGCGGCCGCGCTCTCGCCCGGCATCGGCGAGCTGATCGCCGCCCGCGCCGTCCAGGGCGTCGGGGCCGCGGTGTCGATGCCGCTCACCCTCACCCTGCTGACCGCCGCCATCCCGGCGGCCAAGCGCGGGATGGCCTTCGGCATCTGGGCCGGCATCAACGGCCTGGCCATCGCCACCGGGCCGCTGGTCGGCGGCACCCTGACCGAGAACTTCTCCTGGCAGTGGATCTTCTGGGTGAACGTCCCGGTCGGCGTCGTGCTGGTGCCGCTGGCCGCCCTGAAGCTGCGGGAGAGCCGGGGTGCCAACCCGGCCCTGGACGCGGTCGGCACCGTCCTGGTGAGCCTCGGCCTGTTCGGCGTGGTGCTCGGCCTGATCCGCGGCAACCCGGACGGCTGGACCAGCCCGCTGGTGCTGGCCGCGCTGGCCGGCGGCGTGGTGCTGCTGATCGCCTTCGTGCGGTACGAGCAGCGCGGCGCCCGGCACCCGATGCTGCCGATGCGGCTGTTCCGCAGCCGGACGTTCACCGCCGTCAACGCCTCTGGCCTGCTGATGTCCCTCGGGATGTTCGGCTCTATCTTCCTGATCAGCCAGCACCTGCAGACCGTCGGCGGCTACACCCCGGAAGAGGCCGGCATCCGGATGCTCCCGTGGACCGGGGTGGGGCTGATCGTCGCTCCGCTCGCCGGCATCCTGGCCGACCGCCTCGGCGGACGGCTGATCGTGGTCCTCGGCCTGGCGCTGCAGGGCGCCGGCCTGGCGCTGTACGCGGTGATCAACGCCGGGCTCGGGCACTACGCGTACGGCCCGGTGGTGCCCGCCGTGGTGATGTGCGGGATCGGCATGTCGATGTACTTCGCGCCGACCGCCGCCATGGTGATGGACAGCGTCCGGCCGGAGGAGCAGGGCATCGCCTCCGGTGCCAACAACGCGCTGCGCGAGGTCGGCGGCGCGCTCGGGGTGGCCGTGCTGGCGGCGGTCTTCTCCGAGCAGGGCGGCGACGGCTCGGCCGGGACCTTCGTGGACGCGATGGTGCCCGCGCTGTACGTCGGCGCCGGGGTGGTGCTGGCGGCCGGGGCCTGCGCGCTTCTGCTGCCGCGCCGGTCGAAGCCGGTGGAGCCGGTCGCGGCAGTCGAGCAGGCCGCGCAGGTCGACCAGATGGCGGAGGCCGCGGCGATCGAGGCGGCGGTCGTCGGGCCCGGGGACGGGCAGCCCGTCCCGGCCGAGGCCGCGAAGGCCTGAACCGCGGACGCGGGTCACGGGGGCGGCCGGGCGGTCGCCCCCGTCCCCGTACGCTGGTGGGCGTGCTGGTAGAAAACGACGCCCCCCTCGCCCCGCTGACCACGCTCCGGCTCGGCGGCCCGGCCCGCCGGCTGGTGACCGCCCACACCGACGACGAGGTGATCGCCGCCGTCCGTGAGGCCGACGCGGCCGGTGAGCCGCTGCTGGTCCTCGGCGGCGGCTCCAACCTGGTGATCGGCGACGCGGGCTTCCCCGGCACCGTGCTGCGGATCGCCACCACCGGCTTCGCCCTGGACGGCACGGTGCTGGAGCTGGCGGCCGGCGAGGTGTGGTCCGAGGCGGTCACCCGTACGGTGCGGGAGCACGGCCTGGCCGGGATCGAGTTCCTGGCCGGCATCCCCGGCTCGGCCGGCGCGACCCCGGTGCAGAACGTCGGCGCGTACGGCCAGGAGGTGGCCCAGACGGTCACCGAGGTGGTCGCGTACGACCGCACGGCGGGCGAGGTGATCACCCTCGACAATGCCGAGTGCCGCTTCTCCTACCGGCACAGCCGCTTCAAGGCCGAGCCGGACCGCTATGTGGTGCTGCGGGTGCGGTTCGCCCTGGCGGACCACGCGGGGCTCTCCACCCCGGTCAAGTACACGGAGGTGGCGAGGCACTTCGGCGTCGAGCAGGGCGAGCGGGTGCCGCTGGGCGAGGCGTACGAGGCGGTGCTGGGGCTGCGTTCGGGCAAGGGCATGGTGCTGGACCCGGCGGACCACGACACCTGGTCGGCCGGCTCCTTCTTCACCAACCCGGTGCTCACGGCGGCGCAGTACGAGTCCTTCCGCACCCGCCCGGGGGCCGAGAACGCCCCCGCCTACCCGGCCCCGGAGGGCTGCACCAAGACCTCGGCGGCCTGGCTGATCGACCGGGCGGGCTTCGGCAAGGGCTACGGCGACGGTCCGGCGACGCTCTCCACCAAGCACACCCTGGCGCTCACCAACCGCGGCGCGGCCACCGCCGAGGACCTGCTGGCCCTGGCCCGGGAGATCCGGGACGGGGTCCGCGAGGCCTTCGGGGTGGAGCTGGTGAACGAGCCCGTGATGGTGGGCGTCAAGCTCTAGGCGGTGCTCCCGACCGGCACCGGGGCGCCCACCAGCCAGCCGTCGATGTCCGCCAGCAGCTCCTTGCGGACGGCCTCCGGCGCGCACGAGCCGCGCACCGACTGCCGTGCCAGCTCGGCGAGTTCGGCGTCGCCGAAGCCCAGGGCGTCCCGGGCCAGTTCGTACTGGGCGGCCAGCCGGCTGCCGAACAGCAGCGGGTCGTCCGCGCCGAGCGCCAGCGGCACCCCGGCGTCGAACAGCCGGCGCAGCGGCACCTCCTCGGGGCGCTCGTAGACGCCGAGCGAGACGTTGGAGGCCGGGCAGACCTCGCAGGTGACCTGGCGGTCCGCCAGCCGGGCCATCAGCCGGGGGTCCTCGGCGGCCCGGACGCCGTGGCCGATCCGGCCGGCCCCCAGGTCGTCCAGGCAGTCCCGGACGGACTCCGGCCCGGCCAGTTCGCCGCCGTGCGGGGCGGCCAGCAGCCCGCCCTTGCGTGCGATCTCGAACGCCCGGTCGAAGTCCCGGGCCAGGCCGCGGCGTTCGTCGTTGGAGAGGCCGAAGCCGACCACGCCGTGGTCGGCGTAGCGGACGGCGAGCCGGGCCAGCGTCCGGGCGTCCATCGGGGACTTCATCCGGTTCGCCGCGACCAGCACCCGGATGCCCACCCCGGTGGCCGCCGCGGCCTGCCGCACCGCGTCAAGGATCAGCTCCAGCGCGGGGATCAGTCCGCCGAGCCGGGGCGCGTAGGAGGTCGGGTCGACCTGGATCTCCAGCCAGCGGGAGCCGTCCCGCAGCTCGTCCTGCGCGGTCTCCAGGACCAGCCGGCGGATGTCCGACTCGTCCCGGAGCACCGAGCGGGCGGTGTCGTAGAGGCGCTGGAAGCGGAACCAGCCGCGCTCGTCGGTGGCGCGCAGCTCGGGCGGCTCGCCGGAGCTGAGCGCCTCCGGCAGCCGGACGCCGTGCTTGTCGGCCAGCTCCAGCAGGGTGGCGGGTCGCATCGAGCCGGTGAAGTGCAGGTGCAGGTGGGCCTTCGGGAGGTCCCTGACGTCTCGCGGGTTCAACAGGCTTTCCATTCGCCGATACTGCCGTATCCGACCCCCAAACGGGAACCGCCCTCTTCCCGTCCCCCGAAGGGGTGAAAGAGGGCGGTGCCGCCGCTCGCCCGCTCGCCGGTGGAGCGGGTGAATCCCGGGTGTCGGGTTGACCCGCGGGGTCGACGCGCGGTCGGCCGCGCGGTCAGTCGCGGGCCTCGCCGAGCAGCTTCTGCATCCGGCCGACGCCCTCGGCCAGGTCGGCGTCACCGAGCGCGTAGGAGAGCCGCAGGTAGCCGGGGGTGCCGAAGGCCTCGCCCGGGACGACCGCGACCTCGGCCTCGTCCAGGATCAGCGCGGCCAGCTCGCCCGAGGTCTGCGGGCGCTTGCCGCGGATCTCCTTGCCCAGCAGGCCCTTGACCGACGGGTAGGCGTAGAACGCGCCCTCGGGCTCGGGGCAGAGGACGCCCTCGATCTCGTTGAGCATCCGCACGATGGTCTTGCGGCGGCGGTCGAAGGCCTTGCGCATCTCGGCCACCGCGTCCAGGTCGCCCGCGACGGCGGCCAGCGCGGCGCGCTGGGCGACGTTGGAGACGTTGGAGGTGGCGTGCGACTGCAGGTTGGTCGCGGCCTTGATCACGTCCTTGGGGCCGATCACCCAGCCCACCCGCCAGCCGGTCATGGCGTAGGTCTTGGCGACGCCGTTGACCACGATGCACTTGTCGGCCAGCTCGGGCAGCAGGGTCGGCAGCGAGGTGAAGGTCGCGTCGCCGTAGACCAGGTGCTCGTAGATCTCGTCGGTGAGCACCCACAGGCCGTGCTCCAGCGCCCAGCGGCCGATCGCCTCGGCCTCGGCCTCGGTGTACACCGCGCCGGTCGGGTTGGACGGCGAGACGAACAGCACCACCTTGGTGTTCTCGGTGCGGGCGGCCTCCAGCTGCTCGACCGAGACCTTGTAACCGGTGGTCTCGTCGGCGACGACGGCCACCGGAACGCCGCCGGCCAGCTGGACCGACTCCGGGTAGGTGGTCCAGTACGGGGCCGGGATGATGACCTCGTCGCCCGGGTCGAGGATCGCGGCGAAGGCCTCGTAGATCGCCTGCTTGCCACCGTTGGTGACCAGCACCTGGGAGGCGTCCACCTGGTAGCCGGAGTCGCGCAGCGTCTTGGCGGCGATCGCGGCCTTCAGCTCGGGCAGGCCACCCGCCGGGGTGTACCGGTGGTTCTTCGGGTCGCGGCAGGCCTCGACGGCCGCCTCGACGATGTAGTCCGGCGTGGGGAAGTCGGGCTCGCCGGCACCGAAGCCGATCACCGGACGGCCGGCGGCCTTGAGGGCCTTGGCCTTGGCGTCCACGGCGAGGGTCGCGGACTCGGCGATCGCGCCGATCCGGGCGGAGACCCGGCGGTCGGCGGGGCGGATGGACTGGTCGGGCTGCGGGGTGGAAGCGCTCATGCCTGCATCGTCGCAGAACCGGGACGGACCGGGCAGCGAGGTTCCAGCATCCGTACGGACCCGTCCGGATCGCGGCCCCGGCGATCCGCCGGTCACCGCCCCACCGGGCCGGACATCCGCCGGGCGGACGGCGGCCCCGGAAGAAGAGGTTCGACCAAACACCCCTCGACCACGTACACTCGCTCCTCGACGGCCCACCGAAAAAGACCGGAGCTTTCACCGCCTGTACGGACAGCGGGGGGAGATGCGGTAGGTTGGTCGGCACGCAGGAGCCGCGAGGTTCCGAAGGGCAATAGCTCAATTGGTAGAGCACCGGTCTCCAAAACCGGCGGTTGGGGGTTCGAGTCCCTCTTGCCCTGCTGCTTGATCCGTATTCAGCCCGTTCGCTCCACAGAGCGAGCGGGCTTGATGCGGAAAGGGCACCGATCAGCACCGCTTAAGCCGACCGCTCGTGCCTGAAACGGGTACGCAGGTGATGTTCGGCCGGACCCGGATTCAGGTGAGGACGAGTGACGGAGACCACGGGCTCCACCGCAACGCCTGAGAGCGGCAACCCCGAGGGGGCCGACGGCGCTGCCGAGACCACGTCTGCCGAGGGCGACAAGACGTCCGGCAAGCAGAAGAAGTCCGGCAAGCGGGCCAAGAAGGGCCTCTTCGCGCGGATGGGCCTGTTCTACCGCCAGATCATCGCGGAGCTCCGCAAGGTCGTCTGGCCCACCCGGAGCGAGCTCACCAACTACACCGCCGTCGTGGTGACCTTCGTCGTGGTCGTGATGGGCTTCGTCTACGGCCTCGACTACGGCTTCGCCAAGCTGAGCCTCTTGGTCTTCGGCTGATCGAGCCCCCACCTCCGAACCACCTCCCGACCCGGGCCGAATCATCGGTCCGGGTCGAGCTGTCGGCGGCGGACGTACGCGCGCGTACCGTGGACTCGGTACTGTTGAAGTCTCCGAGACCTCTCCTGGCGCCCGCGCGAGCGGCCGCGCGCCGGTCCGGTTTCGGAGCGCGCCACCTTCACCATCTCCAGGAAAGAAGCAGCCACCGTGTCTGAGTCCCCCCTGTACGACGCCGACGAGACCGTCCGTGAGGCGGATGTCGCCGCCGAGCTGGACGCGGCCGAGCTGGCTGACGACGTCGAGTCCGCCGAGCAGATCGTCGACGCCGCGGACAGCGACGAGGACGAGGTCGAGGCGTACGACGAGGCCGAGGCCGGCGAGCCCGCCGAGGAGGCCGCGCTGCGCGTGGAGGACGAGGAGGAGCCCGTCGCCGAGGAGTCGGCCGACGAGGAGCCCGCCGAGGAAGAGACCGAGGCCGAGGACGAGACCGAGGCCGAGGTCGAGGTCGACCCGGTCGCCAAGTTCCGCGAGGACCTGCGCTTCATGCCGGGCGAGTGGTACGTGATCCACACCTACGCCGGCTACGAGAACCGGGTGAAGCAGAACCTGGAGCAGCGCGCCGTCTCGCTGAACGTCGAGGAGTACATCTTCCAGGCCGAGGTGCCGCAGGAGGAGGTCGTCCAGATCAAGAACGGCGACCGCAAGACCATCCGGCAGAACAAGCTCCCCGGCTACGTCCTGGTGCGCATGGACCTCACCCCGGAGTCCTGGGGCGTCGTGCGCAACACCCCCGGTGTCACCGGCTTCGTGGGCAACGCCTACGACCCGTACCCGCTGACCCTGGACGAGGTCGTCAAGATGCTCGCCCCGGACGTCGAGCGCCAGGCGGCCAAGGAGGCCGGCAAGCCCTCGCCGGTCAAGCCCAGCGAGATCCAGGTCCTGGACTTCGAGGTCGGCGACTCGGTCACCGTCACCGACGGCCCGTTCGCGACCCTCCAGGCGACCATCAACGAGATCAACCCCGACTCGAAGAAGGTCAAGGGCCTGGTCGAGATCTTCGGCCGGGAGACCCCGGTCGAGCTCTCCTTCGACCAGATCCAGAAGAACTAGTCATACGGTCTTCGGGTTCGGGGCAGAGCCGAGGGCTCTGCCCCGAACTCGTTTTGGTCCAGCGGCGCGGACGCGTTAGCCTGGCCTGATGTGTGTGCTGGCGGCCGGGTGTCGCCCCGGTTCCGCATGCACCAGCAATCACCTCTCGGAAGGACCCGGAGAGACATGCCTCCCAAGAAGAAGAAGATCACGGGGCTTATCAAGCTCCAGATCAACGCCGGTGCGGCCAACCCGGCGCCGCCGGTCGGCCCCGCGCTGGGCCAGCACGGCGTCAACATCATGGAGTTCTGCAAGGCCTACAACGCTGCGACCGAGTCGCAGCGCGGCATGATCGTGCCGGTGGAGATCACGGTCTACGACGACCGTTCCTTCACCTTCATCACGAAGACGCCGCCGGCCGCGCGCCTCATCCTGAAGGCCGCCGGTATCGACAAGGGCTCCAGCGAGCCGCACAAGACCAAGGTCGCCAAGCTCACCAGCGCCCAGGTCCGCGAGATCGCCACCACCAAGATGCCCGACCTGAACGCCAACGACCTGGACGCGGCGGAGAAGATCATCGCCGGCACCGCCCGGTCGATGGGCATCACCGTCGAGGGCTGATCAAGCCCCCCGTCCCGTCAGGGGCAAACCGGCTCAGCCGTCCCTGTGGTAGGGCCTGCGCAGGCCCGTCGAATACCACAACTCCAATCACCATTCAGGAGCAGCAGTGAAGCGCAGCAAGGCTCTGAAGGCCGCGGACGCCAAGGTCGACCGCGAGCGCCTTTACGCCCCCCTCGAGGCCGTCCGCCTCGCCAAGGCGACCAGCACCACCAAGTTCGACGGCACCGTCGAGGTCGCCATGCGTCTGGGCGTCGACCCGCGCAAGGCCGACCAGATGGTCCGCAGCACCGTGATCCTCCCGCACGGCACCGGTAAGACCGCTCGGGTCCTGGTCTTCGCGACCGGCGAGCGTGCCGAGGCCGCGCGTGCTGCGGGTGCCGACATCGTCGGTTCCGACGAGCTCATCGACGAGGTCGCCAAGGGCCGCCTCGACTTCGACGCCGTCGTCGCCACCCCGGACCTCATGGGCAAGGTCGGTCGCCTGGGCCGCGTGCTCGGTCCCCGTGGCCTGATGCCGAACCCGAAGACCGGCACCGTGACCCCGGACACCGCCAAGGCCGTGAACGAGATCAAGGGCGGCAAGATCGAGTTCCGCGTCGACAAGCACTCGAACCTGCACTTCATCATCGGTAAGGCCTCCTTCACCGACGAGCAGCTGGTCGAGAACTACGCCGCCGCGCTGGACGAGGTGCTCCGCGCCAAGCCGTCCGCCGCCAAGGGCCGCTACATCAAGAAGGCCGCCTTCTCGACCACCATGGGCCCCGGCATCCAGGTGGACCCGAACCGCACCCGCAACCTCCTCGTCGAGGAGGACCCGGCCGCGGTCTGAGCCCCAGTGCTCTAGAGCAGTCCGTACGGCGGGCCCGTACCCCCTTCACCGGGGGTGCGGGCCCGCCGTCGTTGCTGCCTCCGGGGCCGCCCGAACGGTTGCCGGATCGGGACACGGGAGGATGGGAACGCGTGCCCGAGTCGTCGTACGCTCTGCCGGTCAGATCATGTGGAGAACCTGTGACCGCCGGAGTGTGCCGTGCCGCCCGCCCTTCGCCCCGCCGCGCTCGCGGCGGCCCTGCTGCTGCTCGGCGCCTCCACCGGGTGCAGCGTGCTGGCCGCCCCGGGCACCCGCGTCCCCGGTGAGCCGGCGCCGATCCCGCCCAAGCAGGTGGTGCTCGCGGCCGCCCAGGCCCTGGACGACACCGGCGGCGCCCGGATCGACCTGGTGCGGGAGGGTCCGGACGGCCGGCGCACCGCGAGCGGCACCCTGGTCTGGGGCGACCGGGACGAGGCCGCGCTGACCGTCACCGACGAACTGGGCACCGCGCGGCTGGCGCTCCGGGACGGCGCCCTCGACCTCGCCTACCAGGGCGGCGCGGACAAGCACGCGGAGCGCGCCACCGCGGAGTCGCTCGACCCGGCGGCCAGCCCCGACCCGGCCGGCTACGCGGGCGGCTGGATGACCGCGCTTGTCACCAACCCGGGCAGCCGGGCGTACGCGATGGCCCAGACCGACCGGCTCGGCTCGCTGGGCGGCGAGCAGCTCGGCGGGGCGACCGTCGCGCACTACCGGGGCGCCGCCCCGGTGGCCGACTACTTCGGCGCGGACCGGGAGCTGAGCCCCCGGCAACTCGCCGCGGTGGTCGGCTGGTACCGGCAGCGCGGGGTCGCGCAGATCGGCTACGACGTCTGGGTCGGCCCCGGCCAACGGCTGCTGAGGCTGCGTGAGACGGCCAGCGGGAGCGCCGGAACCACGGTGACCACGACGGATGTCTCAGGTACCGCGACGGGGGAGACGTCACCCGCCGCGGCCGGGTGACGGGAGGAGATATCCGGTGCGGGCCGGACCTGGCAATCCGTTAGAGTCCGGCTGAGCAGGAGCCGAGGATCGGCTCTTCCGAAAAACCTACGGGGGGAACCTCCATGCGTGCTGTCCGCCTCGCCTCGACCGTCGCGACCGCCGCCGTTCTGCTGGCCGCCCTCACCGCCTGCGGCAGCAAGGGCGGCAGCGACGCCAAGGGCACCGCCAACGACGCCAAGGACGCCGGTGCGGCCGCCGCCGCGGCCGGGCTGACCGCCGATCCGAAGACCGCGCTCGCCGCCGCCGCCCTGGTGATGCAGAAGGCCGGCAACGGCAAGGTCGCCATGACCTCCCCGGACGCCTCCAGCCCGGGCGGCAGCGGCACCGCCGACTGGAAGGACCCGGGCAAGGCCGCCCTGGACGTGGCCGCCGACATGGACGGCAAGAAGCTCAAGATCCGGGTGATCGGGGCGGACGCCTACGTCGGCGGCGACGACGCGGCTGCGGCCCTGCAGGGCAAGCACTGGGTCAAGGTGCCCTCCTCGGAGGAGATGGGCGGCGCCTTCGTGGTGATGGGCCAGATGATGAACCCGGTCGCCCAGCTCACCATCGCCAGCGCGAGCGGCAAGCTCAGCAAGGTCGGCCAGGAGAGCGTCGACGGCGTCCAGACCACCCACCTGCGGGCGGTCGAGGACACCGCCACCCTGGTGGCCGGAATGACCTCGCTGACGGCCGAGCAGCGCCAGGCCGTCCAGAAGACGCTGGAGGAGGACGGCAAGTCCCTCACCATCGACTTCTGGCTGAACGCCAAGCAGGAGCTCGTCAAGTACCAGGAGTACGGCGACACCAACGGCGAGCAGAAGGCCGTCACCGTCAAGTACTCCGACCTCGGCAAGGGCGGCAAGGTCGAGGCGCCCGCCGCGGGCGACCTCGGCTCCCAGGCCGACCTCCTCAAGCTGTTCGGCTGATCCGGCCGGACCCTCGAACCGGAGCCCCGTCGGCTCCACCCGCAGCAACACCGGCTACCGCCCCGGGCGCGTCGCGCGCCCGGGGGTTCTCAAGGGGGGAACACCATGGCTGGAACCCAGAAGGCCGCCGTCGCCGTCGTCCTCGCCGCTCTGGCGCTGACCGCGACCGCCTGCGACGACAACGACTCCGACGGCAAGAACGCCGCCCCGGCCGCGCCGACCACGGCCGCCGCCGCGACCACCGCCACCGCCGCCGCCCCGCCGGTCAAGGTGAGCCCGGCGGTCTACCTGGAGCAGGTCACCAAGAAGACCGGCGCCGCCAAGTCGGCCAAGATCGCCGAGGAGATCACGGTCGGCTCCGTCTCGATGAAGGCCGACGGCGCCCTGGCCTGGGGCGACGGTCTCCAGGGCGACATGACGATGGACATGTCCGGCACCCCGGGCGCCGACAAGATGGCCGGCAGCATCGGCGGCACCGCGTTCACGTACCGGTTCGTCCAGGACGGCATGTACATGAAGCTCGGTGGCGACGCCCTGAAGGCCTCCGACGGACGGCACTGGGTACACGTCGGCTACGACGACATGGCCAAGCTGCAGGGCGGCGCCGGCGGCGCGGGCAGCGCCGATCAGCTGAAGAAGGCCGATCCGGTGGAGGCGGTGCGCTCCGTGATCGCCTCCGGCACCGTGACCGAGGTCGGGAAGGAGACGGTGAACGGCAAGCCGGCCACCCACTACACCGGCACGCTGAAGGTGGCCGACCTGGTGGCGGCCAACACCAACCAGCTGACCCCCGAGCAGCTCGACCACGTGAGGCAGTCGATGACCACCGCGGGGATCACCAGCGAGACCGTCGACATCTGGGTGGACGCCGACCAGCTCGTGCTCAAGCAGGCCGCGCAGGCCGACACCAAGGTCGGCGCGATGAAGTTCGCCGTGACCTACTCCGACTACGGCACTCCGGTCGCCACGACCGCGCCGGACAAGTCCGACACGATCGAGATCACCGAGCTGGCGAAGGCCGGCCAGAACGCCGGCGCCGACAGCTGATCCCGCGCCCCGCCCCGGCGCCCGACTCGTCCGTCCCGGTGGACGGGACGGGCCCGGCGGGGACCGACCAGGGGGCCGCCACCGGTCGGGCCCGGTCCGGATGGCAAGGTGGCCCGGTGCGAGAGGAACGGACGATGGCGGGACGGCAGCGGCTGGCGGCACTGGCCGTGGTCGCCGTGCTCGCGAGCGGGTTGACCGGCTGCGGCGGGGGCGGGGACGCGCCCGCCTCGCCGTCCACCGGCTCCAGCGCGAGCAGCGCCCCCGCGACCGCCGCCACCCCGACCGGGCCGGCCAAGCCGACCGACCGTTCGCCGCACGGGGTGCTGCTCTCCGCCCAGCTGGCCATGCAGACCGCCCGCCGGGCCAAGGTCAGCTACCGGCTCGGCGCGGACGCCGGCTCCGGCCCGCTGTTCTGGTCGCCCAAGACGGCGCTGCAGATCAAGCGCTCCACCCCGGGCGACGCCGAGCAGCTGATCGTCGTGGACACCGTCGGCTACCAGGGCGGCGACGCCGCCACCGCGGCCAAGCGCGGCGGCAAGCACTGGGAGCGCTTCTCCGTCCCGCCCGACCCGGACGGCCACAAGGAGGTCCCGTACGCGGGGCTGATCGACCTGCTGAACCCGGTCGAGGCGCTGGCCGCGGCCACCGCGGAGGGTGTGGACCCGGCCTTCGTCGGCGAGGAGAAGTACGAGGACTCCACGGTCGAGCACTACCGGGTGACCACCACCGCCGAGAAGTACGCGGCCGCCCAGACCCCGCTGACCCAGTCCCGCCGGGACGGCCTGCGGGCCGCCCTGGCCCCCGGCGGCTCGATCTCGCTCACCCTGGACCTCTGGCTGAACGACAAGGACCAGTTGGTCCGGCTCCAGCGCACCGGTAACGGGGACACCGGCCGGGCGGACGACTCGGTGCTCTACTCCGACCTCGCCGGGCCGCTGCTCTCGGCCCAGGCCCCGGCCGAGACGGACACCGTGGACACCGGCGTCCGGACGGTCTCCCCGCTGGCGCGCTGAGCCCGGTTCGGACCGGGCGGTTCACCCGTCCGAGGGCGATTTGCTTCGTACGGACGGGTCCGGTTACTGTTGCCGAAGCCAAAGACCGCTGGTTGTCGCCTCGCCCCCGTCAGGGAGCGGGTGGCCGAAGGATCTGCGATTCGTCGCAGGCAGCCCGCGCAGGTGTGTCTGGAGCTTCGACTTCCGGGAACCGCGTCCGCGCGAATGCCCGTCGAGGTCGTCACGAGCCCCGTGCGCCTGCGCACCGGGGCTCATTGCGTTTCCGCAAGAGCTTTCCTTCCGTTCCGGCCGGTTCGAGGCGTGAATGGTCGACTTTGCGGTCGGCCGGACTTCGACATCACGGAAGGAGGCGTAAGCCTATGGCCAGGCCCGACAAGGCTGCCGCCGTCGCCGAGATCACGGACAAGTTCCGTGGCTCCTCCGCGGCGCTGCTGACCGAGTACCGCGGTCTCTCGGTGAAGCAGGTCAAGACCCTGCGTCGCTCGCTCGGCGACAACGCCGAGTACGCCGTGGTGAAGAACACGCTGACCAAGATCGCGGCCAACGAGGCCGGGATCTCCGAGCTCGACGACCTGTTCAACGGTCCGACGGCTGTTGCCTTCGTCACCGGTGACCCGGTGGAGTCGGCGAAGGCTCTGCGTGACTTCGCCAAGGAGAACCCCGCTCTCATCATCAAGGGCGGTGTCCTTGACGGCAAGGCGCTGTCCGCCGATGAGATCAAGAAGCTCGCGGACCTCGAGTCCCGCGAGGTGCTGCTCGCCAAGCTGGCGGGTGCCCTGAAGGCCAAGCAGTCCCAGGCTGCCGCGCTCTTCCAGGCCCTGCCGTCGAAGCTCGTCCGCACTGTGGACGCGCTGCGCGACAAGGTCGAGCAGGGCGGTGCCGGTACGCCGGCTCCCGCCGCCGAGGACGCGGCCGCCGAGTAATTCGGCAGGCTCACGCCTCGCTGCGGGCCCGTACGCCCGCCAACCCGTACATCCGGCACCACCTGCCGATTTAGTGGAAGGACGCCAATCATGGCGAAGCTGACCCAGGACGAGCTGCTCGCGCAGTTCGAGGAGCTCACCCTCATCGAGCTCGCTGCCTTCGTGAAGGCCTTCGAGGACAAGTTCGACGTCACCGCTGCCGCTCCGGTCGCCGTTGCCGGCATCGCCGGCCCGGGCGCCGTGGCCGAGGCCGTCGAGGAGCAGGACGAGTTCGACGTCATCCTCGACGCCGCCGGCGACAAGAAGATCCAGGTCATCAAGGAGGTGCGCACCCTGACCTCCCTCGGCCTGAAGGAGGCCAAGGACCTCGTTGACACCGCTGGTGCCAAGGTCCTGGAGAAGGTTGCCAAGGACGTTGCCGAGAAGGCCAAGGCCGCCCTCGAGGGTGCCGGCGCCAAGGTCACCGTCAAGTGACTTCTCGCCCCCTCTGAGGGGGTCTGAGACCGGGCCGATCACCCTTGCGGGTGGTCGGCCCGGTCTTTTGCGTTCCCGGCCCCTGCCGGCCTTCCCCGGCCCGGAGCAGCGCGGCCACCGGTGTGGCCGATCGCGCACTGGGTGCTGTCGGCCACGAGGAGTATGGTGATCACCGTCATCGACGGTGGCCCCCGACCACGGCTTCTGTAACGCCGAGGGGGTTCGGGCCGATGAACGGGTCGAGGTCCGCCCCCGCCGACGGGCCCTTGACGAACCTGGCGAGGCGCGCGATTCTCAAGGCGCGAGTCCGCCCCGGTTGGTTTGCGGCTGGATGCATAACCAGCGGCTCCGGCGGGAAATGACTCCACGTGAGTTAGAGCAGTACCCGGTGGGCGCCCGCGCCCCCGGCTACCGGGAGGAGTCTCCGATTCGGTTTCCGAATCAGAGCTGGACAGCAGTGTGGCCATTGGCTACACTGTCCCTTTGCGCTGCCTGTTAGCTGCTCCGTGACTCGTCGCCCGGAGTTTGCGTTGCCCTGAAGGGGTCTGGCACCGCCTCCGCAAAGCGGCTCTGACCTGGGGTTTCGACCCCGGCGGAGGCCAGTGGCGAGGGAGGCGGAATCCAGGCTCAAGCAGGCCCGGCTGGTACGCGCGTAGTGAGCTCCGAGCCCTCGGAAGGACCCCCCTCTTGGCCGCGCCGCGCAACGCCTCGAACAATTCCGCCGCATCCACCGCCCCGCTCCGCGTCTCGTTCGCGAAGATCAAGGAGCCCCTCGAGGTCCCGAACCTCCTGGCCCTGCAGACCGAGAGCTTTGACTGGCTGCTCGGCAACGCGGCCTGGAAGTCCCGGGTCGAGCAGGCGCTGGAGTCTGGTCAGGATGTCCCCACCAAGTCCGGTCTGGAGGAGATCTTCGAGGAGATCTCGCCGATCGAGGACTTCAGCGGGTCGATGTCCCTGACCTTCCGCGACCACCGTTTCGAGCCGCCGAAGAACTCCATTGACGAGTGCAAGGACCGTGACTTCACGTACGCGGCCCCGCTCTTCGTCACGGCCGAGTTCACCAACAACGAGACCGGTGAGATCAAGTCTCAGACGGTCTTCATGGGCGATTTCCCGCTCATGACCCACAAGGGCACGTTCGTGATCAACGGCACCGAGCGTGTCGTCGTGTCGCAGCTGGTCCGCTCCCCGGGTGTGTACTTCGACTCCACCCTGGACAAGGTGTCCGACAAGGACATCTACTCCTGCAAGGTCATCCCCTCGCGTGGTGCCTGGCTGGAGATGGAGATCGACAAGCGCGACATGGTCGGCGTCCGCATCGACCGCAAGCGCAAGCAGTCCGTCACCGTGCTGCTGAAGGCTCTCGGCTGGACCAACGAGATGATTCTCGAGGAGTTCGGCGAGTACGAGTCCATGCGCAACACCCTGGAGAAGGACCACACCCAGGGCCAGGACGACGCGCTGCTGGACATCTACCGCAAGCTGCGTCCGGGCGAGCCGCCGACGCGCGAGGCCGCGCAGACGCTTCTGGAGAACCTGTACTTCAACCCGAAGCGCTACGACCTGGCCAAGGTCGGCCGGTACAAGCTCAACAGGAAGCTGGGCAACGCCGAGTCCCTGGACTCCGGTGTGCTCACCGAGCCCGACATCATCGGTGCGATCAAGTACCTGGTGAAGCTGCACGCGGGCGAGACCGAGTGGCGTGACGAGACCGGCCGCGACATCGTGGTCGAGGTCGACGACATCGACCACTTCGGCAACCGCCGCCTGCGCAACGTCGGCGAGCTCATCCAGAACCAGGTCCGTACGGGTCTCGCCCGTATGGAGCGCGTCGTGCGCGAGCGCATGACCACCCAGGACGTCGAGGCGATCACGCCGCAGACCCTGATCAACATCCGGCCGGTCGTCGCCTCCATCAAGGAGTTCTTCGGCACCAGCCAGCTGTCGCAGTTCATGGACCAGACGAACCCGCTGTCGGGCCTGACCCACAAGCGTCGTCTGTCCGCCCTCGGTCCCGGTGGTCTCTCCCGTGAGCGCGCCGGCTTCGAGGTCCGTGACGTGCACCCCTCGCACTACGGCCGCATGTGTCCGATCGAGACCCCGGAAGGCCCGAACATCGGTCTGATCGGGTCGCTGGCCTCGTACGGCCGGGTCAACGCCTTCGGCTTCATCGAGACCCCGTACCGCAAGGTCGTCGACGGTGTCGTCACCGAGAAGGTGGACTACCTCACCGCCGACGAGGAGGACCGCTACGTCATCGCCCAGGCGAACGCCCCGCTGACCGCGGACCTGCACTTCGCCGAGCCGCGCGTCCTGGTCCGCCGCCGTGGTGGCGAGATCGACTACATCCCGGGCACCGAGATCGACTACATGGACGTCTCGCCGCGCCAGATGGTGTCGGTCGCGACCGCCATGATCCCGTTCCTCGAGCACGACGACGCCAACCGCGCGCTCATGGGCTCGAACATGATGCGTCAGGCGGTGCCGCTGCTGAAGAGCGAGGCCCCGCTGGTCGGCACCGGCATGGAGTACCGCTGCGCCGTCGACGCCGCCGACGTCATCACCGCCGAGAAGTCGGGCGTGGTGCAGGAGGTCTCGGCCGACTACGTCACCGTGGCCAACGACGACGGCACGTACACCACGTACCGCGCCGCCAAGTTCACCCGCTCCAACCAGGGCACCGCCTTCAACCAGAAGGTGCTCGTGGACGAGGGCGCCCGGGTCGAGGTCAACCAGGTGCTGGCCGACGGCCCGTGCACCGACGAGGGCGAGATGGCCCTCGGCAAGAACCTGCTCGTGGCGTTCATGTCGTGGGAGGGTCACAACTACGAGGACGCGATCATCCTGTCGCAGCGCCTCGTGCAGGACGACGTCCTCTCCTCGATCCACATCGAGGAGCACGAGGTCGACGCCCGTGACACCAAGCTCGGCCCCGAGGAGATCACCCGGGACATCCCGAACGTCTCCGAGGAGGTCCTCGCGGACCTCGACGAGCGCGGCATCATCCGGATCGGCGCCGACGTCGTCACCGGTGACATCCTCGTCGGCAAGGTCACCCCGAAGGGCGAGACCGAGCTGACCCCCGAGGAGCGCCTGCTCCGCGCGATCTTCGGCGAGAAGGCCCGTGAGGTCCGCGACACCTCGCTGAAGGTCCCGCACGGTGAGTCCGGCAAGGTCATCGGTGTGCGCGTGTTCGACCGCGAGGAGGGCGACGAGCTCCCCCCGGGTGTCAACCAGCTGGTCCGCGTCTACGTGGCCCAGAAGCGCAAGATCACCAACGGTGACAAGCTCGCCGGCCGTCACGGCAACAAGGGTGTCATCTCCAAGATCCTCCCGGTCGAGGACATGCCCTTCCTCGAGGACGGCACCCCGGTCGACATCATCCTCAACCCGCTGGGTGTCCCGTCCCGAATGAACCCGGGACAGGTCCTGGAGATCCACCTCGGGTGGCTCGCCAAGCAGGGCTGGGACGTCTCCGGTCTCGCCGACGAGTGGGCCCAGCGCCTGCAGGCGATCGGTGCCGACCAGGTCGACGGTGGCACCAACCTCGCCACCCCGGTCTTCGACGGCGCCCGCGAGGACGAGATCACCGGTCTGCTGGACAACACCACCCTCACCCGTGACGGTGAGCGCCTGGTGAACTCCACCGGCAAGGCCCGCCTGTTCGACGGCCGCTCCGGCGAGCCGTTCCCGATGCCGGTCTCGGTCGGCTACATGTACATCCTCAAGCTGCACCACCTGGTCGACGACAAGCTGCACGCCCGGTCGACCGGTCCGTACTCGATGATCACCCAGCAGCCGCTCGGTGGTAAGGCGCAGTTCGGTGGTCAGCGCTTCGGTGAGATGGAGGTGTGGGCCCTCGAGGCGTACGGCGCTGCGTACGCCCTGCAGGAGCTGCTCACCATCAAGTCCGACGACGTGCTCGGCCGCGTGAAGGTCTACGAGGCCATCGTCAAGGGCGAGAACATCCCCGAGCCCGGCATTCCCGAGTCCTTCAAGGTTCTCATCAAGGAAATGCAGTCGCTCTGCCTCAACGTGGAGGTGCTGTCCTCGGACGGCCAGTCCATCGAGATGCGGGACTCCGACGAGGACGTCTTCCGCGCCGCCGAAGAGCTCGGCATCGACCTGTCCCGGCGCGAGCCGAGCAGCGTCGAAGAGGTCTGACGGAGGTTGGGCCGGCTCGCGCTCCTGAACCGAACAGAGCGCGCAGCCGGCCCGCCCCCAGGCCCCCCTCAGACCACAGACAAACTCTCGAATCACGAAAGAGGGCTTGACGACCAGTGCTTGACGTCAACTTCTTCGACGAGCTCCGCATCGGCCTGGCCACCGCCGACGACATCCGCCAGTGGTCCCACGGCGAGGTCAAGAAGCCGGAGACCATCAACTACCGCACCCTGAAGCCGGAAAAGGACGGGCTCTTCTGCGAGAAGATCTTCGGCCCCACCCGGGACTGGGAGTGCTACTGCGGCAAGTACAAGCGCGTCCGCTTCAAGGGCATCATCTGTGAGCGCTGCGGCGTCGAGGTGACCCGCGCCAAGGTGCGCCGCGAGCGGATGGGCCACATCGAGCTGGCCGCCCCGGTCACCCACATCTGGTACTTCAAGGGCGTGCCGTCCCGCCTCGGCTACCTGCTGGACCTGGCGCCGAAGGACCTCGAGAAGGTCATCTACTTCGCCGCCTACATGATCACCTGGGTCGACGACGAGCGCCGCCAGCGCGACCTGCCGTCCCTGGAGGCGCACGTCTCGGTCGAGCGCCAGCAGATCGAGAACCGCCGCGACTCCGACCTCGAAGGCCGCGCCAAGAAGGCCGAGACCGACCTGGCCGAGCTGGAGGCCGAGGGCGCCAAGGCCGACGTGCGCCGCAAGGTGCGCGAGGGCGCCGAGCGCGAGATGAAGCAGCTGCGCGACCGCGCGCAGCGCGAGCTCGACCGCCTCGACGAGGTGTGGGCCCGCTTCAAGAACCTCAAGGTCCAGGACCTCGAGGGCGACGAGCTGCTCTACCGCGAGCTGCGCGACCGCTTCGGCACCTACTTCTCCGGCTCGATGGGCGCGGCGGCCCTCAAGGACCGCCTCGAGACCTTCGACCTGGCGGAGGAGGCCGAGCGCCTCCGCGAGATCATCCGCACCGGCAAGGGCCAGAAGAAGACCCGTGCGCTCAAGCGCCTCAAGGTCGTCTCCGCGTTCCTGCAGACCAGCAACAAGCCCAACGGCATGGTGCTGGACTGCGTCCCGGTCATCCCGCCGGACCTGCGTCCGATGGTGCAGCTGGACGGTGGCCGCTTCGCGACCTCCGACCTGAACGACCTGTACCGCCGCGTCATCAACCGCAACAACCGCCTGAAGCGCCTGCTCGACCTCGGTGCCCCCGAGATCATCGTGAACAACGAGAAGCGCATGCTCCAGGAGGCCGTCGACGCGCTGTTCGACAACGGCCGCCGCGGCCGTCCGGTCACCGGCCCGGGCAACCGCCCGCTGAAGTCCCTCAGCGACATGCTGAAGGGCAAGCAGGGTCGTTTCCGCCAGAACCTGCTCGGCAAGCGAGTCGACTACTCGGCCCGTTCGGTCATCGTCGTCGGCCCGCAGCTCAAGCTGCACCAGTGCGGTCTGCCGAAGGCCATGGCGCTGGAGCTCTTCAAGCCGTTCGTGATGAAGCGCCTGGTCGACCTGAACCACGCGCAGAACATCAAGTCGGCCAAGCGCATGGTCGAGCGTGCCCGCCCGGTCGTGTGGGACGTGCTCGAAGAGGTCATCGCCGAGCACCCCGTCCTGCTGAACCGTGCGCCCACCCTGCACCGCCTCGGCATCCAGGCCTTCGAGCCGCAGCTGGTCGAGGGCAAGGCCATCCAGATCCACCCGCTCGTCTGCACCGCGTTCAACGCGGACTTCGACGGTGACCAGATGGCCGTCCACCTGCCGCTTTCCGCGGAGGCGCAGGCCGAGGCCCGCATCCTGATGCTGTCCTCGAACAACATCCTGAAGCCGGCCGACGGTCGCCCCGTCACCATGCCGACCCAGGACATGGTGCTCGGTCTGTTCTTCCTGACCTCGGACCGCGACAACGTGAAGGGCGCCGACCGCACCTTCTCGTCGACCGCCGAGGCGATCATGGCCTTCGACGCCCGCGAGCTGGATGTCCAGGCCCCGATCGAGCTGCGCCTCGGCGCCGGCACCGTCCCGCCCCGCGGCTGGACCCCGCCGGTGGACGAGGAGGGCCAGCCGAGCTGGTTCGACGGCGAGCCCTTCCGCCTGCGCACCACCCTGGGCCGCGCGCTCTTCAACGAGCTGCTGCCCGAGGACTACCCGTTCGTCGACTACGAGGTGGGCAAGAAGCAGCTCTCCGCGATCGTCAACGACCTGGCGGAGCGCTACCCCAAGGTCGTCGTCGCGGCGACCCTGGACAACCTGAAGGCGGCCGGCTTCCACTGGTCGACCCGCTCGGGTGTCACCGTCTCGATCTCGGACGTCATCGTCCCGCCGAGCAAGCCCCAGATCCTGGAGGGCTTCGAGGCCAAGGCGGAGAAGGTCCAGAAGCAGTACGAGCGCGGTCTGATCACCAACGACGAGCGCAAGCAGGAGCTCGTCGGCATCTGGACCCAGGCGACCAACGAGGTCGCCGAGGCCATGGCCGCGAACTTCCCGAAGACGAACCCCATCTTCATGATGGTCGACTCGGGTGCTCGTGGAAACATGATGCAGATGCGCCAGATCGCCGGTATGCGTGGTCTGGTGTCGAACGCCAAGAACGAGACCATCCCGCGACCCATCAAGGCGTCGTTCCGTGAGGGTCTCACCGTGCTGGAGTACTTCATCTCCACCCACGGTGCCCGTAAGGGTCTGGCCGACACCGCCCTCCGTACCGCCGACTCCGGCTACCTCACCCGTCGTCTGGTCGACGTCTCCCAGGACGTCATCATTCGCGAGGAGGACTGCGGCACCGAGCGCGGCCTGAAGCTGGCGATCGGCTCCGTGGGCGCCGACGGCGTGCTGCGCAAGGCCGACGACGTCGAGACCAGCGTGTACGCCCGCATGCTCGCCGAGGACATCACCGTCGACGGCAAGCTGCTGGCCACCGCGAACACCGACCTCGGTGACGTGCTGATCGACGAGCTGATCCGCCACGGCATCAGCGAGGTCAAGACCCGCTCGATCCTGACCTGTGAGTCGGCCGTCGGCACCTGTGCCTTCTGCTACGGCCGCTCGCTGGCCACCGGCAAGCTGGTCGACATCGGTGAGGCGGTCGGCATCATCGCCGCCCAGTCCATCGGTGAGCCCGGTACCCAGCTGACCATGCGTACCTTCCACACCGGTGGTGTGGCCGGTGACGACATCACCCAGGGTCTGCCGCGTGTCGTCGAGCTCTTCGAGGCCCGTACCCCGAAGGGTGTGGCCCCGATCTCCGAGGCCACCGGCCGGGCGCGGATCGAGGACACCGAGAAGACCCGCAAGATCGTCATCACGCCGGACGACGGCACCGACGAGATCGCCTACCCGGTCTCCAAGCGTGTCAAGCTGCTGGTCAGCGAGGGCGAGGCGGTCGAGGTCGGCCAGAAGCTGACCATGGGTGCCACCAACCCGCACGACGTCCTGCGCATCATGGGCCAGCGTGCCGTCCAGGTCCACCTGGTCGCCGAGGTCCAGAAGGTCTACAACTCGCAGGGTGTGTCGATCCACGACAAGCACATCGAGATCATCATCCGGCAGATGCTCCGCCGCGTGACGATCATCGAGTCGGGCGACGCCGAGCTGCTCCCGGGTGAGCTCGTCGAGCGCGGCCGCTTCGAGACCGAGAACCGTCGTGTGGTCGCCGAGGGCGGTCACCCCGCCTCCGGCCGTCCGCAGCTGATGGGTATCACCAAGGCCTCGCTGGCCACCGAGTCCTGGCTGTCGGCCGCCTCCTTCCAGGAGACGACCCGGGTCCTCACCGACGCGGCGATCCACGCCAAGTCGGACCCGCTGCTGGGCCTCAAGGAGAACGTCATCCTCGGTAAGCTCATCCCGGCCGGTACGGGTCTGCCCCGCTACCGCAACATCCGGGTCGAGCCGACCGAGGAGGCCAAGGCCGCCATGTACTCGGCCGTCGGCTACGACGACTACGACCTGTCGCCCTTCGGCGCCGGCTCCGGCCAGGCGGTTCCGCTGGACGACTACGACTACGGCCCGTACAGCGGCTGAGTCGAGCGTCACCGATCGCAGGGCGGTCACCCCTCACGGGGTGGCCGCCCTGCGGCGTTTCCGGCTATCGGGAGGCGGTGGCCGCGCGCCAGTCCTCCAGGCGGCGGATCCGGGTGTGGGTGTCCGGGTGGCTGGACAGCAGCCGCCGGCCGAGGCCCGGCCGGACGGCGAGGCCGCCGTTCTCCCGCGCGGCGATCGCCATGGCCTGCTCCTCGTCCCGCAGGAAGCCGTGGAAGACCTCGATCATGGCGTCGGCGAAACCGAGTTCGGCGGCCTGGACGTCCGCCCGCAGCTCGGAGCGGCGGCCGACCGCGGCGAGCAGGTACGGCGTGACCAGCACCAGCAGCAGCGGCGGGAAGGACACCGCCACGGCCACCACCAGGACGATCGAGACCAGCCCGACCACGAGGGCGCCGAGCAGCGAGAACACCGAGGCGATCCGGAACGCGATCACCGCCGCGATCCGGAACACCGCCCAGGCGATCCGGGCCGGCATCGAGTACCAGTAGCCCAGCAGGGTCGCCCAGGCGTGACCGCCGCGGTGGTGGCCCAGCTCATGGGCGAGCACGGCGGCCAGCTGGGCGTCGGGGAGGGTCTCCAGCGCGTACCGGGTGACGCCGACGATGTGGCCGGCGGCCGCGGTGGCGTTGACCGCCTTGTGGTCCTCGATCCACAGGTCGTACGTCGCCGGGTTCACCCCCGCCCTGGCGGTCACCTGGTGCCAGATCGGCTCCAGCCTGGTCAGCTCGGAGTGCAGCGCCGGACGCATCCGGAACAGGTAGCGGGCGAGGACCTTCTCCGTCGGGCGGTGGAAGACCAGCGCGCCGGAGGCGAGCCAGAGGCCGATCAGCACCAGGTTGAGCGGCTCCGGGAGGAGCAGCGAGACCAGCATCACCACCAGCAGGCTGCACAGGAAGTGCGGGAGCTGGAACACCAGTTGGCCGACCGCGGTGGCGTCGGCGCCGCGCTGGCGGGTGGCCAGGTGGATCCGGCCGGTGTGCGGGTCGATGTCGACGGTGGGGTCGAGCGCGGGGGGCTGCGACGGGGCCGGCGGTGGGGCGGAGCCCTGGGCGGGGATGCGGGGCGGCTGCTGCGGCTGCTGCGGGGAGTGCTGGGGGTGCTGGGGGTGGGCGGGGGGAGCGTACTGGGGCGGGACGGCGGCGGTGGGGTACTGGGGCGGGGGTGCCGTCGGGTACTGGGGAGCGGCGGTGGCGGGGTACTGCGGCGGCGGGGGTGCCGGGGCGGGGTACTGGGGAGCGGCCTGCGGATACTGCGGCGGAACGGTCGGGTGCTGCGCCGGGGGACCGGCGGGGTAGTGGGGCGGCGGGGCGTCCGGGTAGGTCGGTTCGGTCATGGCGAGGTCCTCGGGGACGGGACGCGCGCGGCAGCGGCGTCCGTACGGTGGTGGACGGGTGTGAGGGGGCCCGGTCAGCCCAGGAACAGGGCGGTGACCAGCGGGAACAGGCCGACGCCGAAGGCGAGGATGCCGACCCGTACCCAGGAGTGCTTCCGCGAGACGATCAGGCTGTTCTCCGCGAGCGCGGTGCGGACGGCCTCGGCGGCCAAGGCCTCGGTGTCGGCCAGGGCGTCGGCGAGCAGCCCCTGTTCGGCGGCCAGCCGGATGTCCCCGAAGTAGCCGAGCGGGCGGCCCGGGCGCCAGGTGCTGCGCCGGAAGCGGGGCAGCACCGCGAACAGCAGCGAGACCAGCGAGACGGCGATGCCCAGACCGCCGAGGGCCAGCAGCACCGCGGCGGCGCCGGAAAGCTGCTGCGGCGCCCAGCCGTTGCCGGTGAGCAGGCCGCCGAGCACCCCGACGATGACGCCGAGGGCGGCGACCAGCACGGCGGCCTTGCTGTCCGCGCGGGCGATCTCGGTGCGCAGCTCGGCGAGCAGGGCGGTACCGGGCGGTGGCGGTGGCGGTGGTGGGCCGGGGGCGGGCGGAGCGGACACGGTGGGCCTCCTCGGGCTACTGCGACTTCACGGCGACTTCACGGCGCCGGCGGAGGGTTGGGGCCCTTGTCGAGCCGGGGCGCGTCCGGGCCGGCGGGCCGGTGGCGCAGGATGGCTTCGAGCGCGGCCTTCGCGTCCTGCCGTGGGCCGTCCAGCTCGAAGTCCTCCAGGGCGTTCTGGTCGAGCAGCCGCTGGATCAGGTGGAGCTGGCCCTGGACCAGCTCCTGCTGCTCGTCCTTGAGGTAGCCGAGCGCCCGCGGCAGGTCCTCGGGGTGGGCGGCCACCTGGAGGGCCCAGGCGGTCACCCCGCCCTGCTCCAGGTGGTACTGGTAGAACTTCGCCTTCGCGGCGAGGACCTCGTTCGCCTCCTGGACATGCCGGAGGGCGTGCGGGTGGGCCTGGGTGTCGAAGTGGTAGCCGCGCAGCCGCTCCTTCTGGTCGCGAGCGGCCTGGTCGAGGTCCAACTGGACGGCGCAGCGCACCCGCAGGCCCTCGGCCTCGGCCATCGGGTACTCGTCCAGTGCCTGCTGGACAGCGGACTCGGCCTCCGCGCTCCGGTCGGTGGTGAGGCCGCGGGTGACCGCCCGCATCCGCTGCCGGACGCGGGGGACGAGCAGGGCCGGGACGTCACCGATCCGGCTGGCCACCACCAGCTCCGGGGCCGTGACCTGCCAGTCGACCTCCACCACGGCCTCGAAGGCGCCGACGTCGTCCCGGCCGGGCAGCCGCTCCGTCATCCGCAGGTGGTGCAGGCCGAGGTCGACCTCGAACGCGGCCTGGTAGCCGCGGCCGACCAGATCGCTGAAGCCCGGGCGGTGCGGCGGCAGGAAGACCTGGTGCTCACCGGACGGGGTGGTCAGGACCAGGGCGGAGTCGGCCCGGGCGTCCGGCCGCTTGGGCAGGCCGAGCGCGCGGCCCAGCGGGTGGACCCTGAGGACCGGGTCGATGAGGTCGCCGGCGGGGAGGTCGGGGCGGTGTCGTGCCGACATGCGCGGGTGCTCCAGGATCGGGACGGGTCGTCAGCTGGTGGGTGTGGTCGGCGGTCGCCTACCGTCGTGGACGGTGCGGATGAGGTGGGCGAGCCGCTCGCGGTCGCGGTCGGTGACGGCCAGATCGTCGAAGAGCTCGGTGAGTTCAGCCTCGGTCTGCGGTTGCTCGATGGAGCTGAGCAGCCAGTCACGCATGACACGCAGGGCCGAACTGCCGTAGCCGCGGTCTGCCAGCGCACTGCGCCACATCGTCACCAGCAAGCCCCGGACGTACGGAGGCTTCTCCGGCGTCGGCAGGGCGGTGATCGTCACGGGGCCGCCGGGATCGGGGTGCGGGCTCTCGGCGTACCAGCCCAGGAGCAGCGGCCGGCCGGCGGCGATGGCGGTGTCCTCGGACCGTTGCGCGGCGGTGAGGAAGGTTGTCAGGGCGAGATGGCGAAGTTGGTCGGAATCGGAGAGCCAGTTGACCATGGTGGCCAGAACCTGTGGCCCCTCGGTGGACAGCAGCAGTAGCTCGGTGGCTTCCACCAGCCCGAGCGCCTGGTAGCGGTCGGCCTGTTCGTCGTCATCGGCCTGTTCGTCAGGGCGGACATCGTCCAAGAGGCCCTCGAACTCGTCCTCGGCAAGTCGGCTGGAGGCCATCACGATGGCCTCCAGGGCCTGCGTCGGCAGCAGATGGCCGAGCAGGGCGTATCCGCGGATGGCGGTCCAGCGGCGGCGCTCGTTGTCGTCCTCGCACCAGTCCCGCAGGATGCGGGGTACGGCCGCGGTGCCGGCGTAGTAGGCGAGAACGAGGCTGTTGGCCGCCTGAAGACAGAGCCGGAAGTCCTTGGACTCGGACCAGGGGCCGAGCAGCCTGCTCATCGCCGATGTCAGGTCGACGGATGCGAGCAGCGCCACCGTGGAGGCCACCCGGGTGCGGACCAGCGCACGGGTGTCGGTGGCGAGTGCGTTGAGCCAGGCGAGGATCGCCGGTCGGGCGGAGGGGTGGCTGGTCCAGGTCTCGCGTAACAGGGTGTGTGACGTACGGGGATCACTGAAGGAGGCCATGCGTTGTGGCACTGGCCCCCAGGGGGTCTGCTCGTTCTCCTCGGTCAGCTCGGCTCGGGCGAGGGCCAGCCGCCCTTCGATCGAGTTCCCGAACGGGGGGATCCCCTCCTTCCGGTAGGGCGTGGCGATCGTCTCCAGGCGACGGAAGAGCTGATCGGAGAGTTCGGCGGTGAGGGCGTACGGAGCATGGTCGAAGACGGCGAGCGAGAGCAGGAACGCCTTCTCGCGAAGCGGGAGCTCGGAGTCGCCGAACCAGCGTCCGACCTGCTCCTTGACGACGCCCTGGCCGAAGTCGGTGAGCGCTGGGTGTTCGGACGCCAGGGGTGAGCACTCGGCCAATGGAACCGCGAACTCGGCCAGTTCCCGGATCGGCCGGGTCCTGGCGAGGAAACCCTCGACCGGCTCCAGGGCGAGCAACTCGTCGACGTGCGCGGTCGGCTGGCCGGAGAGCAGGACGTTCAGGTGGGCTGTGAGTACGTCGCGCGGGCCAGGAGGCTGCCAGTCGACGACTGGCAGGTCGCGGAAGCTGCCGGAGCGGACGGAGGTGATGACCAGGTAGCCGTCCTGCTTGGTGAGGGTCTCGCGGAGGCGGTCGAGATCGGGCCGACGGAGAGGCCGGGCGCGTGAGGTCATGTAGTCGGCCAGCAGGTAGCCTTCGGCCCGCTCGACGCCGGTGAGCAGCGCGGTGGGCGAGATGTCGGGATCGAGGTTGCGGATCCGGCGGGCGCCCAGCCGGTGCAGCAGCATCAGACCGGCAGACCGGCGTCCGCTGTCGGCGTGACCGGTGAGGATCAGCACTCGGTGGTCACGGAGCACGTCGAGGGCCTGTTGGAAGGTCGGACCGTCCTGGAAGACCTCCGCCAGGGTGGAGAGTTCGATCTCGGGGATCTCGCCGGAGCTGTGCAGCGGGGTGCCGAAGGCCGAGCCGATTTGGTAGTCGATCTGGTAGACCGTCTTGTGGCCGGTGACGACATCGCCGTGGACCTGGCCACCGGAGACCGTGTGCTGGTCGCCGCCGACCAGATCGCCGCCGAAGCGAGGGCTGCCGCCGGCGAAGAGGTAGCCCTGGCTGGCGAAGGCCTCCGGGACGTGCTCCAGAAGCTCCTGGGCCGCTTCCCAGGCGTTCTGGGGTTGCTCGGGCGGTGCCTCCTGGGGTTCGGCCGCTTCCTCCGCGGGCTCGTTGGGCTTCTGGTCGGTGCCGGGCTGTGGCGCGGCCGGTGCCTGGGCGGCGTCCGCCTCCGGGGTGGCCGTCACCGGTCACCGCCGACGGTGTTGCCGGTGTTGACGTCGCCGTGGACCTCGCCGCCGGAGACGATGTGCTGGTCACCGCCGATCAGGTTGCCGCCGAAGGCGGGGTTGCCGCCGAGGAACTGGAAGGTGGCGGCCTGCTGGGCGGCCTGGGGAGCCGGGGCGGCGGCCGGGACGGGCGCGGCGTGGGCGATCGGGGCGGCGGCCGGGACGGGCGCGGCCTGGGCGATCGGGGCGGCGCCGTAGGTGCCGGGGTCGGTGGTGGGCGCGGGTTCGCCGTGCAGCCAGGCCGGGAAGTCGCCCTCCTTGCCCTGGACGGTGACCCGGTGGAACGCCTCCGGGGCCAGACCGCCGTGGCCGTGCCGGACGATGCCCTGGTAGAGCGCCTCGGAGACGGCGAGGACGCAGGGCCCGTCCCGGTGGCGCAGTGCCTCCCGCAGGGCGGTCGAGTCGAGCAGCCGGAAGGCCTGGTTGAGGTCCCAGCCGACGGCGCCGCCAAGGGCTCCGCCGAGTTCCTGGACGGCGACCTCGCCGGAGGCGAGCACGATCCGCAGCCGTACCCGGGCGCTGTCGGCGGCGAGGCGGTTGTTGGCGTGCAGCAGGGTGGGGGTCTCGTTGATCAGTGCGTGCAGCAGCCGGGCTTTGGGGACGGTGGGGCTGATCAGGGCCATCACGGAGTCGCCACGGTCCTCCAGGCGTTGCTCGGCGGGTTCGACCCCGGCGCTGCGCAGCGTCTCGTGCAGGACGGAGTAGAGCATGCGGCGCATGAAGGCCTGCTCGACGTCGTCCCGCCTGCCGAACTGCTCGATGTCCAGCAGCAGGATGGTGTGGTTCACCGGGTCGGTCATGGTCGCCTCTCGGTTCGTCGTCGCGGCTCAGCCTGCCCGTTGCGGGCGTCCTGGTGTGAGCGCCGTTGAGGTACTCGCTCTGTGACGGTGTGCACAGAACCCCTGTGCGGATCAGCGGAGTTGACCGGGCCTCCGGAGCAGGTCGGGGCGCGCGATGACCAGGGAGCGGCGGCTGGTGGCCACGATGCCTCGCTCCCGCAGGGACTTGAGCAGCCGGGCGACGGCCTCCCGGGAGGCGCCGACGGAGCCGGCCAGTTCCTGCTGGCTGAGCGGGACGGAGACCACGATGCCCTCGGCGGTGCGGCGGCCGTGGGTGCGGGCGAGTTCCAGCAGGAGGTCGGCGAGCCGTTCGCTGACGCTGAGCGAGGCGAACTTGAGCCGGTGGTGGTCGGCGGCGCGCAGCCGGTCGGTGGCGAGGGCGAGCAGTTGCATCGAGGCGGCGGGGGTGCGCTGGAGGTAGGCGGTGAAGGCGGCGCGGTCGACGGCGGCGGCCTCGACCTGTTCCAGCGCGGTGACGGTGGCGGCCCGGGGCCGGCCGCTGAGGGCGGCGGATTCGCCGACGATGTCGCCCGGTCCGCGCAGGGCGAGCAGGGCCTCGTACCCGTTCTCGGCGAGGGCGGTCACCTTGAGCCAGCCGTGCAGGACGAGCAGGACGTGGTCGGAGGGTTCGCCCTCGCGCAGCGCGGTGGAGCGCGCGGGGTAGGCGAGCCGGTGGCCGAGGGCGAGCAGGGCGGTGCGGTCGGCGTGGTCGAGCCGGGCCAGGAACGGCACCCGGTCGTCGAGGCCGTGGCCGGTGGCGGTGCCCGGTCCGCCCGGCGGCGTGTTGGCCATTGCTGTCAGCCCTCGTCGTCCTCGCCTCGGCGCGCTCGGGCCCGGGGCCGGGAGGGGTGGGCCGGGAGGGTTGAGCGCGGGCAAACAAGTTACCGGCGCAGCGGCGTCCGCGCCGGTGAATCCGTGAATTGCCCGTCATCCCCCGCGTGGGGGAGCCGGGCGAACCGCTCCGGCGGGGGAGGTACGACGAGGGGTGGTCGCGGCAGGGTTCTCGGTGTCGGGATGACGGGGCTGGAGAAGGGGGCCGGACATGAAGCGGGTACTGGGCGCGGTGGCGATCACGGCGGCGGTGGTGCTGGGGATGCAGGGGTGCCTGCCGTTCTGGGAGTCGGACGAGCACCGGACGGTGAGTTACGGGGTGGCCGAGCAGGTCAAGGAGCTGGTGGTCGAGGCGGAGAACGGTGGCGTGGAGGTCACCGGCGCCGGGGACTCGGTGCAGGTCGTCGAGCGGCAGAGCTACCGGGGGAGCGCGCCGAGGACCACCCACGAGGTGAAGGACGGAGTGCTGCGGCTCGCGTACAGCTGCGACTCCTGCGGGGTCGGCTACACCGTGCGGGTGCCGGCCGGCACCAAGGTGCGGATCAAGGAGGAGAACGGCGGGGTGCGGCTGGCCGGGCTGGCCGCCGAGGTGGACGCCGCGGTGGAGAACGGCGGGGTCGAGGCGACTGGGCTGACCTCCCCGACGGCGCGCCTGAGCGCCACCAACGGCGGGGTGCGGGCCGACTTCGCGGCGGCGCCGACCGCGCTGGACGCCCGGGTCGGCAACGGCGGGGTGCGGCTGGCGGTGCCGTCCGGGGCGGCGTACGCGGTGACCGCCGAGGCGCGGGAGGGCGGCTCGGACGTGGGCGTCCCCTCGCAGCCGGGCGCGGCGCACACCATCACCGCCCGGGCGGAGACCGGCGGTGTGACGGTCAGCGGTGTCTGACCGGGCGGTGCCGGACGTTCTGCCGGTAGGGCATGATCTTCTCCGCGGGGGCGGGTTCCCCGGGTACGGGGGAGGTACGACGGTGGAGCACGCGGCGCGTTGGCGGAGCCGTACGGCCGGGCTGAGCCCGTACGTGCTGGACACCTTCCTGGCGGTCTGCTCGGCAGGGGTGTCGCTCTGGTCGGTCTACAACGACGACACGGACTGGCCCTGGTGGGTGTACCTGCTGGCGGCGTCCACCGCACTGTTCCTGCCCTGGCGGCGCCGGGCCACGCTGACCCTGCTGATCCTCGGCAGCGCGCCCTCGCTGGTGCTGTCGGTGGTGGCGCACTCGGCGAACCCGCAGGTGCCGCTGTACGCGGTGATCGGGATGTACACGGTGGCGGAGCGCTTCCCGGACCGGCAGCGCTGGCCGGTGCTGGCGGTGGTGGTGGTCGCCAACGTGATCGGCACCCACTCGCCGAACGGCGCGCTGTTCAGCGTGCTCACCTCGGGCGGCTCCTTCGTCTTCGGCGCCCTGGTGCGCACCCAGCGGGAGCTGGCCCGGATGCAGGCGGAGCGGGCGCGGGACGCCGGGGTGCGGGCGGCCAGCGACGCGGCGCGGGCGGTGGCCGAGGAGCGGGCCCGGATCGCCCGGGAGATGCACGACATCCTGGCGCACGCGGTGTCGCTGATGGTCATCCAGGCCGAGGCCGGGCCGCTGGTGGTGCGCGACAACCCGGACCGGGCGATCCGCGCCTTCGACACCATCGCCGACGCCGGCCGCGACGCGATGGTCCAACTGCGCCGGGTGCTCGGGGTGCTGAAGGACCCGGACGCCGAGCGGGAGCTGGCGCCGCAGCCCCGGCTGGCCGAACTCGCCGACGTGGCCGAGCGGGTGCGCCAGGCCGGCCTGCGGGTGGACCTCGAACTCGCCGACGGGCCGGCCGGGTTGCCGGTGGACGTGGAGGCGGCCGCGTTCCGGATCGTGCAGGAGGCGCTGACCAACACCGTCAAGCACTCCGGGGCCGACCGGGTCGCGATCCGGGTGCGGTGCACCGGCGAGGTGCTGGAGGTGGTGGTCTCCGACAACGGCCGCGGGGTGCCGCTGACCGCGGGCCGTCTGGTGGCCGGCTGGTCCGGTGGGCGCGGGCTGGTCGGCATCCGCGAGCGGGCGACGGCCTGCGGCGGCCGGGCCGAGGCCGGTCCGGGGCCGGAGGGCAGGGGTTTCCTGGTGAGTGCCCGGCTGCCGCTGGGGCCGGCGGGCGTGGTGGAGAGGGTGGGCGGATGACGCCGATACGGGTGGTGGTCGCGGACGACCAGGAGCTGGTGCGGGCCGGGTTCGGGATGATCCTGGACGCCCAGCCGGACATCGAGGTGGTGGCCGAGGCCTGCGACGGCGCCGAGGCCGTCGAGGCGGTGCGCGCGCACGGCCCGGACGTGCTGCTGCTGGACGTCCGGATGCCGGTGATGGACGGCCTGGAGGCGGCCCGCCGGGTGTGCGCGGAGTTCCCGGCCACCAAGGTGATCATGCTGACCACCTTCGACGTGGACGACTACGTCTTCGACGCGCTGTACGCGGGCGCCAGCGGCTTCCTGCTGAAGGACGTCCGGCGGGACGACCTGGCGCACGGGGTGCGGATGGTGGCCTCGGGGGAGGCGCTGCTCGCGCCCTCGGTGACCAGGCGGCTGATCGGCGAGTTCGCCGCCCGCCGGCCGGGTGGCCGGGAGCGGCCGGTGCGGCCGCCGTCCAAGCTGCTGGAGCAGCTGACGGTGCGCGAGCAGGAGACGCTGCGGCTGATCGCGCGCGGGCTGTCCAACGCGGAGATCGCGGCCGAGCTGGTGGTCAGCGAGCACACCGTGAAGACCCACGTCAGCAACGTGCTGAGCAAGCTCGGGCTGCGCGACCGGGTGCACGCGGTGGTGTTCGCGTACGAGGCCGGGGCGGTGGTGGCGGGGGAGTCCTGAGCGACTCCCTCCTGCGGGGGAGGGGGCGGGTTCGCCGGTGCGGGCGATCCGCGACGAGGGGCCCGGCCGGGAGGCTCTGGGGTGTCGGAACGGACCCCGGACACCGCAGGAGATCGTCAGATGAACGCCACCCGGAACACCCGCCTCACCGCCTACGCCGTCGTCGGCGCCCCCGCCCTGATGGCCCTCTACGGCGGCATCCGCCTGGTCCCGGGCTCCCGCGAGCCCGGCCTCGGCTGGACCGCCGGGCACACCGCGATGTTCGCCGGCCTGCTGCTGTTCGCCCCGGTGCTGCTGGCCCTGCGCCGGCTGCTCGCCCCGCGCGGCACCACCGCCGGTCGGCTGGCCGCGAACGCCGCGCTGGGGACGGCGTTCGCGGGCCTGGCGGCCTCGCTGGTGCAGATCGGGATCGACCTGTGCGTCGGCCTGGCCGCGGCGGACAAGGCCGAGCAGGAACGGCTGTTCCAGCGGGTGCAGGACGTCCCTGGGGTGCTCCCGGCCGTCTACCAGGTCGGCCCGATGCTGTTCTACGTCGGCCTGCTGGCGCTGCTGGTCGCGGCCTCGGCGGGCGCGGGGCGGGCGCTGCGCTGGTGGAGCCCGGTGCTGATGCTGCTGGGCACCGTCGCCAGCGGAGCCGACCTGGCCTTCATCCCGCTGGCCGCCGCCTGCTACCTGGTGGCGTTGTCCCCGCTGGTCCGGCCCTGCGTGGCGCCCCGTACGGCGCTGGCCTAGCCGGCTGCCCGGCGGGTCCTCAGCTCATCCGGAAGACCGGCCCGCGCGGGGTGAACGGCAGGCCGGCTCCGCGCGGGACGAGGAAGGCGTGCTCGCGGCGCAGCCGCAGCACGTCGCACTCGCCGTCGGTGATCACCAGGACGGGCGCCCCGGGCGGGAAGTCCTCGGCCCGCTCCAGCAGGTCGATGCCGGGTTGGAGGACGGTGCCGCCGCGCCCGTGCACCCGCAGCCGTCCGGCGATCTCCTCGACCGGTAGGTAACCGGCGTCGTGCGGGGCGGCGTCGCAGTGCACCACCCGGGCGGCCGGGACGTCCCGGGCGGCGGCGTAGGAGGCGATCGCGCCGAGCGCCTTGCCGAGCAGCGTGCGGTCCATCGAGCCCGAGGTGTCCAGGACGACCCCGAAGGTGCAGCGCGGCACCTCCTCCTCGGGGTGGTAGCGGCCGGCCCGGGGGATGTCCGGGGTGGCGGACTGCCGACGGGCGGGGCGGGAGTAGCTGCGCACCGGCTCCGGACGCGGCACGAACTCGTCGAACCAGCGGGCCAGTAGGGCGTCCCAGGGGAGCGGCGGGTGGGCGAGTGCGCGGATCTCCTCGACCAGGCCGGCCGGGAGCAGGCCGCGTCCGCGCTGGTGCAGTTCGAAGCCCTGCTGGAGGCCGCGCCGGTAGAAGTCGTCCAGGTCCACGTAGTCCCGGGGCGTGCCCAGCGGCTCGCCGAGGACGTCCGGGCGGTTCTTCCCGGCCAGGGTGGCGAGGCGGCGGATCCGGCGCTGGTCGCGGGCGATCCGGTCGTACACCTCCTCGGCCGACAGGCCCTTCAACTGCGGGTCGTGCAGCAGCCCGTCGGGCATCTCGCCGACGCCCATCTCCAGCAGCCAGCCGTTGATGACGTAGTCGGCGGCGACGTTGAACAGGAACGGGTCCCGTCCGCCGCGGCGCTCGCCGTGCCGCAGGGCGGCGTGCAGGATCTCGTGGCCGAGGATGAACCGCCACTCCTCGTCGCCGTAGTGGCGCAGCGGGTTGACGTAGATCTCGCCCACCTCGGCGTTGACGGCGGCGACGGCGATGTCGTGGGCCCGGGCGAGTTCGGCGTCGGCCACCACGGTGAGGCCGGCCGCGATGCCGCCGAGCAGCGGGTACGAGGAGACGAACCAGTTGAGCGCCCGGTTCCAGGGCCGCTCGGGCAGGCGTTCCCCGGTGGCGGCGTCGATCCGGCCGCCGGCCCGGTCCATCGCGGCGGACATGGTGCGGGTGAGCGCGGCCGCGAAGGCCGTCGGCCAGTCCTCGCGGGCATGGCCGTGGCCGTGCCACTCGACCAGCAGCTGGTCGCGCTCGGCGGTGCCGGCCGCCCCGGCGGCGTCGAGCGCGGGCAGGCCGTCGCCGCGCCAGCGGGCGGCCAGCTCCTCCTCGTCGCCGCCCGGGTACTCCTGCGGTAGCGGGACCGGGGCGCGGCCGACCGGGAAGGTGGCGAGGAAGCGGTTGACCACCGCGCAGCGGGCGGCGGCCTGGTAGGCGTCGGGCTGGGGGCGGTTGCCGCGGGCGCCCGGGAGGTGGCCGAAGCCCAGGTGCAGCAGGCAGTGCGCCAGCACCCAGGCCCACTCCTCGGGTTCGGCCCGGCGGCGCCGGTTGACGTGCAGGGTGCCGTTGGAGTCGACCACCGCCCAGCCGTCCGGCGGGGCGGTGGTGCACTCCTCGGCGCGGCAGACGTCGGCCCGCAGCGCGGCGAGGGCCGGGTTGCGGCGCAGCAGCCGGACGCCCTCGTCGAAGGCCTCGGTGCCCGGGTCGGGCTTCTTCGCGGCGGCCTGGGCGCGCTTCACCGGCGGGCCTCGACCAGCCGGGGCATGTCCCGGGCGGCCTCGATCAGGAACCAGGAGGGCAGCACCGGGTTGCCGTCCGAGCCGTCGGCGATCACCGTCTGGGCGACCTCCACCGAGATCTCGGCCAGCTGCACCAGCAGCGACTTGGCCCGGAAGGCGGTCTGCCGCTGCGCCCCGGAGGCGTGTTCCTTGCCGGCGGGCAGCTCCTTGACCAGCCGGCCGCGGAAGGCGTCGGCCAGGTAGTAGAGCAGGTCGCGGTCCTCCAGCCGGTGCGGCCAGCGGGCGTCGCCCTTGAGGATGGCCTCCAGGCCGTAGGAGTTGCGGACGATCTTCGCGTAGCCGCAGAAGGCGATCGCGTGCTGCGGGCTGAGCAGCCCGTACGCGACCACCTTGAGGGTCTCCTCGTCCAGGGTGGGGCCGAAGGAGTGCAGCGCGTCGGAGAGCATGTGCCAGGCGCGCGGGGTGGAGAACGGCTCCTCGGTCTTGGGCGGGGCGGACCACAGGTGGTCGGGCCGGTCGGTGAGGTGGTCGATGATCCAGGGGTGGATGCCGGCGTCGGCCGCCCAGCGCAGCCAGTCCTCGGCGCTGGCCCGCAGATGGACGTGGACCATGCGGTTGACCAGCGCGGACGCCATCGGCCGGGCGAGCGCGCCGTCGGTGGCGCGGTTCCCGGCACCGATCACGATGGAGCCGGGCGGCAGCTCGTAGGAGCCGATCCGGCGGTCCAGGATCAGCGAGTAGAAGGCCTTCTGGACGTCCGGCGAGGCCGCGTTCAGCTCGTCCAGGAACAGGCAGTACGGCTCGTCGCGGGCGATCTGCTCGGGCGGGCAGAACCGGGAGCGGCCCTCGGGGGTGAGCTGGGGGACGCCGATCAGGTCCTCCGGGGCGAGCTGGGTGCCGACCAGGCTCACGCACTCCAGGCCGAGCGACTCGGCGAACGCCCTGACCAGGGAGGACTTCCCGATCCCGGGGGCGCCCCAGAGGAACACCGGGCGGACGGTGGCCAGGCCGAGCAGCAGCTCGGGGACCTGGACGGGCGAGACGCTGACTGCTCCCTGCACGGGGCTCCTTCGTGGCGACGGTGCGTGACCGGCCCAGTGTGCGGCGGGAGTTGGCCGGGCGCATCTGGATTTTCGGTGGCCCGGTCCGCCCGGCGCCCGTACCGTCCGGGGTATGAACGCTAAGCGCCCCCTGATCGCCGTGCTCACTGGCGCGGGCATCTCGACCGACTCCGGCATCCCCGACTACCGCGGCCCGCAGGGGCTCTGGCGCAAGGACCCGTCGGCCGAGGAACTGGTCACCATCGGCCCGTACCGGGACGACCCTGCGGTGCGTCGGCGGGCCTGGCGGATGCGGCTGGACATCGGCGCGTCGGCCGCCGAGCCGAACGCCGGGCACCGGGCGCTGGTCGACCTGGAGCGCTCCGGGCTGCCGGTGCGGGTGCTCACCCAGAACATCGACGGGCTGCACCAGCGGGCCGGCCTGACCGACCGAAAGGTGATCGAACTGCACGGCAACGTCCGGGAGACCCAGTGCCTGCGCTGCCGGGTGGTCGGTTCGATGTCGGAGGCGCTGGCGCGGGTCGAGGCGGGGGAGCCGGACCCGGACTGCCGGGAGTGCGGGGGGATCCTCAAGCCGCGGATCGTGATGTTCGGCGAGAACCTGGACCAGCAGGTGCTCGGCCAGGCCGACGCGATCGTCCGGGCCTGCGACCTGTTCATCGCGGTCGGCACCAGCCTCCAGGTGTTCCCGGTGGCGGGGCTGCCGTACAACGCGGTGAAGAGCGGGGCGAAGCTGATCATCGTGAACGGCGAGGAGACGCCGTACGACGTGGCCGCGACCGAGGTGATCCGGGAGCCGATCTCCACCGCGCTGCCCGAGCTGGTGCGCAGGCTGGTCGCGGAAGGGGCGTAATGAAGGGGGCGTGATGAAGGGGGGCGTAACGAAGGGGCGTAAGGACCCTTTACGGACGTACCGCATGCATACGATGATCTTCCCGGCTTCCCCTCACGGCCTGGAGTGATCGAGCGATGACGACGACGGCGAAGTTCGACCCCTGGTCGGCGGAGTTCGTGGCCCACCCGTACGACGCGTACGCCGAACTGCGCGAGCACGCGCCGGTGACGTACCACGAGCCGACGAACCAGTGGCTGGTCTCCCGCCACGAGGACGTCAGCGCCCTGCTGCGCGACCGGCGGCTCGGCCGCACCTACACCCACCGGTTCAGCCACCAGGAGTTCGGCCGCCCCGAGCCCGACCCGGCGCACGAGCCCTTCCACACCCTCAACGACCACGGGTTGCTCGACCTGGAGGCCCCCGACCACACCCGGATCCGTCGGCTGGTCTCCAAGGCCTTCACCCCGCGCATGGTCGAGGGGCTGCGCCCCACCGTCCGGCGGCTGGCCGGGGAACTGGTCGACGGACTGCTCGCGGCCGGCGGCGGAGACCTCGTCTCCGCCGTCGCCGAACCGCTGCCGGTCGCCGTGATCGCCGAGATGCTCGGCGTGCCGGAGGCCGACCGGCACCTGCTGCGCCCCTGGTCCGCCGACATCACCGGGATGTTCGAGCTCAACCCGAGCGAGGAGACCGCCCGCCGGGCCGTCACCGCGAGCACCGAGTTCTCCGACTACCTGCGCGCCCTCATCCGCGAGCGCCGGGCGGCCCCGGGTGAGGACCTGATCAGCGCGCTCATCCAGGCCCAGGAGGGCTCCGACGCGCTCAGCGAGCAGGAGATGGTCTCCACCTGCGTGCTGCTGCTCAACGCCGGCCACGAGGCGACGGTCAACACCACCGGCAACGGCTGGTGGGCGCTGTTCCGCCACCCCGGCGAACTCGCCCGGCTGCGCGGCTCGGTGGACGAACTGCTGCCCACCGCCGTCGAGGAACTGATGCGCTGGGACACCCCGCTGCAGATGTTCGAGCGCTGGGTGCTGGACGACGTCGAGGTCCGAGGCGTCACGATCCCGCGCGGCGCCGAGCTCGCCCTGCTCTTCGGCTCCGCCAACCGCGACCCGGAGCGCTTCGCCGACCCCGACCGCCTCGACCTCGGCCGCACCGACAACCCGCACATCACCTTCGGCGCGGGAATCCACTTCTGCCTGGGCGCCCCGCTTGCCAGACTGGAACTCACCGAGTCCTACGGCACGCTGCTGCGCCGGGCCCCGGGCCTGCGGCTGGTCCGCGAGCCCGAGTGGAACCCGGGCTACGTGATCCGCGGGCTCAAGGAACTGCTGGTCGAAGTCTGAGACCTGAGGGGGAGAAGGCCGTGGGCAAGGCGACGGGGGCACTGCTGGGGCTGGCGATCGGCGACGCGATGGGCCGGCTCACCGAGTTCCAGGACGTCGAGCGGATCGCCGCCGACCACCCGGACTGGCGGCGGCTCCCGCTGCCGCAGCGGGCGCTGGTCACCGACGACACCCAGATGACGCTCGCCCTCGCCCGCGGCCTGCGCACCGCCCTGGCGCGCGGGCCGCTGACCCCGCTGCGGCTGGAGCGCCCGGTCCGCGAGGAGTTCGTCGACTGGTGGCGCTCCCCGGAGAACAACCGCGCCCCCGGCATGACCTGCCTGCGCGCCTGCGAGCGGCTCAGCCACGCCGCGTACCGCTGGCAGCAGGCCAGCGACGTCGGCTCCAAGGGCTGCGGCGCCAACATGCGGGTCGCCCCGGTCGGGCTGATCCGCGAGCTGGACGCCGGCCAGCTCTCCGGCGCCGCCCAGCTGCAGTCCGCGCTCACCCACGGCCACCCGACCGCGCTCGCCGCCAGCGACCTCACCGCGTACGCCGTGCGCAAGCTCGCCGACGGCGTCCCGCCCGCCGGGCTGCCCGCGGTGCTGCGGGGGTACGCGCTGGCGGGCCGCGAGCGGTACGACGCGTTCTGGCTCGGCGACCTCGCCGAGCGCTGGTACGGCGCCTCCCCGCAGGCCGTCCTCGCCAGGGGCTGGGACGACTGCCTCAAGGTGCTCGACCAGCTGGAGGCAGCGCTCGCCGCACCCGACGTCGAGGCCGACCCCTGCCTGGCCACCGGCGAGGGCTGGGTCGCCGAGGAGGCCTTCGGTACCGGGCTGCTCTGCTTCCTGCTGCTGCCCGACGACCCGGTGGCCGCCGTCCGCCGGGCCGCCTACTCCAGTGGCGACTCCGACTCGCTGGCCTGCCTGACCGGCGCCTTCGCCGGCGCCCACCACGGCGAGGCGGTCTGGCCCCGGGAGTGGGTCGAGCGGATCGAGCACCGGGACGAACTGCTGGAGTTCGGCGCGCTCTGGGACTGAGCGGAACCCGGGGCGGGAGCGCCGCGTCGAAGGTCCATGACGAACCGCAGCACGCTCGGAAACCACCGCCGTCGCCCGGCGGCGCTGCTCCTCGCCGCCGCCCTCGCCGCGCCGCTGCTCAGCGGCTGCGGCAGCACCGGATCCGCCACCACCGGCGAACTGCGGGCCTCCGCGCCGGCCGGCCGGCCCGCGGTGGACCCGGCCCAGGTGGCCGCCACCGCCAAGAGCACCGACGCCTTCGGCCTGGACCTCCTGCACACCCTCACCGCCGACCCGGCCGAGGCCGGGCACAACCTGGTGGTCTCGCCCGTCGGGCTGGCCACCGTGCTCGGGATGCTGGCGCCCGGCGCGCGCGGCGCGACCGCCGAGGAGCTGGCCAAGGCCTTGCACACCGACCTGGACCCGAAGCAGTACGCGCTCGCGGTCGGGGCACTCGACCAGCGGACCGGCAACACCGACCTGCACCAGGCCGACGAGGTCTGGACGCAGCAGGGCTTCCCCGTGGAGCCGGACTACCTGGCGACGCTCGCCGCCGCCTTCGACGCCGGAGTGCACACGACCGACTTCAAGAAGGACCCGGACGGCAGCCGCAAGGCGGTCAACGCCGCCGTGGAAAAGGCCACCGAGGGACGGATCAAGGACCTCTTCCCCCCGAAGGCGATCAATCCGGACACCCGGCTGGTCCTCACCGACGCGCTCCACCTCAAGGCGAAGTGGGCCTCGGAGTTCAAGCCCGCCCACACCGAGGACCGCCCGTTCCACAAGCTCGACGGCTCCACCCCGTCCGTCCCGCTGATGAGCCAGACCGGCGGGTTCAAATACGCGGACGGCTCCGGCGGGATCGCCGGCGAGCCCTGGCAGGCCGTCGAACTCCCGTACGCGGGTGGCAACTTGGCGATGGACCTGATCGTCCCCGCGCAGGGCGGCTTCGCGGCCTTCGCCAAGGGGCTGGACCAGCCCCAGCTGGACCGGATCCTCGGCGCCCTCGCCGAGCAGCCCGTCGACCTCCAGCTGCCGCGCTTCCACTTCGACACGTCCAACGAGCTCACCCCCGCGCTGCGCTCGCTCGGTGTCCACGCGGCCTTCGACAAGGCCGACTTCGGCGGCATCGCCAAGGAGCCCCTCGCCGTCAGCACGGTGGTGCAGAAGGCCACGATCGAGGTCGACGAGGGCGGTACGGTCGCGGCGGCCGGCAGCGGCGCCGGGCTCGCCGGGGCGGCGGCGCCGTCCCCGCGTCAGACCGCCCAGCTGCACATCGACCGGCCGTTCCTGTTCCTGATCCGGGACACCGCCACCGGGCGGCCGCTGTTCCTCGGTCAGGTCACCGATCCGCAGGCGAAGTAGCTACCAGGCCGGGTAGCGCCCGCCGAGCGCCGGGTGGCCCGGGTCGCGGCTGCCGAACAGCACCAGCAGGTCGTCCGCGACCGTCAGCAGCTCGGCCCGGCCCTCGACGGCCCCCGCCCAGTCGGCGGGCAGCGCCGAGGCGCCGTACGCGGCCCCGACCAGGTTGCCGCAGACCGCGCCGGTGGAGTCGCTGTCCCCCGAGTGGTTCACCGACAGCAGCAGCGCGGTGCGCACCGGGTCCGGGTCGAGGGTGGCCGCCAGCAGCGAGTGCACCGCGATGCCCAGGCACTCCTCGGCGATCCAGCCGAGCCCGACCCGCTCCACGGTGTCCGCCGAGGGCTCGGCCTCTTGGGCCAGTCGCACGGCCCGGGCCAGCGCCTGGACGGTCTCCTTGGACTTCGGCAGTTCGCGGATCTGCTCCACCGTCTCGCCGACCGCCGCCCACGGCTCCGTCCCGGCCGCCAGCCGCTCGACCAGCGCCGCGAAGGCGCCGGCCGCGAGGTAGCCGGTCGGGTGCCCGTGGGTGAGCTGGGCGCACTGCACGGCCAGCCCGAAGGACTGCTCGACACCGAGCCGGGCCAGCCCGAACGGTGCCGCGCGCATCACCGAACCGCAGCCCTTGGAGCCGGGGTTGATCGGCCCCGGACTCCCGATCGGGGACGGCGCCTCGAACACCGGGTGCTCGGACACCCCGCTCAGACAGGCGTTGCCCGGCGCCCGCCGGGCGTACAGGAACGGCCGGCCGAGCAGCCAGCCGTCGTACGGGCGGGGCTGCGGCCCGGCGTCCGGCTCGGGCTGGTACTGGGTGCGCAGCCAGCGCCGGTAGGCGCCGTGCACGGCCTCCGGCACCGAGCCGCCGCCGCCCGACCAGCCGCGGACGAACCCGCGGATCAGGCCCTCGGCGGTGAACAGCGTCATCTGGGTGTCGTCGGTGACCTCCACCGGCCCGGTGCTCCCGGACGGCAACGCGGTCACGCCCTGCGGACCGAACCGGTCCCGGATCTGGTGGAGCTGCTGGAACTCCACCGGCCAGCCCAGTGCGTCGCCGATCGCGCCGCCGAGCAGCGCACCGCGCACCCGGTCCCGGTATCCCGACTCCGCCGCGGACTCCGTCACGTCGAATCCCCCTTCGTTCGTGGCGGGGTCGTTTCTATCAGGCGCGGCGTCAGTTGTGGATCTCGCCCCGCCCGTGCAGCGCGGCGCGGTCGGCCGCGGCCCGCCCGGCCGCCCAGCCCTCGCCGTCGCTGACCCGGACCCGCTGCGAGACCAGCTTCGGGAACAGCCGGCCGACCTCGTCGTCCACCGCCGCCGTGCGGGCGGCCAGCGCGGGCAGCAGCCGCTCGTCCGGCGGCAGTTGCTCCTCGGTGCCGTCCTCGCGCAGGTGCCGGCCGGCCGCGGCGGCGCTGGTGGCCCGCTCGGTGGCGGCGGTCAGCCGCTCGCGGATCCGCGCCGCGTAGGCGACCAGGAAGGACTGCCGGAAGGCCTTGCTGCGGGAGTCCTTGCCGGAGCCGGCCTTGTTGAGCGCGTGGGTGGCCTGGACCAGCAGCGAGGTGTAGAGCAGCTCGACACCGTCGAGGTCCCCGTCGAAGCCGATCACGGCGCAGAAGCCGTACTCCTTCGCCCACACCACCCGGCACCGGTTGGCCACCGCGACCGCGTCCAGCAGCATCGTCTTGGGGCCCTCGTACGGGTTGTCCACGCCGATCCGCAGCGCCGCCGGGGTGTCCCGGTCGGCCGCGGCGGCGGCCAGCAGTGCCCCGTCGATGCTGTGCTGGGCCATCAGCTGCTGGGCCTTGGCGGTCAGCGCCTCGGCCTCCTCCGGGAACTCGGTGGACTCGGCCTTGGCCAGCAGGGCCCGGATCCGGGCCAGCATCCGCGGCTCGCCGGCCGATGCCCCGCGATGCCGCGGTCCGGTGGGGTGCCGCACCGGCCCCGACTGCCCCGGTGCGGGGCCGACCGGCGCGATCGGGGGCAGTCGGCCCCAGCTGCGCAGCAGCTCCAGGAGAGTGGTGGCGAGCGCGAAGCGGTCCAGCCGGTGCCGGTGGGCGAAGGCGCCGAGGTACTGCTCGTCGGCCGGCCACCAGACGTCGGCCTCCAGCTCGCGCAGCTGCTCCTGCCAGCGCCGGTCCAGGACCGCGACGGGGTGGCGGCGGCCCTCGGCGGCGATCAGGTCCACCGCGAGCGCCAGGTGGACGGGGGTCAGCCCGCGCCGCACCACCCGCACCAGGTCCGCCGGGCGCCACCCGGCGGACCAGCAGCGGCCCACCGCGGTGTCCGCGTACCCGAGCAGCGCCCGGCTGACGGCGGGCCACTGCCCGGCCGAGGCGGCCAGCAGCGAGGCCCCGGTGTCCAGGGCGAGGTCCAGTGCGTCGTCGGGGGCGGTGAGCACCGAGCGCACCGCCTGCTCCAGCAGCGGCCCGGCGTTCCCGTCGCCCTGCTGCGCGCGCTTGCCCACGGTGTCCCTGCTCTCCTCGACGGTCCGGCCCCTCCGGCCCATGATGCCGGAGGGGCCGGCGAGGCGGTCCTACCGCTCGATGGCCTTGGCCATGATCTCCGGCACACGGTCCAGCAGCTTGGCGGCCGCCAGCCGGATGCCGAGGGTCGCGACCAGGGCGCCGTAGAGCGGGCCGAGCAGCAGCAGTGGCCAGGTCGGCCCGTCCGAGTCGAGCGCCCACAGCAGGTAGCCGCCGACCGGCAGGGCGAGTACCGCGACACCGAGCATCGAGCCGAACTGGTTGAGCAGGATCAGCCCGCCCTGCCCGGGGGCGGCGTTGCGCATCGGGTTGCTGTCGGCCGGCATGGTGTACGGCGCCAGCACGCTGAACACCGAGCCGAGCGCGATGCCGCAGCCGAGCACCGCCACCGCCAGGCCGACCGCGGACGGCAGCTCGGCCCACTCGCCGGTGGCGGCGGCCAGCACCAGCCCGAGCACCAGCGCGACCGGGACGGCGTACGACAGCACCGCGTACGCCCGGCCGCGCAGCTCGTCCCGGGCGTCGGCCGGGGTGCGCAGGGTGGCGGCGACCATCCAGAACGCCGAGCCGTCCATGCCGAACAGGTTGAGCATCTGCAGCCCGAGGAACGTCCCGGTCATCGCCAGCAGGTAGACGCTGGACCAGCCCTGGACCATCGACAGCACGCAGATCACCAGGGTCATCCCGACACTGGTGAACAGCGCTGCCTTGGCCCGCGGCTCGCGCCAGGCGTACCGCAGGTGGCGCTGCATCACCGCGCCGGTGCGGCCCTCCGGCAGGAAGCGCCAGCCGCGGCCGTTCTCCACCCCGCGGGCCACCTCCAGGGTGGAGGAGTCGGCGGTCACCATCAGCTGCTGCAGGCTGCCGCGCCACCAGCGCAGCAGCAGGACCAACAGCGCGGCGGCCGCGGCCAGCTGGAGCAGTGCCACCGCGTACTCGCCCTCGCCGACGCTGCGGGGGGCGTCCGCCGCGCTGACCGGCGGGATCCAGCGCAGCACCGCGGCGATCGGCTTGAGCGGGCTGAGGTCGAGGTCCTGGCCGTGCCGGCGGCCGAAGATGCTCTGCGAGCCGATGTTGGCGGCCTGGACGAGCAGCGCGAAGGCCAGTCCGCCGAAGATCGCGAAGTCCTTGCCGCGTCGGCTGGAGAGCATCCGGGCGTTCCCGGCCGCGACCGCCCGGGACAGCGTGACCAGGCAGAGCAGCGCGAGCGGCACGGCGACCACCGCGGTGGCGGCCGCGCCGCCCCCGGCCGTGCCGGACAGCACCGCGCCGGTCACCAGCACCAGGCTGATCAGCGGACCGGGCCCGATCAGCGCGGCCAGCAGTGAGCCGCGCAACAGCGGGCCGGGCCGCAGCGGCAGCATGGTGAGCCTGGTCGGGTCGGCGCTCTCGTCGCTGGAGAACAGGAACAGCGGCAGCGCGGCCCAGCCCAGGGTGAGCACGCCGAGCAGCATCACCCCGGTGTCCCCGGAGCCGGCGTAGCGCCCGTTCAGCATCGCCATGCCGAAGGCCATGCCGCCGGCCACGACCAGGCCGAGGACGCCGCCGATGACGTACACGGCGGTCCGGCCGGGGCTGCGCCGCAGCCCGTTGCGCAGCAGCCGCAGCTTGAGGGACACCAGGCCGCGGACCACCGTCCGCCCGTCGGGCACCACCGCGGCGGCGCTCATGCCCCCACCTCGCTCGTTCACCGGGCACCGCCGGAGTGTCCGCCGCCGAGCCAGCCGAGAGACTGGCCGTCGTCCTCGCGGACGCCGACCAGCTCCAGGAAGGCCTCGTGCAGGCTGCGCGCGCCGCGGACGGAGTCCAGCGGGCCCTGGGCGATCACCCGGCCCGCGTTGACCACGGCCACCCAGTCGCAGAGCTGCTCGACCAGTTCCATCACGTGGCTGGAGAAGACCACGGTGGAGCCGGCCGCCGCGTACCGCTTGAGCACGCCGCGGATGGTCTGGGCGGAGACCGGGTCGACGCCCTCGAAGGGCTCGTCCAGGAACAGCACGTCGGGGTTGTGCAGCAGCGCGGCGGCAAGGCCGATCTTCTTGCGCATGCCGGTGGAGTAGTCGGCGACCAGCTTGTCGGCGTCCCGGCCGAGGTCCAGGACGGCCAGCAGCTCCTCGGCGCGGCGGTCCACCTCGGCGGCGGGCAGACCGCGCAGCCGGCCGGTGTACTGGAGCAGCTCGCGCCCGCTGAGCCGCTCGAACATCCGCAGGCCCTCGGGCAGGATGCCGATCCGGGCCTTGACCGTGACCGGGTCGGCCCACACGTCGGTGCCGTGCACCAGCACGGTGCCCTGGTCGGGCCGGAGCAGTCCGGTGACCATGGACAGCGTGGTGGTCTTGCCCGCGCCGTTCGGCCCGACCAGGCCGAAGAACGCCCCGGTGGGCAGCTCCAGGCTGAGTCCGGCCACGGCGGCCTGGTCACCGAAGTGCTTCCACAGTCCTCGGATGCTGACGGCGGACGGGGTGTCCGGTCCGCCGGGGCCGACGGGGGTCGATTCGGAGGGCGACGCTGACGCCATGGCGGCCTTCTGTCTGTGGTGGTGGGTGGACGCACGGATGAACGTGAGGATGGTCGGGCGATGGCTGGGGAGCCCAGCGTGGCACCGCCCGTACGGGCTGTCGCCCGCTTTGAGCATCCTCTGAGGCTGTCCGCCGAACGAGTGAGGCGCGCCGCCCGGCGGCCGGCTTCCGGGAGCCGCCGGTCCGGTTCGGCAACTACTCAGTTCCCTTGTTCGTCCTGCACTATGAGGAGCAGTGAGCGCGCGGGGGTGCCGCGGGGCCGGGAGGTGGCGGATGTCCGTTCAACCGTGGGGCCAGCCCGGTCCCGCCGATCGGTACGGCCGCGGGCCGGCGGCCGGCGGCTGGCAGCCCGCGCCGCCCCCGCAGGCGGCGATGCGGGCGAGCCACGCGGACCGGGACCGGACGGTGGACGTGCTGAAGGCCGGGTTCGCCGAGGGCCGGCTGTCCGCCGAGGAGTACGGGCAGCGCCACGAGGCCGCGGCCCGGGCGGTCACCTACGGCGAGCTGGCCGCCCTGGTGGCCGACCTGCCGTCCGGGCCGATGCCGGCGCCGCTGCAGGCCGCGCAGCCGGTCCCGGCGACCTTCCTGGTCCCGCCGCCGGTGCCGCAGGCCCGCCCCACCAGCGTGCTGGCGGTGGTCTCCCTGGTGTGCAGCCTGACCTTCGTCCTCGCGGTGCCCGCGGTGGTGACCGGCCACATCGCCCGCGCGCAGATCCGGGACCGCAACATGGACGGGGACTGGGCGGCCGTCCTCGGGCTGGTGCTCGGCTACCTGGGAAGCTCCTTCTGGTTCCTGATGATCCTGCTGGCCGTCGCTTAGGGCGTGTCTGACAGTTCGCGCCGGATCAGCACGCGGCGTCGCGCGCCCGGCGGGATTTGTGAGACACGCCCTGGGGCCCGCGCCCCCGCTGGCGGCCGTCCGCCGACTGTGGTAGAGCGGGTGGAGGGCGGCCCGACACCGGCCGGTCGCGTACGGGACACCGGGGCGACATCCGGCCGAAGGCCACGACCTGCGGCGTTGCATTTGTTTTGACCGAGCCCCATGCGCTAGGTACGCTCTGACCTTGTGCCTGGGGTGTCCCCGGGTCCTTGTGCGTGCATGCACACCGGTCGCCGCGCCGAGCCGGAGCGCTTCCCAGCGCGCCGCGCGTAGAGCGCCGTCGCTGTACAGCAGCCATGGGATTCCGTGACGGAAAAGCCCAACACACCCGACCGCGTGGGTCGACCACGGGGTCGTGTGCGAGGGAACACCGCAGGTTAGTTCCACCAAGCCTTGGCACACAGAAAACGGAGAAACGGTGCCTACGATCCAGCAGCTGGTCCGAAAGGGCCGGCAGGACAAGGTCGAGAAGAACAAGACTCCCGCGCTGAAGGGCTCCCCGCAGCGCCGTGGGGTCTGCACGCGTGTGTACACGACCACCCCGAAGAAGCCGAACTCGGCTCTCCGCAAGGTCGCCCGTGTGCGCCTCACCAGCGGGATCGAGGTCACCGCTTACATCCCGGGCGAGGGCCACAACCTGCAGGAGCACTCCATCGTGCTGGTTCGCGGTGGTCGTGTGAAGGACCTTCCTGGTGTCCGCTACAAGATCATCCGCGGTTCGCTCGACACCCAGGGTGTCAAGAACCGCAAGCAGGCTCGCAGCCGCTACGGCGCCAAGAAGGAGAAGTAAGAATGCCTCGTAAGGGCCCCGCCCCGAAGCGCCCGGTCATCATCGACCCGGTCTACGGCTCCCCGGTCGTCACCCAGCTGGTCAACAAGATCCTGCTGCACGGCAAGCGCTCCACCGCCGAGCGGATCGTCTACGGCGCCCTCGAGGGCGTCCGTGAGAAGACCGGCTCGGACCCGGTCGTCACGCTGAAGCGTGCGCTGGAGAACGTCAAGCCGGCCCTCGAGGTCAAGTCCCGCCGTGTCGGTGGCGCGACCTACCAGGTTCCGGTCGAGGTCCGTCCGGGCCGCGCCAGCACCCTGGCGCTGCGCTGGATGGTCGGTTACTCCCGCGCCCGTCGCGAGAAGACCATGACCGAGCGCCTGATGAACGAGATCCTCGACGCCAGCAACGGCCTGGGCGCTTCCGTGAAGCGTCGCGAGGACACCCACAAGATGGCCGAGTCCAACAAGGCCTTCGCGCACTACCGCTGGTAGTCCGTACCCCGTCACTAGACAGAGAGAGAACGAGCCACAATGGCTGCAACCTCCCTTGACCTCGCCAGGGTCCGCAACATCGGGATCATGGCGCACATCGACGCGGGCAAGACCACCACCACCGAGCGGATCCTGTTCTACACCGGTGTGTCGTACAAGATCGGTGAGGTCCACGATGGCGCTGCCACCATGGACTGGATGGAGCAGGAGCAGGAGCGCGGCATCACGATCACGTCGGCCGCGACGACCTGTCACTGGACGGTCGACGACGTCGACAACACCATCAACATCATCGACACCCCGGGTCACGTCGACTTCACCGTCGAGGTGGAGCGCTCGCTGCGCGTCCTCGACGGCGCCGTGACGGTGTTCGACGGTGTCGCCGGTGTCGAGCCCCAGTCCGAGACCGTGTGGCGGCAGGCTGACCGCTACGGCGTCCCGCGCATCTGCTTCATCAACAAGCTGGACCGCACGGGCGCGAACTTCTTCTTCTGCGTCGACACCATCGTGGAGCGCCTCGGCGCCACCCCGCTGGTGATGCAGCTGCCGATCGGTGCCGAGGCGGACTTCAAGGGCGTTGTCGACCTTGTCCGCATGAAGGCGCTGGTCTGGTCCGCCGAGGCCGCCAAGGGCGAGATGTACGACATCGTCGACATCCCGGCCGACCTCCAGGACCAGGCGGCCGAGTACCGCGAGACGCTGATCGACACCGTCTCGAACGTCAGCGACGAGATCATGGAGCTCGCCCTGGAGGGCGAGGAGATCCCGGTCGAGCTGCTGCAGGACGCGATCCGCAAGGGCACCCTGAACTCGGACTTCACCCCGATCTTCTGCGGTACCGCCTTCAAGAACAAGGGCGTTCAGCCCCTGCTCGACGCGGTCGTCAAGTACCTGCCGTCGCCGCTGGACATCGAGTCCGTCGAGGGCACGAAGCCGAACGACCCGGAGACCAAGATCTCCCGCAAGGCTTCGGACGACGAGCCGCTGGCCGCGCTGGCGTTCAAGATCATGTCCGACCCGCACCTGGGCAAGCTCACCTTCGTCCGGATCTACTCCGGCCGCCTGGAGTCCGGCACCTCGGTGCTGAACGCCGTCAAGGGCAAGAAGGAGCGCATCGGCAAGATCTACCGCATGCACGCGAACAAGCGTGAGGAGATCGAGTCGGTGGGCGCCGGCGACATCGTCGCCGTCATGGGCCTGAAGCAGACCACCACCGGTGAGACGCTGTCCGACGAGAAGAACCCGGTCATCCTGGAGTCCATGGACTTCCCGGCCCCGGTCATCCGCGTCGCGATCGAGCCCAAGTCCAAGGGTGACCAGGAGAAGCTGGGTGTCGCCATCCAGCGTCTCGCCGAGGAGGACCCGTCCTTCCAGGTCAACACGGACGAGGAGACCGGCCAGACCATCATCGCGGGTATGGGCGAGCTGCACCTCGAGGTGCTGGTCGACCGTATGAAGCGTGAGTTCAAGGTCGAGGCCAACGTCGGCAAGCCGCAGGTCGCGTACCGCGAGACGATCCGTCAGGCCGTCGAGCGCATCGACTACACCCACAAGAAGCAGACCGGTGGTTCCGGTCAGTTCGCCAAGGTGCAGATCGCGATCGAGCCGCTCGAGCAGGCCGAGGGCTACGAGTTCGTCAACAAGGTCACCGGTGGCCGCGTCCCGCGCGAGTACATCCCGTCGGTCGACGCCGGTTGCCAGGAGGCCATGGAGTTCGGTGTCCTCGCCGGCTACCCGCTCCAGGGCGTTCGCGTGAGCCTGCTGGACGGTCAGTCGCACGACGTCGACTCGTCCGAGCTCGCGTTCAAGATCGCCGGTTCGATGGCCTTCAAGGAAGGCGCGCGGAAGGCCAAGCCGGTCCTCCTCGAGCCGATGATGGCCGTCGAGGTCACCACGCCCGAGGACTACATGGGCGACGTGATCGGCGACATCAACTCTCGCCGTGGCCAGATCCGGTCCATGGACGAGCGTCACGGTGCCCGCGTCGTCACGGCGCTGGTGCCCCTCTCCGAGATGTTCGGCTACGTCGGTGACCTGCGCAGCAAGACCTCTGGTCGCGCGAGCTACTCGATGCAGTTCGACTCGTACGCCGAGGTCCCCAAGGCCGTGGCTGAGGAGATCATCGCCAAGTCCAAGGGCGAGTGACGTCCCGATATTCGGGATGATTCACACCCCTTAGGCTGTTAGGAGGCGACCCGGGAGGATCCGTCCGGATCCTCCCGGGCCCTCCGGCCCCCCACCCACGGGAGGGTGCGAAGTGCCTCGGGCACCCGTACCGGGCCCGTAACCAAAGACCAACTGACGTCAGCACGGCGTACAGGAACTGTCCTCAGGAGGACTCAGTGGCCAAGGCGAAGTTCGAGCGGACGAAGCCCCACGTCAACATCGGCACCATCGGTCACATCGACCACGGCAAGACCACGCTGACCGCGGCCATCACCAAGGTGCTGCACGACGCGTACCCGGAGATCAACCCCTTCACGCCGTTCGACCAGATCGACAAGGCCCCGGAGGAGCGTCAGCGCGGTATCACCATCTCGATCGCGCACGTCGAGTACCAGACCGAGGCGCGTCACTACGCCCACGTCGACTGCCCGGGTCACGCTGACTACATCAAGAACATGATCACCGGTGCGGCCCAGATGGACGGTGCGATCCTCGTCGTCGCCGCCACCGACGGCCCGATGCCGCAGACCAAGGAGCACGTCCTCCTGGCCCGCCAGGTCGGCGTCCCCTACATCGTCGTCGCCCTGAACAAGGCCGACATGGTGGACGACGAGGAGATCCTGGAGCTCGTCGAGCTCGAGGTCCGTGAGCTCCTCTCCGAGTACGAGTTCCCGGGCGACGACCTGCCGGTCGTCCGCGTCTCCGCGCTGAAGGCGCTGGAGGGCGACAAGGAGTGGGGCGAGAAGCTCCTCGGCCTGATGCACGCGGTCGACGAGGCCATCCCGACCCCGGCCCGCGCCGTGGACCAGCCGTTCCTGATGCCGATCGAGGACGTCTTCACGATCACCGGTCGTGGCACCGTCGTCACCGGCCGCATCGAGCGTGGCATCCTCAAGGTCAACGAGACTGTCGACATCATCGGCATCAAGGAGACCAAGACCACCACCACGGTCACCGGCATCGAGATGTTCCGCAAGCTGCTCGACGAGGGCCAGGCCGGTGAGAACGTCGGTCTGCTGCTCCGTGGCATCAAGCGCGAGGACGTCGAGCGCGGCCAGGTCATCATCAAGCCGGGTTCGGTCACCCCGCACACCGACTTCGAGGCCCAGGCCTACATCCTGTCGAAGGACGAGGGTGGCCGCCACACCCCGTTCTTCAACAACTACCGCCCGCAGTTCTACTTCCGTACCACGGACGTGACCGGCGTCGTGACCCTCCCCGAGGGCACCGAGATGGTCATGCCGGGCGACAACACCGGCATGACGGTCGCGCTGATCCAGCCGATCGCCATGGAGGAGGGCCTGAAGTTCGCCATCCGTGAGGGTGGCCGCACCGTCGGCGCCGGCCAGGTCACCAAGATCATCAAGTAATTGATGTTCTGACCTGCCTGCCTCGTCAGGCTTGTCCGAAGGGCCCCACGCACCCTCGCGGTGCGTGGGGCCCTTCGGCGTCTCACCCGGCGCTCACCTGGGCGCCCTTCTCTCACGGGCGGCTCATCGCCGGCTGTTATGGTCGGCTCACCAGCCAGCCCCGCCGTCGCGGAAAGTGGGACCAACGCATGTCTACGGCACCGCTGTTGTCGGTCGTGATGCCGATCTACAACGAGCAGGAGGCGCTCCCGCTGACGGTCGAGCGGCTGCGTCCGATCCTGGACGGGCTGGGAGTCGACTACGAGGTCGTCGGCGTCGACGACGGCAGCCGGGACGCCACACCCGTGCTCATGCAGAAGATCCGGCAGGACTGGCCGGAGTTCCGCATCGTCCGCTTCGCCCGCAACTCCGGGCACCAGGCCGCGCTCACCGCCGGCATCCACCGCGCGGTCGGCGACTACGTGGTGAGCATCGACGCCGACCTCCAGGACCCGCCGGAGAAGATCCCGGAGATGCTCGCCCTGGCCCGCGAGCAGAGCCTCGACGTGGTCTACGGCGTACGCGGCGACCGCGGCACCGACACCGCCTTCAAGCGGCGCACCGCCGGCGCCTACTACTGGCTGATGCGCCGGCTGGTCGGCAAGCGGATGCCCAACCAGGCCGGTGACTTCCGGCTGCTCAGCCGCGCCGCCGTGGACGCCCTCAAGCAGCTGCCCGAGCACCAGCCGGTGTACCGGCTGCTGGTGCCCTGGCTCGGCTTCCCCAGCGGCGAGGTGGTGTACGTCCGCGAGGAGCGGGTGGCCGGCGGCACCCACTACCCGCTGTCCAAGATGGTGCGGCTCGCGCTGGACAGCATCACCAACTTCTCCGCCGCCCCGCTGCGACTGGCCACCTACCTCGGCCTGGTCAGCTTCGTGGTCTGCATCGGGCTCGCGATCCACGCCACCGTCTCGTACGCGCTCGGTTCGACGGTGCCCGGCTGGTCCTCGCTGTTCATCGGGATGCTCTTCCTCGGCGGCGTGCAGCTGATCTGCGTCGGACTGCTGGGGGAGTACGTCGGCCGGATCTACTCCGCGGTGCAGAACCGCCCGACCTACTTCGTCGGCTACGACTCGGCCGAGGACGACGAGCGGGGCCGGGGCCGGTGACGCTCACCGAGGAGCCCGCCGGGCCCGCCCGGGGGACCCGCCGCCAGCTGCCGTCCTTCCTGGTCATCGGCGTCCTCAGCACCGTCTTCTACCTCGGGCTGTTCGTCCTCGCCCGCTGGTTCACCGACCCGCAGGCGGCGAACCTGATCGCGCTGGCCGTCAGCGCGGTGGCCAACACGGCGGCCAACCGCCGCTTCACCTTCGGGGTGGTCGGCTCGCGGGGGATGGTCCGCGACCAGCTGCAGGGCGCGGTGGCCTTCCTGATCGGGCTCGGCCTCAGCTCCGGGGCGCTCGCCCTGCTGGACCGGGTGGTGCCGCACGCCTCCCGGCCGGTGGAGGTGGGCGGGCTGGTCGTCGCCAACGGCCTGGCCACGGTGGCGCGGTTCGTGCTGCTGAAGGTCTGGGTCTTCCGCGGCCGGGAGTCCGGGGCCACGGACGCGTGATCCCGGGCGGCCACCCGGTCGGTTCGCGGACGGCCCGGCCGCCCCTGGGCCGACCGGCGTAGCGGCGCCCTCGGTATGCTGGGCCCTCGTAGCCTGCCCGCAGACGGTAGATGAAGTCCGGACCCGGTAGGGGAGACGGGCGGCAGGGACTTGACCGGAGGGGCACGGCACCGTGTCGACCGTACACAGCTCGCCCGACAGCGGGCTCCAGAGTCCGACCGCGCCGCCGGGGCCGCCGGGCTCGCCCGCTGACGGACGGCCGCGGCGCAACCCGTTGGTGCTGGCCGGCGGACTCGCCCTGTCCTGGCTGGTGCCGGCCGGGCTGGTCGCGGTGCACCTCGGGGTGGTGCTGCTGCCGCTGCTGCTGCTCGCGATAGCCGCAGTGATCCGGGTCGGCGGTGTGCTGCTCGACCGGCTCTTCGTCGCCGGGCTGATCCTGGCCGGGTCGGTGCTGACCTTCGGTCTGGCCTTCTCGCTCTGGCCGTGGGGCCTGTCGCCGGTCGCCACCAGCGGCCTGATGTTCACCGTGCTGACGGCGGCCGCCTGGGCCGCCCGGCGCTCCCCCCGGCTGCCGCTGCGCTTCCGCTGGTCCGACCTGCTGGTGGTGGGCACCTTCGGCGGGTTCTGGCACTACCTGTACCACCCGATCGCCGGGGCGTCGGCGGCCGAGCGGGTCGCCTACCTGGCCACGGCCGAGGACCGGCTCTCGCACTTCTCGTTCTTCTCCGGCATCGAGGGCGTCGGCGGCTTCAACTTCCTCCACCAGGGGGCGGCCAAGGCGTACCTGATCCCGCCGTCCGAGGTGACCTACCCGCAGGGCTCGCACTTCCTGCTGGCCTGGACCGACACGCTGGTGCACTCCGCCGCCAACCCCGGCGACATGCTCCAGACCATGAACCGGTACCTGCTGTACCTGCTGGTCGCGTACGCGCTGTTCTGCACGGCCCTGGTCTGGGCCGCCCGCTGGATCGGCGGGCCGCGGCTGCGCGGCTGGCAGGCCGCCGCGGTGTGCGCGAGCGTCGCGTCGATCATGTTCGCCAGCAACTACCTGGACCTCCTGGTCCACGGCTTCGACTCGACCTTCATCGGCCTGCTGCTGATCGCGCTCGCGCTGGCGGTGCTTGTCCGGCCGGCGATGGGGCGCACCGAGTTCGTGCTGGCCGCCTCGGCCGGGCTGATCACCGTCACCTACACCTACAACATCTACGGCGCGTTCGTCGGCGTGGCCCTGCTGGGCGCCCTGGTGGTGCACCGGCGCAGGTTCGCCGGGCGCTGGTGGTGGACGCTCGGCGCGCTGGCGTGCGCGCTGGGCGTGGCCGCGCTGCCGAGCGTCCTGTCGGTGTTCGGCAACCTGAACGTCGCCGACGCCTCGAACATGAGCGGCCCGAGCGTCGCCGCGGACCGCTCGGTCCTGATCGGCGGCGGGCTGCTCGGCCTGCTGGCGGCGGCCATGCCGCGCAACCGCCGGACCGCCACCGGCCAGGCCCACCTCGCGGTGCTGCTCGGCACCGGCGGCCTGCTCACCGCCTTCGCCGCGTACCAGCTGCACAGCATCGGGCGGTACTCGTACTACTTCCACAAGATGACGGCCGTGGGCGTCGTGGTCGCCCTGATCTCGCTCGGCGCCGTCGGGACCTTCCTGCGGACGGCGTCCCGGGGGAGCGGCCGCACGCTGACCCGGCGCCTGAACGAGCTGGTGCTCTCCGGGCTGGCCGTCGCCGCCGCGCTGAGCCTCTTCGCCAACGTGCAGTGGGGCTTCCTGGCCACCAAGGACAACCCGTCCGCCTGGTCCGGCAACCCGCTGGTGGCCTGGGGCCGCGGCGAGTACGAGAGCGACATGGGTCCCAAGGGCATCGAGGCGCTGGCCCCGCTGCGCGGCACCGGCGGCCCGGTGATCGCCCTCGTCTCCAACGACGACTACAAGAACCTGAAGGCCACCTGGCTCGCCTCGCTGCTGAACCGGCGCGGCGGCGACATGAAGGCGCTGTACGACATCCACTGGGTGGACATCGGCGGGCCGCAGGTGAAGGAGGAGGACTACCAGCGGTCCTTCGGCCGACTGAAGGGAGCCATCGAGCAGCTCCCCGCGCCGCACCCGCCGGTGACCATCCTGACCGCCGACCAGTCGGTGGGCGACCGGATCAAGCGGGACCTGGCCAAGCAGGGCCTGGCGGTCAAGGTGCAGAGCGATCCGGGCCTGCTCTGGACCCAGCCGTGGGGCCGCACCTTCCCCGGCGTCTGAGTCGTCGTCGGGGAAGGGGTCCGTGCGCACCGAGCGTTCACGGCCACCCGCTACTATTCACAGCAATCGCACGGCCTGGCCGGCCTCGTGCGGAGACGTGTGGCAAGGCCGGCCGGTGAATTCGGTGGTCATGTGATGAAGAACCCGATCGCCAGGCTGCTGGGGGTGCTCCCCCCGGGGGCGCGGCTCGTGGTCGGTGGCACGGTCGTGCTCGGAGCCTCGGCGTACGTCTACATGGCGCTCGTGGGCTACAGCCTGAGCACTGTGGGCGCGGCCAGGGTGACGATGCTCTGGACCATCGTGATGTCCGTGGGGTGGGGACTCTTCCAGCCCGTCGAGCTGGAGCTGACCCGGCTGGTGGCCGCCCGGAAGGTGGCCGGGCACGGATCCCTGCCCGCGGTGCGCCGGATGCTGCTGCTCGCGATGGCGATCCTGGTCGCGGTGTGCGCGGTGCTGGCGGTCGCCGCCCGCCCGATCGCCGACCAGCTGTTCAGCGGCGACCGGACCCTGGTGGTCGCGCTGGCCGGCGGCCTGGCCGGCCTCGCGGTGAGCTCGGTCGCCCGCGGCGCGCTGGCCGGCCTCGGGCTGTTCGGCCCGTACGGCACCCAGCTGGCGGTCGACGGCGGGCTGCGGATCGGGCTGGCCGCGCTGGCCGCGGCGGTCGGCCTGCACTCGGCGATGGCCTTCGGCCTGATCCTCTTCGTCTCCCCGCTGGTCGCCTCGCTGATCGGCCTGCGCGACACCCTCGCCGACCGCACCCCGGGCCCGGAGGTGTCCTGGAAGCAGCTGACCAGCGGCCTCGGCCTGCTGATCGCCTCGGTGATGCTCAGCCAGCTGGTGGTCAACGCGACCGTGGTCTGTGTGCGCCTGCTCTCGCCGAAGCACTCCGAGGCCTCCGACGCGCTGGTCTTCGCGGTCGGCCAGGCCGTGGTGATGGCCCGGGCGCCGCTGTTCGCCTACAGCGCCCTGCAGGCCTCGATGGTCTCCGCGCTCTCCGGTGCCGCCGCGGCCGGCGACCACGCCGAGTTCCGCAAGGTGCTGACCCGCACCACCGCGATCGTGGCCGCGATGTGCATCGGCGGCGGCCTGCCGGTGATCGTGCTCGGCTCCAAGCTCAACCCGCTGCTCTTCAACGCCAAGGACGTGCTCGGCCCGCTGGACTTCACCTGGCTGGTGTTCGGGACGCTCTGCTACGTCCTCGCGACGGTCTTCGGCCAGGCCCTGATGTCGAGCGCGCAGCACCGCCGCCAATTGGTGGGCTGGACGGCCGGTTCCGTAGCATTGGTGGCTGTCGCGCTCGCTCCGGGTGCCGTCGGCCTCCGCGCGGAGCTCGCGTACCTGGCCGGCTCGCTGGTCAGTGCCGTACTGATGCTGTGGTCGCTGTACCGCGCGTTCCCCTCCCGCCCCGTCGCCGACCCGGCCGACCGGACCGCAGCAGAGCCGCTGCGGACCTCCTGAGGTACGGGGGCCCGATGCGATCCATCACCGATAGACAGACCCGAGGCACGGGCTGCCGTGCCGTTCGCCAAGCATGGAGCACCTGTGTCCGAGTATGACAACGTCTGGCTGGTGATCCCGGCCTACAACGAAGGCCAGGTGATCGCCGAGGTCGTGGAGGGGGCTCGCAAGACCTTCCCGAACATCGTGGTGATCGACGACGGCTGCACCGACGACACGGCCCAGCACGTCATGACGACCGGCGCCCACCTGGTGCGGCACCCGGTCAACCTGGGGCAGGGTGCCGCGCTCCAGACCGGTCTGAAGTACGCGTTGTCACAGGAGGGCGCCGAGTACTTCGCGACCTTCGACGCGGACGGCCAGCACCAGACGGCCGACGTCGAGAAGATGGTGGCGCTGCTCCGCGAGGGCGAGGCCGACATCGTGCTCGGCTCCCGCTTCATCGAGCAGACCGGCCAGGTGCCGTGGATCAAGCGGGTGGTGCTGCGCACTGCCGCCGCGGTCAGCCCGACCGCCCGCAAGCTCAAGCTCACCGACGCGCACAACGGTCTGCGGGTGATGAACCGCGAGGCCGCCAGCCGGATCAAGATCACCATGAACGGCATGGCGCACGCCTCGGAGATCGTCTCCTTCCTCGCCGGCTCGGACCTGCGGGTCGCCGAACTCCCGGTCGACATCCTCTACACCGACTACTCGCGCGCCAAGGGCCAGTCCCTGATCAACGGCGTGAACATCCTCTTCGACATCTCGCTGCGGGAGCGTAACGGCCGATGAACCACCTCTGGATCCAGCTCATCCTCGTCGTGGCGGCCGTCGTCATGGCGCTCGTGTTCGTCTGGCGCTGGGACAAGGCGAACACCCGGGCGTGGAAGCGCATCGCCTTCACGCTCTTCGTGATCGTCAACGTCGTCGCGATCCTCTGGCCGACCGGCGTGACCAAGCTGGCCACCGCGCTGGGCGTCGGCCGCGGCACCGACCTGGTGCTCTACCTGATGGTCATCGCCATGGGCTTCCTGACCCTCAACACCTACCTGCGCTTCCGCTCGCTGGAGAAGAAGCTCACCGACCTGGCCCGCACCGTGGCCATCACCGAGGGCGTCCGCCACAACAACGACCGGCTCAACGTCCCGGTCAGCTCCGACCACTGAGACGGACCTCGCGAACGGCTGAGGGCCGGCACCCCCGACGGGGGTGCCGGCCCTCAGCCGTTCGACGGCGGGATCAGCCCTGCGGCCGGCCGACCGGCGGCTTCGGGGCCCGCGGGTAGGGGTTGTCCTTCTGGCAGCTCAGCACCTGGTACTCGGGCTTCTGCTGGTTCTCCTGGTCCTTCCGGACCTTCGCGGCCTGGTCGTAGACGGCCGGGACGCCGGGGTCGATGCAGTCCTGGGCGGAGACATAGGGCGAGCAGCTGCCGTTCTGGCCGCGCAGGACCTGGGCGGAGTACGCGAAGTTGCCGGTGGCGTCGATGCGCGCGCTGGACTCGGGCATGTACCGGCTGCCGGTGGACGAGCCGGCCATGCCGAACAGCAGGCCGAGCGCGCAGAGCGTGGCGAGGGCGTACCGGCGGGGCGCGCGGGCGGTCGGGGTGGACCGGTCGTCGGCGGTGGTCCGCTGGCGCCGCTCCAGGAAGCGCTCGGTGCCGAGGAACAGTGCCAGGCCGGTGAGCACGATGAAGCAGTACAGCAGTTGCTGGTTGGTGCGCGGGTAGAGCATCACCGCCTGGTTCTTGTACATGTGGGCGGCGTACCAGTAGCGCATCAGGAAGGCGCTGGCAGCAGCCGCGGCGGTGGCCAGCACGACCGAGTTGCGCGGGCCGACCACGATGGCGGCGGCGCCCCCGATCAGCAGCACGACGGCGAACAGGCCGACGCCGCCGATCTCGCCCGGCGGCGGCCAGGCACCCAGTCCGAGGCCGCCGGGCACGTCGCTGCCCCACATCATGAAGTAGCTGGGTTCGGTGTAGACGTCGAAGTAGCAGTACCGGTCGACGGCCCCGCCGGCCGAGGAGAGGAACTTGGTGAGGTAGAAGCCGGAGACCGCGACGAAGGTGACGACGGTCGCGCCGATCAGCAGCAGGGCGGTGACGAAGGCGCCGGTGCCGTGGGTGCGCCACTGGCGGACGAGCAGGACGACGCCCATCAGCATCAGGCCGGCCGCGGACCAGACGAACCAGCCCGAGTACAGCAGGAACAGCAGGCCGAGCACGGCCCCGACGACGGCCCCCAGGCCGACGGCGCGGGCGCGGCTGAGCAGCTGCGAGCGCTGGATCAGCTGGAGCAGCTTCGCCAGCACCGGCAGCAGCCCGACCAGGACGATCGTGGTGTAGGGCTTGTACGGGTCCGCCAGCGGCAGCGAGGCGGTGACGCCGATGCCCAGGGCCCACAGCGGGGGAAGGATCAGTCGCCAGGCGACGTAGGCCGTCGGCCCGAGCAGCGCGATGAACACCAGGCTGACCATCTTCAGCGCGTGGCCGGGGTCGCTGTCGGTGAAGTGCTGGGTGTACCAGCCGAGCAGGTGCGGGAAGAGCGGCGGGTAGGTGTCGTCGATCGGCTGGCCGTGGATGAGGTTGAAGGCCCAGCCCTGGAGCACGCCGGAGTCGCCGCCCTGGCCGCCGAGCGGCCACGGGGTGCCGCGCAGCGCGAGCGCGACGGCGCCGGCGAGCACACCGCTGGAGAGGCCGGCGAATATCGCGGCGCCGAATTGCACCGGCAGTATCGACCACCGGCGCATGATGACCATCAGTACTCCGACGGTTACGCCCATCGAGATCAGCAGAATGAGCTGCAGCCCGGCGAGGCCGCTGACCTGACCGACACGAACCATCGGATCGATGTCGATGAATCGGGTCACCCAGGTCATGAGCATGGCAGCCGTGATCCCGATGACGCCCTCGGCCACCAGCCACCACGCTGAACTCTCGCGCCGGTACATCCGTTGGGGCAGAGGGGGGAGCAACGGCTGTTCGGGCGACCGCTGAGGCCTGTCGGCACGGTGCGGAACGCTGATGGTCATCCTGGGAGGCCCTTCAGAACCCGGCTGTACGGGAGTTGGCATGTCGCACCGAAGATATCCTAGGGACCCCGGCCGGGCGCGCTCCGGTGGCGCATATTTAAATCGGCGAAAATCCGGACATTGCCAACTCCAATTCATTGCGCGGCCGTTCGGCGGATGTAATTCCGTTGCCCGGACTTTCCGGTCGGTGCCGTACGCGAACCCTGCGGAAGGCTCGACCGGTGGTTTCACGGACGGACCGGCCGACGCACCGGGGCGGCGGAACTGGTTGACTGGGCCCGTCCGGCGGCCGCAGCCGGGGCACCGAAGCATGATCCAGGACCAGGAGGTGCGGCGCCGTCATGAGCGTCGATTTCGTCATCCCGTACTACGGCGACCCGGAGTACCTGTTCGCCACCATCGACAGCATCCGGGCGCAGAACCAGCAGGACTGGCGGCTGACCGTGGTGGACGACCAGTACCCGGGCAACCGGGCGCTGGAGTACATCGAGAGCCTGGACGACGACCGGATCCGCTACGTGCGCAACGAGGAGCGGCTGGGCCCCAACGGCAACACCTACAAGGCGTCCACGCTGGCCGAGCGCGAGTTCGTCTCGATGATGGGTGCCGACGACCTGCTGGAGCCGAACTACCTGGACGTCGTGCTGGAGCGGCTGAAGGCCGACCCGGACGCGATCGCCTGCCAGCCCGGCGTGAAGGTGATGGACAGCGACGGGAACCTGGTGCCGTCGCTCGGCATCGGCGACAAGGTCAAGCGCCGGATCGCCGCCCCGGCCCGCAAGGCCGGCGTCATCAGCGGCGAGGCCGCGGTGAAGAGCCTGCTGTCCGGCAACTGGCTGTACACGCCGTCGCTCACCTACCGGCAGTCCGCGCTGTCGAAGATCCCGTACCGCCCCGACATCGACGCCGTGCACGACCTGGCGTTCATGGTCGACATGCTGATGGAGGGCGGCAACCTGCTGGTCGACGAGCGCGAGGTGTTCCGCTACCGCCGCCACCAGGCCAGTGACTCCTCGAACCGTGTCAAGGACGGCAAGCGCTTCGACGAGGAGCTGAAGTACTACACGCTGATCTCCAAGGAGCTGCGCGCCAAGGGCTGGAACGCCGCCGCCCGCTCGGCCGACCTCCACCTCTCCTCCCGGCTGCACGCCCTGATGGTGGCCGCCGGACGCCTCGGCGCGGGTGACTTCGCCCACGCCGGCGCCATGGTCGGCCGCGCCGTCCGCAGTAGCTGACCAGGCCCGGAACGGGCCGCAGCGGAATTCCGCCGGGGCCGGGGACCCCAGCGGAGTCCCTATCATGTCGGCTGATCCGTTCGCCGACCCCAACCCGCCACTCCACGCCGCTCACCGGACGTGGCGACGTACGGAAGTGACTGACATGACTGATCTGGCCACCAGCCCGGTCGGCGGCTCCGAGGCGGAGCCCCGGCAACCGGAGGGCGCGCTCGCCGCCCGCCTCGGGCGGATGGACGGCCTGCTGGCACGCCCCTGGGCGGTCCGTTCGGCCGAGGCCGTGGTCTCGGTCGTGGCGGCGTTCGCCTTCACGCTGCTCTGCACCCGCATCAACGTCAACCCGCTCAACCGGGTCGGCCAGGTCAGCGGCCTGGCCATGGTGCAGAAGTACGCCGCGGTGGTGGGCCTGCCCGTCCTGGCGGTGCTGCTGTACGCCGCCTACCGGGGAAGCCTGGCCCGCTACCAGCTGCTCCAGCGGCTGGTCTGCGCGGCCGTCGCCGGTCTGGCGACCGGCGCGGTCGCCGGCGGCATCGCGGTGGCACTGCACGGCACGAACTGGGGCCTCGGCGGCCAGGAGGGCGACCCGGGCAACCTCATCGGCATGGCCAACGACATGCTGCGCGGCGAGGGCCTGCCCGGTGTCTACCCGCCCGGCTTCCCGGCGCTGCTGGCGGTCTGGGCGAAGCTCTTCCACGGCGGGATCGGTGGCGTGGGCTACGCCATGAAGGACGTCCAGCTGATCTGCAGCGCGCTGGTCGGCCCGATGGCGTACCTGTCCTGGCGGCTGCTGCTGCGCCCGTTCTGGGCGCTGCTGATCGCGGTCCCGTCCGCGATCCTGTTCCTGGACCCGATCCGGCCGTACAGCCACGTCACCATGCTGGTGATGGTGCCGATGCTGGCCGGGGCGCTGCGCGAGCTGCGCCGGGCGCACCGGCTGACCACCCGCTCCACGGTGCTGCGCGGGGTCGGCTTCGGCGTCTCGTTCGGCCTGATGTTCCTCTGGTACTCGGGCTGGTTCGTCTGGGCCGCGCCGGGAGTCCTCGTCCTGACGCTGTTCCTGGTGCCGTGGCGCAAGGGCGCCGCCCGGATCAAGCCGGTGCTGCTGTTCCTGGCCGTCACCCTGGTGAGCGCCGGCGTGGTCGGCGCGCCGCTGCTGTACGAGCTGGTGCGGCTGGGCGCCCAGGCCAAGGACCGGTACGCCTACCTCTCGGTGTACATCGACCCGGCGTACATCATGGGCTGGGCCTCGGACCGCACCGGCGACCTCACGTACCACAACTTCCCGTGGCGCGGTGAGCTCGCCGGGCAGAGCGCCTACACCCTGCTGCTGCTGGCCGGCGTCGCGCTGGCGCTCGGCCTCGGGCTGCGCAGCATCGCCGTCCGGACCACCGCGGTCACCCTGGTGAGCGCCTGGCTGCTGCGCTACTGGTTCGCCTCGCACCTGGCCCAGGCCAAGGCCGTCCAGCTGTACCCGCGCACCACCTGGATCATCCTGTACGCGCTGATGATCCTGGCCGTGCTCGGCCTGATGTTCGCCGTCCAGCGCGGCACGGGCTGGCTGCGGACGGTGCAGCGGGTCGGCGCCGACGGCGGGCCGGTGCCGCTGACCCTGCGCCCGGCGGTCACCGGCCGGCTGGTCGCGGGCGCGGTCTGCGCGGTGGCGCTGTTCGCCACCATGTCGGCCTCCTGGTCGGTGGACCGCTACATGCCGACCACGGACCCGAAGCTCCTCCCGAGCAGCGGCACCCAGAACGTCGACATGGGCATCGACGCCTGGCGCGCGCACATCCTGGTGAACGAGAACGGCAAGTGCCCCAAGTACGACCCGGCCGGCCCGCACGACTGCGCGCCGGTGAACAAGGGCCTCCACGAGTACAACAACGACCCGGACAAGGGTCAGTTGTGGTGCGCCAACGTGAGCGGCGACGAGTGGGCGACGGTCTGCGGCACCAAGCGTCCCTGGTGATCCGGGCCGCCGGCGGAGGCCGCCGGCGCTGACGGTCACCCGATCGGGGCCGGTGAGGTACGCCTCACCGGCCCCGATTGGCATCCGGGCTGCTCCATGTGGCAGTATGTCCAAGTTGCTCGGTTGAGTGCCGATGCTGCGCGCCTCCCGCCGGGAGGACTGGAAGCGAGTCCCATGTACTCGTCGTTCCCGTGATGGCCGTCAAGCGTGACTTCTACGCCACGGCAGCTGCGGGGCGAAAGTACGGGAATCTTCCGGGAAGCGTGTGCGGGGCCTCGACCCGGCGCCTCCCACCCCGAAAGTTGAAACCGACGAGCTTCTTCGCCGGTTTTTTGCAAGCGCCAGTGCGACACGCCCGAGCGCGGGGGTCGGAGGGTGGCCGTGAAGTGACTGAAGACAAAGGACTACTGAGTAGCCATGGCGGGACAGAAGATCCGCATCCGGCTCAAGGCCTACGACCACGAGGTCATCGACTCCTCGGCGAAGAAGATCGTCGAGACGGTGATTCGTACTGGTGCGCAGGTCGCGGGCCCGGTGCCGCTGCCCACTGAGAAGAACGTGTACTGCGTCATCCGCTCGCCGCACAAGTACAAGGACTCGCGCGAGCACTTCGAGATGCGTACTCACAAGCGTCTGATCGACATCCTCGACCCCACGCCGAAGACGGTTGACTCGCTCATGCGTCTCGACCTGCCGGCTGGCGTCGACATCGAGATCAAGCTCTGAGAGGCGCACCGAAGATGGCTAAGCAGATTAAGGGCATCCTGGGCGAGAAGCTCGGCATGACCCAGGTCTGGGACGAGAACAACCGGGTCGTCCCGGTGACCGTCGTCAAGGCTGGGCCCAATGTCGTGACCCAGGTCCACACCGCAGACAGCCCGGCCGGCTACGACGCCGTCCAGATCGGCTTCGGCGAGATCGACCCCCGCAAGGTGAACAAGCCCCTCGCGGGCCACTTCGCCAAGGCCGGTGTCACCCCGCGTCGTCACCTGGTCGAGCTCCGTACCTCGGACGCGTCCGAGTACACCCTCGGCCAGGAGATCACCGCCGAGCTGTTCGAGGCGGGTGTCAAGGTCGATGTGACCGGCACCTCCAAGGGCAAGGGCTTCGCCGGTGTCATGAAGCGCCACAACTTCCGGGGCCTCGGCGCCGGTCACGGTGTGCAGCGCAAGCACCGCTCGCCCGGCTCGATCGGTGGCTGCGCCACCCCGGGCCGCGTGTTCAAGGGCGTGAGGATGGCCGGCCGGATGGGCCACGAGCGTGTGACCACCCAGAACCTGACCATCCATGCCGTTGACGCGGAGAAGGGGCTGCTCCTGATCAAGGGCGCAATCCCGGGCCCGAACGGCGGCCTCATCCTCGTCCGCACTGCGGCGAAGGGGCTGTGAGGATATGAGCACCATTGACATCCTGTCGCCCTCGGGCGACAAGACCGGCAGCCTCGAGCTGCCGGCCGAGATCTTCGACGCGAAGGTCAGCGTTCCGCTGATGCACCAGGTCGTCGTGGCGCAGCTCGCTGCGGCCCGTCAGGGCACCCACAAGACCAAGTCTCGCGGCGAGGTCCGCGGTGGCGGCAAGAAGCCGTACCGCCAGAAGGGCACCGGCCGCGCCCGTCAGGGCTCGACCCGTGCGCCGCAGTTCGCCGGCGGTGGCGTCGTGCACGGTCCCGTGCCGCGCGACTACTCGCAGCGGACCCCGAAGAAGATGATCGCCGCCGCCCTGCGCGGTGCGCTCACCGACCGGGCCCGCCACAACCGCATTCACGTCGTCACCGGCGTGACCGCGACCGAGGTGCCGTCGACCAAGGCCGCCAAGGGCCTGTTCGGCAAGATCACCGAGCGCAAGAACGTCCTGCTGGTCGTCGAGCGCGAGGACGAGCTGGGCCTGAAGTCCGCTCGCAACCTGCCGCACGTGCACATCCTGGACGCCGGTCAGCTGAACACCTACGACGTGCTCGTCTCCGACGATGTGGTCTTCACCCAGGCCGCCTTCGAGCGTTTCGTGGCGGGTCCCGCCGCGTCCGCCAAGGCCGTGGCTGCTGAGGGCGAGCTCGAAGGGAGCGCCGCCTGATGGCTGCAGAGATCACGAGCAAGACGTTCACGGACCCCCGTGACGTCCTGGTGAAGCCGGTCATCTCCGAGAAGAGCTACAGCCTTCTCGACGAGAACAAGTACACGTTCATCGTGTCGCCGGGCGCCAACAAGACCCAGATCAAGCAGGCCGTCGAGGCGGTCTTCTCGGTCAAGGTCGAGGCTGTCAACACGATCAACCGTCAGGGCAAGCGCAAGCGCTCCAAGACGGGCTTTGGCAAGCGCAAGGACACCAAGCGCGCCATCGTGACGCTGGCCGAGGGCAACCGCATCGACATCTTCGGTGGTCCGGTCTCCTAACGGAGATCGTGATCGTCGATAAGGACGAGGACGAGAGAGCCAAATGGGCATCCGCAAGTACAAGCCGACTACGCCGGGCCGTCGTGGCTCCAGCGTGGCCGACTTCGTAGAGATCACGCGGTCCACGCCGGAGAAGTCGCTGGTTCGCCCCCTGCACAGCAAGGGCGGCCGTAACAACGCCGGTCGGATCACCGTTCGCCACCAGGGTGGCGGTCACAAGCGCGCCTACCGCGTGATCGACTTCCGTCGTCACGACAAGGACGGCGTGCCGGCCAAGGTCGCGCACATCGAGTACGACCCCAACCGCACCGCGCGCATCGCGCTCCTGCACTACGCGGACGGCGAGAAGCGCTACATCATCGCGCCGCGCGGCATCACGCAGGGCGACCGGATCGAGAACGGCGCTGGCGCCGACATCAAGCCGGGCAACAACCTGCCGCTGCGCAACATCCCGGTCGGTACCACCATCCACGCGGTGGAGCTGCGTCCCGGCGGCGGTGCCAAGCTGGCCCGCTCGGCCGGCTCCGGCATCCAGCTGCTGGCGCGTGAGGGCAAGATGGCGCACCTGCGCATGCCCTCCGGCGAGATCCGCCTGGTGGACGCGCGCTGCCGCGCGACCGTCGGCGAGGTCGGCAACGCCGAGCAGTCGAACATCAACTGGGGCAAGGCCGGCCGTATGCGCTGGAAGGGCGTTCGCCCGACCGTGCGTGGTGTCGCCATGAACCCGATCGACCACCCGCACGGTGGTGGTGAGGGTAAGACCTCTGGTGGTCGCCACCCGGTCTCGCCGTGGGGCCAGAAGGAGGGTCGCACCCGTCGCCCGAAGAAGGCGTCGGACGCTCTCATCGTGCGCCGCCGCAAGACCAACAAGAAGCGCTAGGAGCAGGTCAGATGCCGCGCAGTCTCAAGAAGGGCCCCTTCATCGACGGCCACCTTCTCAAGAAGGTGGACGCGCAGAACGAGGCGGGTACCCAGAACGTCATCAAGACCTGGTCCCGTCGCTCCGTGATCTTCCCGGCCATGCTTGGCCACACGATCGCGGTTCACGATGGTCGCAAGCACGTCCCGGTGTTCGTCACCGAGTCGATGGTCGGCCACAAGCTGGGCGAGTTCGCTCCGACCCGCACCTTCCGCGGCCACGTCAAGGACGACCGCAAGTCGAAGCGTCGCTAGTCGCCTGAGCTTCAGCGCCAGAACGACTCAATGACTTACTCCATTAAGGGGACAACCATGGAAGCCAGGGCCCAGGCGCGGTACATCCGCGTCACGCCCATGAAGGCCCGCCGCGTGGTGGACCTCATCCGTGGCCTTCAGGCCACGGAGGCCCAGGCCGTCCTGCGTTTCGCTCCGCAGGCCGCCACCGTGCCGGTGGGCAAGGTGCTCGACAGCGCCATTGCCAACGCCGCGCACAACTACAACCACTCCAACGTGGACGACCTCTACATCTCCGAGGCGTACGTTGACGAGGGCCCGACCCTGAAGCGGTTCCGTCCGCGTGCTCAGGGCCGCGCCTACCGGATCCGCAAGCGGACCAGCCACATCACCGTGGTCGTCAGCAGCAAGGAAGGGACCCGGTAATGGGCCAGAAGGTTAACCCGCACGGGTTCCGCCTCGGCATCAGCACGGACTTCAAGTCCCGTTGGTACGCCGACAAGCTGTACAAGGACTACGTCAAGGAAGACGTTGCCATTCGTCGCATGATGACGAAGGGCATGGAGCGCGCCGGCATCTCCAAGGTCGAGATCGAGCGCACCCGCGACCGCGTCCGCGTCGACATCCACACCGCTCGCCCCGGCATCGTCATCGGCCGCCGTGGCACCGAGGCCGACCGCATCCGCGGCGACCTCGAGAAGCTGACCGGCAAGCAGGTCCAGCTGAACATCCTCGAGGTCAAGAACCCCGAGCTGGACGCCCAGCTCGTGGCTCAGGGCGTCGCGGAGCAGCTGTCCTCCCGCGTCTCCTTCCGTCGTGCCATGCGCAAGTCGATGCAGGGCACCATGAAGTCCGGCGCCAAGGGCATCAAGGTCCAGTGCTCCGGTCGTCTCGGCGGCGCCGAGATGAGCCGCTCGGAGTTCTACCGCGAGGGCCGTGTGCCGCTGCACACCCTGCGCGCCAACGTCGACTACGGCTTCTTCGAGGCCAAGACGACCTTCGGCCGCATCGGTGTGAAGGTCTGGATCTACAAGGGCGACGTCAAGAACATCGCCGAGGTCCGCGCTGAGAACGCCGCTGCCCGCTCGGGCAACCGCCCGGCCCGTCCCGAGGGTGGTCGTCCCGCCCGCGGTGGCGAGCGCCGTGGTGGCGAGCGCGGTGGCCGTGGCCGTCGCCCCGCCGCTGCCGAGGCCCCCGCGGCCCCGGTCGCCGAGGCTCCGGCTGCCGAGAACACCGGAACGGAGGCCTGACTCCAATGCTGATCCCCCGTCGGGTCAAGCACCGCAAGCAGCACCACCCCAAGCGCCGCGGCGCTGCCAAGGGTGGCACCGAGCTCGCCTTCGGCGAGTACGGCATCCAGGCCGTCACCCCGGCCTACGTGACGAACCGGCAGATCGAGTCCGCTCGTATCGCCGTCACCCGTCACATCAAGCGTGGCGGCAAGGTCTGGATCAACATCTACCCGGACCGTCCGCTCACCAAGAAGCCGGCCGAGACCCGCATGGGTTCCGGTAAGGGTTCGCCCGAGTGGTGGATCGCGAACGTGCACCCGGGTCGGGTCATGTTCGAGCTGTCGTACCCCAACGAGAAGGTGGCTCGTGAGGCGCTGACCCGCGCAGCTCACAAGCTCCCGATGAAGTGCCGGATCATCCGGCGCGAGGCAGGTGAGAGCTGATGTCGGCCGGCACCAAGGCTGCTGACCTCCGCGAGCTGGACAACGAGGGTCTCGTTGCCAAGCTCCGTGAGGCCAAGGAGGAGCTGTTCAACCTCCGCTTCCAGGCGGCGACCGGGCAGCTCGACAACCACGGACGGCTCAAGCTCGTCCGTAAGGACATCGCGCGGATCTACACCCTGATGCGCGAGCGCGAGCTGGGCATCGAGACGGTGGAGAGCGCCTGATGACTGAGAACACCAACGAGACGCGCGGTTTCCGCAAGACCCGTGAGGGTCTCGTCGTCAGCGACAAGATGGACAAGACCGTCGTCGTCGCCGTCGAGGACCGCGTCAAGCACGCTCTGTACGGCAAGGTCATCCGCCGTACGAACAAGCTGAAGGCGCACGACGAGCAGAACGCCTGCGGCATCGGCGACCGGGTCCTCCTCGCGGAGACCCGCCCGCTGTCCGCGACGAAGCGCTGGCGCGTCGTCGAGATCCTCGAGAAGGCCAAGTAACGAAGTTGATGCGGTACGGCCGTATGTGCACCAGGTCCCTCGCGGGCGCTGGTGTGAGCAGCGGCCGGCCCGTCAGCTCTCGTTGACGATCAGGAGAAAGCTGTGATCCAGCAGGAGTCGCGACTGCGTGTCGCCGACAACACGGGCGCGAAGGAAATCCTTTGCATCCGCGTTCTCGGTGGTTCCGGTCGCCGCTACGCCGGCATCGGGGACGTCATCGTCGCGACCGTCAAGGACGCGATCCCCGGCGGTTCGGTCAAGAAGGGTGACGTCGTCAAGTGCGTCGTCGTCCGTACCGTGAAGTCGCGCCGTCGCCCCGACGGTTCGTACATCCGGTTCGACGAGAACGCCGCCGTCGTCCTCAAGAACACCGATGGCGACCCCCGTGGTACCCGCATCTTCGGCCCGGTGGGCCGCGAGCTGCGTGACAAGAAGTTCATGAAGATCATCTCGCTTGCGCCGGAGGTGCTCTAACCCATGGCGAACAGCATGAAGATCAAGAAGGGTGACCTGGTTCAGGTCATCACCGGCAAGGACCGCGGCAAGCAGGGCAAGGTCATCCAGGCCATGCCCGCCGAGAACAAGGTCCTGGTCGAGGGTGTGAACCGGGTCAAGAAGCACACCAAGCCGGGCCCGGGCACTCAGGGTGGCATCGTCACCGTCGAGGCCCCGGTGCACGTCTCCAACGTCCAGCTGGTCGTGGAGAAGGACGGCAAGAAGGTCGTCACCCGCGTTGGCTACCGCTTCGATGACGAGGGCAACAAGATCCGCGTTGCCAAGCGAACCGGTGAGGACATCTGATGTCTGAGACGTCTGTTGAGAAGGTGACCCCCCGTCTCAAGGAGCGTTACAACTCCGAGATCAAGGGTCAGCTGCAGGAGCAGTTCTCGTACGAGAACGTCATGCTGACGCCCGGCCTGGTCAAGGTCGTCGTCAACATGGGTGTCGGCGAGGCCGCTCGTGACAGCAAGCTGATCGAGGGTGCGATCCGCGACCTGACCGCGATCACCGGTCAGAAGCCGGCCGTGACCAAGGCTCGCAAGTCCATCGCGCAGTTCAAGCTGCGTGAGGGCCAGCCGATCGGCACCCACGTCACCCTCCGTGGTGACCGCATGTGGGAGTTCCTGGACCGTCTGGTGTCGCTGGCCCTGCCGCGTATCCGTGACTTCCGTGGCCTCTCCCCGAAGCAGTTCGACGGCCGTGGCAACTACACCTTCGGTCTGACCGAGCAGGTTATGTTCCACGAGATCGACCAGGACAAGGTCGACCGTCAGCGCGGTATGGACATCACCGTCGTGACCACCGCTCAGACCGACGACGAGGGCCGGGCGCTCCTGCGTGCTCTGGGCTTCCCGTTCAAGGAGGCGTGAGCCAATGGCGAAGAAGTCCCTCATCGCGAAGTCCGAGCGCAAGCCGAAGTTCGGCGTCCGGGCCTACACCCGGTGCCAGCGCTGCGGCCGTCCGCACTCGGTGTACCGCAAGTTCGGCCTGTGCCGTGTCTGCCTCCGTGAGATGGCGCACCGCGGCGAGCTGCCGGGCGTGACCAAGAGCTCCTGGTAGTCCTCTCTCCGTAGAGGGCCAGAGCTTTTAGGTACCGCCAGCGAAGCAGAGGTGCCCGATCCCACACCGGCCCGTTTTGGGCCTGCCGTACGGATTCCCGTAAGGTAGTGGGGTCGGGCCCCCCGCCACGGCATTCCCATGGATGTCCGTGGTCCTCTTCTGAGAGGGCTCGCACCCAGTCTTACTACGTCGTAGGTCCCCTGCGCTTGTGCCCCTGACGAACTCGGAAGAGTCCGGCAGGGGGACCTGGTGCGGAGAAACCACGGCGAGAGAGGCCTGAGGCCATCATGACCATGACCGACCCCATCGCAGACATGCTCACGCGTCTGCGTAACGCGAACTCGGCGTACCACGACACCGTGGCGATGCCGGCCAGCAAGATCAAGGCGCACGTCGCCCAGATCCTGCAGCAGGAGGGGTACATCTCCTCCTACAAGGTTGAGGAGCCCACTGAGGGCGAGGTCGGCAAGAAGCTGACCATCGAGCTCAAGTTCGGCCCCAACCGTGAGCGCTCCATCGCCGGCATCAAGCGCATCAGCAAGCCGGGTCTGCGCGTTTACGCAAAGTCCACCAACCTGCCGAAGGTGCTCGGCGGCCTGGGCGTGGCGATCATCTCCACGTCCTCCGGTCTCCTCACCGACAAGCAGGCTGCCAAGAAGGGCGTAGGCGGAGAAGTTCTCGCCTACGTCTGGTAATTCGGGAAACGGAGGTACAGCAATGTCGCGCATTGGACGGCTGCCCATCCCGGTTCCCGCCGGCGTGGACGTCACCATCGATGGCCAGGCGGTCTCGGTGAAGGGCCCGAAGGGCTCCCTCACCCACGTTGTCGCCGCGCCGATCGAGATCGGCAAGGGCGAGGACGGCACTCTGCTCGTCACCCGCCCCAACGACGAGCGTCTGTCGAAGGCCCTGCACGGCCTTTCCCGCACGCTGGTGGCGAACATGATCACCGGCGTGACCGCGGGCTACCGCAAGTCGCTGGAGATCAGCGGTGTCGGCTACCGAGTTCTGGCGAAGGGCTCCGACATGGAGTTCCAGCTGGGCTACAGCCACCCGATTCTGGTCGAGGCCCCCGAGGGCATCACCTTCGTCGTCGAGTCGGCCACCAAGTTCCACGTGGACGGCATCGACAAGCAGAAGGTCGGCGAGGTCGCCGCGAAGATCCGCAAGCTGCGCAAGCCCGACCCGTACAAGGCCAAGGGTGTCAAGTACGCGGGCGAGGTCATCCGCCGCAAGGTCGGAAAGAGTGGTAAGTAAGCGATGAGCGTCTCTGTCAAGATCGGCAAGGGCAACGCCTACAAGAGCGCCGCTCGCAAGCGCCGCGCGATCCGCGTTCGCAAGCGCGTCGTCGGCACCGAGGTGCGTCCGCGCCTCGTTGTGACGCGCTCGAACCGTCACATGGTCGCCCAGGTCATCGACGACGCCAAGGGTCACACCCTGGCGTCGGCGTCCACCCTCGACGTGTCCATCAAGGGCGCCGAGGGCGACAAGACCGAGCTGGCCAAGAAGGTCGGGAGCCTGGTCGCCGAGCGCGCCAAGGCTGCCGGCATCGAGGCGGTCGTCTTCGACCGCGCGGGCAACCGGTACGCCGGCCGCATCGCCGCCCTGGCGGACGCGGCCCGTGAGGCCGGGCTCGACTTCTAAGCCGCTCGTCGACTCTGTCGACGGACGTAAACGAGAGAGGTAAATCCAATGGCTGGACCCCAGCGCCGCGGTAGCGGCGCCGGTGGCGGCACCGGTGGCGAGCGGCGCGACCGTAAGCGTGACGACCGGGGCAACGCCCCCGCCGTCGAGAAGACCGCTTACGTCGAGCGCGTCGTCGCGATCAACCGTGTCGCCAAGGTTGTCAAGGGTGGTCGTCGCTTCAGCTTCACCGCGCTGGTCGTGGTGGGCGATGGTGACGGCACCGTGGGTGTCGGTTACGGGAAGGCGAAGGAGGTTCCGGCCGCCATCGCGAAGGGTGTCGAGGAGGCCAAGAAGAACTTCTTCAAGGTTCCCCGTATCCAGGGCACCATCCCGCACCCGATCCAGGGTGAGAAGGCCGCCGGCGTCGTGCTGCTGAAGCCCGCCGCCCCCGGTACCGGTGTTATCGCCGGTGGTCCGGTGCGCGCCGTCCTGGAGTGCGCCGGCATCCACGACATCCTGTCGAAGTCGCTCGGCTCGGACAACGCGATCAACATCGTGCACGCCACGGTGGCCGCTCTGAAGGGCCTCGTGCGCCCCGAGGAGATCGCCGCCCGTCGTGGTCTGCCGCTGGAGGACGTGGCCCCCGCCGCTCTGCTGCGGGCGCGTGCTGCTGGGGTGAGCGCCTGATGGCTCGCCTGAAGATCACGCAGACCAAGTCGTACATCGGCAGCAAGCAGAACCACCGTGACACCCTGCGTTCGCTTGGTCTCAAGCGCATGCACGATGTGGTGGTCAAGGAGGACCGTCCCGAGATCCGCGGGATGGCCCACACGGTCCGTCACCTGGTGACGGTTGAGGAGGTGGACTGATCATGGGCGACAACCCGATCAAGATCCACAACCTGCGGCCCGCCCCGGGTGCCAAGACCGACAAGATCCGTGTGGGTCGTGGTGAGGGCTCCAAGGGTAAGACCGCCGGTCGTGGTACCAAGGGCACCAAGGCCCGCTACCAGGTTCCGCAGCGCTTCGAGGGTGGCCAGATGCCGCTCCACATGCGTCTGCCGAAGCTGAAGGGCTTCAAGAACCCGTTCAAGATCACGTTCCAGGTCGTCAACCTCGACAAGCTGGCCGAGCTCTACCCGCAGGGTGGCGAGGTCACGATCGAGGACCTGGTCGCCAAGGGCGCGGTTCGCAAGAACTCCCTCGTCAAGGTGCTCGGCACCGGCGAGGTCTCGGTTGCGCTGCAGGTGACGGTCGACGCCGTCTCCGGCTCGGCCGCCGAGAAGATCAAGGCCGCCGGCGGTACGGTCACCGAGCTCGTCTGAGCCCGCTGAACCCGCCGACCACCGGCTTCGAGCCCCGCACCTCCTCCGGGAGGTGCGGGGCTCGTGCTTTTACCGCGACTTTCACCCGGAGCCGAAATCCGGCGGTACCGGCGCTCGTTCTTTTGTGTGGCAAAACCGGGCATCCCGTACCCCCGTGAGTGGGGGAGGGACGGTACGCGCTTCTTTCGAGTGGCCGCGCACTGTTAGAGTCCGTGGAGTTCCCTTGTAGGCTGCGCGTAGGCTCGCCTGTGCCGTCTGTACGGGAGCCCGTACCGCAAACTCCCCATTCAGGACCGACCCTCCCGCCGACGACGCGCGGGAGGCGCAGGAGGCACCGTGCTCAGTGCGTTCGCGCGGGCGTTCCAGACGCCCGACCTGCGCAAGAAGCTGCTGTTCACGCTGGGCATCATGGTGCTGTTCCGCCTGGGCTCGCACATTCCGATCCCGGGCGTGAGCTTCACGGCCGTGAACGAGTGCGTGAAGGAGACCAAGAACAACGGCCTCTTCGGGCTCGTCAACCTGTTCAGCGGTGGCGCACTGCTCCAGTTGACGATCTTCGCGCTCGGCATCATGCCGTACATCACGGCGAGCATCATCCTCCAGCTCCTCACCGTCGTGATCCCGCGACTGGAGGCGCTGAAGAAGGAGGGCCAGGCCGGGCAGGCGAAGATCACCCAGTACACCCGCTACCTGACCATCGCGCTCGCCGTGCTCCAGGGCACCGGCATCGTCGCGACGGCCTCCAGCGGTGCGCTGTTCTCGGGCTGCGTGTACGCCAACCAGATCGTTCCGGACACCTCGGTGTTCCGGATCGCGGTCATGGTCATCACGATGACGGCCGGCACCACGGTCATCATGTGGCTCGGTGAGCTGATCACCGACCGCGGCATCGGCAACGGCATGTCGCTGCTGATCTTCACCTCGATCGCCGCGCAGTTCCCGTCCTCGATGTGGGCCATCAAGCAGTCCGGCACCATCGGCGGCGGCTGGGTCGAGTTCCTCTCCGTGGTGGCCGTCGGCGTCATCGTTGTGATGCTGGTCATCTTCGTGGAGCAGGCCCAGCGCCGGATCCCGGTCCAGTACGCAAAGCGCATGATCGGCCGCCGGGCGTTCGGCGGCACTTCGACCTACATCCCGCTCAAGGTGAACCAGGCCGGTGTCATCCCGGTCATCTTCGCCTCGTCGCTGCTGTACATCCCGGCCCTGGTGGTCCAGCTGACCAACAGCCAGGCGGGCTGGGCGGTCTGGATCAAGCAGAACTTCGTCAAGGGTGACCACCCGATCTACATGGCCACCTACTTCCTGCTGATCGTGTTCTTCGCCTTCTTCTACGTCGCCATCTCCTTCAACCCCGAAGAAGTTGCCGACAATATGAAGAAGTATGGTGGCTTCATCCCGGGCATCCGGGCCGGCCGACCGACGGCCGAGTACCTGAACTACGTGCTGACCCGTATCACGTGGCCGGGTTCGCTCTACCTGGGCCTGATCGCGTTGATCCCGATGATCGCCCTGGTCGCCTTCGGACAGCAGACCAACTTCCCGTTCGGCGGCACCAGCGTGCTCATCGTCGTCGGCGTCGGACTCGAAACTGTGAAGCAGATCGAGAGCCAGCTCCAGCAGCGCAATTACGAAGGGTTCCTCCGCTGATGCGTATCGTCCTCGTTGGTCCTCCCGGGGCCGGGAAGGGTACTCAGGCGCACCTGCTCGCCAAGACCCTGTCCATCCCCCACATCTCCACCGGCGACCTGTTCCGCGCCAACATCGGTCAGGGCACCCCGCTGGGGCTCGAGGCCAAGAGCTACATGGACGCGGGTCGCCTGGTGCCGGATGAGGTCACCATCGGGATGGCCAAGGACCGCATGCTGCAGGCCGACGCGGCCAACGGCTTCCTGCTCGACGGCTTCCCCCGCAACCTGGGGCAGGCCAAGGCGCTCGACGAGTTCCTCGCCGAGCAGGGCATCGAGCTGGACGGCGTGCTGGACCTGGAGGTCCCCGAGGACGAGGTCGTCCGCCGGATCGCCGGCCGCCGCCTGTGCCGCAACGACGGGGGCCACGTGTTCCACGTGGACTACAACCCGCCGAAGGTCGACGGCGTCTGCGACGAGTGCGGCGGCGAGCTGTACCAGCGCTCGGACGACACCGAGGAGAAGGTGCGCACGCGCCTGGAGGTCTACCACACGGAGACCGAGCCGATCATCGACTACTACGTCCAGCAGGGCCTGGTGGCGACCATCTCGGCCCTCGGCAAGGTGGACGAGGTCACCCAGCGCGCGATCGAGGCGCTGAAGCAGAACGGCTGAGTTCGCTCGGCGAGGTACGCGTGGAACGGCCGGGTCGCCCGTGGAGCGGGCGGCCCGGCCGTTTTCGACGTCGTACGGTGGTAGGCAGTGGTAATCCGGACTTGGAAGGCGTGACCTGATGGTGGAGATCAAGACCCCCGAGCAGATCGCGAAGATGCGGGCGGCCGGGCTGGTCGTCGCCGAGGCGCTCAAGGCCTGCCGCGAGGCGGTCGCTCCCGGGGTGACCACCCAGGAGCTCAACGACATCGCCGACAAGGTCATCACCGACCACGGCGCCACCTCGAACTTCCGCGCCCACCACGGCGGGTTGTGGTTCCCGGGCGTCATCTGCGCCTCGGTGAACAACGAGGTCGTGCACGGCATCCCCGGAGAGCGGGTGCTGCAGGAGGGCGACATCATCTCGATCGACTGCGGCGCCATCCTGGACGGCTGGCACGGCGACTCGGCGATCACCGTCGCGGTCGGCGAGGTCCGCCCCGAGGTCGAGATGCTCAGCCGGGTGACCGAGGGCTCGATGTGGGCCGGCATCGCCCAGATGAAGAAGAACAACCGCCTGGTGGACGTCTCCAAGGCGATCGAGGGCTTCATCCGCCGCCAGCCGCTGCCGCCCAAGGGCAAGTGGGGCATCACCGAGGGCTACGGCGGCCACGGCATCGGCACCGCGATGCACATGGAGCCGCACGTGCTGAACTACGTCGAGCGCGGCCGCGGCAAGGGCCCGAAGCTCGTCCCCGGCACCGTGCTGGCGATCGAGCCGATGGTCTCGCTGGGCACCCCGCACACCGCGGTGCTGGACGACGAGTGGACGGTCGTCACCAACGACGGCACCTGGGCCTCGCACTGGGAGCACTCGGTGGCCGTCACCGAGCAGGGTCCGCTGGTGCTGACCGCCTTCGACGGCGGCAAGGCCGAGCTCGCCAAGCTGGGCATCACCGCGGCTCCGGACCCGCTGGCGTAGTCGCCGCGGTGGCCGATCGCCGCCCCTGACAAGGGATCAGAGCCCTGGAGGTTTGGACCTCCAGGGCTTTTGTCCTATTTTTAACGGCTGGCAGTGGCAGTCGGCTTACGAGCGAGCAGGAGAGAGCACGTGCTCAAGGGATTCCGCGACTTCATGATGCGCGGCAACGTCATCGACATGGCGGTCGGTGTGGTCATCGGTGCCGCGTTCACCGCGGTGGTGACCGGCTTCGTCTCCGCCTTCCTCACCCCGCTGGTGGGCGTGGTGGTCGGTGCGGCCGGCGACTTCAGCTCGTACAAGGCCGAGATAGGCGGGGTGAAGTTCCCGTACGGCCAGTTCCTGAACGTGCTGATCGCCTTCTTCATGACCGCCGCGGTGCTGTACTTCTGCGTCGTGCTGCCGATCACCAAGGCCACCGAGCGGTACCTGCCGAAGAAGCCGAAGGCCCCCAAGCGCCCCTGCCCCGAGTGCCTGACCGAGATCCCGCAGGCCGCCCGCCGCTGCTCGGCCTGCACCGCCCACGTCGAGCCGCTGACCATCCCCACCGGGGTCTGACGCGACCGGTGTGACGGTGGACTCCTTCCGGTACCCCCGTTTTGGACCGTGGGACGCGCTGGCGTAGGATGGACCGTCGGCTCACTCGTAGCGTGCTTCAGCGCGCCCTCATCCCTCCGGGGACGGGGTGAACCCAGGTTCGCACGAGCGTTCCGCATACGGTAGCCGGTCCCGGAAGGTGGATCTCGCAGTTCATGGCTAAGAAGCAAGGCGCCATTGAGATCGAGGGCACCGTGATCGAGTCTCTTCCGAACGCGATGTTCAAGGTCGAGCTGCAGAACGGTCACAAGGTCCTCGCGCACATCAGTGGCAAGATGCGCATGCACTACATCCGCATCCTGCCGGACGACCGGGTGGTCGTGGAGCTCAGCCCCTACGACCTCACGCGCGGCCGGATCGTCTACCGCTACAAGTAAGAACGTCAGATCTAGACCCGGAGAACCTGAACCATGAAGGTCAAGCCGAGCGTCAAGAAGATCTGCGACAAGTGCAAGGTGATCCGCCGTCACGGCCGGGTCATGGTGATCTGCGACAACCTGCGCCACAAGCAGCGCCAGGGCTGATCTCCCTCCCGCATTTCTCGTAGTACTTCGCGCGACGCGAAAACGTCATACGCGGGTCACCCGATCCGTCCCGGAAGGGACGGACTGCCGCCCCCGGTCAGAGGCCGGGGCTCCCTCACCGTGAGGTGTCGGAGTAGGTGGCTCGTCAGACCTCTGAAGAACCACAGGAGCCTTGAATGGCACGCCTCGCCGGCGTTGATCTCCCCCGTGAGAAGCGGATCGAGATCGCCCTTACGTACGTGTACGGCATCGGCCGTACCCGCGCCCAGCAGACCCTCGCCGAGACCGGCGTCAACCCGGATGTCCGCGTTCGCGACATCACCGAGGACGACCTGGTCAAGCTGAGCCAGTACATCGACGCCAACTACACGGTCGAGGGTGACCTCCGCCGTGAGGTGGCCGCCGACATCCGCCGCAAGGTCGAGATCGGCTGCTACGAGGGTCTGCGTCACCGCCGTGGCCTGCCGGTCCGCGGCCAGCGCACCCACACCAACGCGCGTACCCGCAAGGGCCCGCGTCGCGCGATCGCCGGCAAGAAGAAGCCGGGCAAGAAGTAGTCCGTCCCGTAACCGGACATCCCTCCGGCCCGCGGGTCAGCGGACCGACCACCTCAGTAGGAGAACAGACTTATGCCCCCCAAGGGTCGTCAGGCTGCCGGCGCGAAGAAGATCCGCCGCAAGGAAAAGAAGAACGTCGCTCACGGCCACGCGCACATCAAGAGCACGTTCAACAACACCATCGTTTCGATCACCGACCCCGCGGGCAACGTGATCTCCTGGGCCTCCGCCGGCCACGTCGGCTTCAAGGGCTCGCGCAAGTCCACCCCGTTCGCCGCGCAGATGGCCGCCGAGGCCGCTGCCCGTCGCGCGCAGGAGCACGGCATGCGCAAGGTCGACGTCTTCGTGAAGGGTCCGGGCTCCGGCCGCGAGACCGCGATCCGTTCGCTCCAGGCCACCGGCCTGGAGGTCGGCTCGATCCAGGACGTCACCCCCACCCCGCACAACGGCTGCCGTCCGCCGAAGCGCCGCCGCGTCTGACGCAGCGCCTTCGGGCTCGCAGTCTGCTTTAAACCTCGTACGGGGTCCCGTTTTCCGCGGGACCCCGTACGCTTGGCATGAGGCCATCGCCTCATGGCCGTCCGTTCGGCGTCAAATAGTGGGCGCCGAAGACTGGAGGATCGAAACCCCATGCTTATCGCTCAGCGTCCCTCGCTGACCGAAGAGGTCGTCGACGAGTTCCGCTCCCGGTTCGTGATCGAGCCGCTGGAGCCGGGCTTCGGCTACACCCTCGGCAACTCCCTGCGCCGCACGCTCCTGTCGTCGATCCCGGGTGCCGCTGTCACCAGCATCCGCATCGACGGCGTCCTGCACGAGTTCACCACCGTGCCGGGCGTCAAGGAGGACGTGACCGACCTCATCCTCAACATCAAGCAGCTGGTCGTCTCCTCGGAGCACGACGAGCCGGTCGTGATGTACCTGCGCAAGCAGGGCCCGGGCGTCGTGACCGCCGCCGACATCGCCCCGCCGGCGGGTGTCGAGGTGCACAACCCCGAGCTGGTCCTCGCCACCCTGAACGGCAAGGGCAAGCTGGAGATGGAGCTGACCGTCGAGCGCGGTCGCGGCTACGTCTCCGCCGTCCAGAACAAGGCCTCCGGCCAGGAGATCGGCCGCATCCCGGTCGACTCGATCTACAGCCCCGTGCTGAAGGTCACCTACAAGGTCGAGGCCACCCGTGTCGAGCAGCGGACCGACTTCGACAAGCTGATCGTCGACGTCGAGACCAAGCCCGCCATGCGTCCGCGCGACGCCATGGCCTCGGCCGGCAAGACCCTGGTGGAGCTGTTCGGTCTCGCCCGCGAGCTGAACATCGACGCCGAGGGCATCGACATGGGCCCGTCCCCGACGGACGCCGCCCTGGCCGCCGACCTGGCGCTGCCGATCGAGGAGCTGGAGCTCACGGTCCGCTCCTACAACTGCCTCAAGCGCGAGGGCATCCACACGGTGGGTGAGCTCGTCGCCCGCTCGGAGGCCGACCTGCTCGACATCCGCAACTTCGGTGCGAAGTCGATCGACGAGGTCAAGGCGAAGCTGGCCGGCATGGGCCTGGCCCTCAAGGACAGCCCGCCCGGGTTCGACCCGACCGCCGCCGCCGACGCCTTCGGCGCCGACGACCTGGACGACGCGGGTTACGCGGAGACCGAGCAGTACTAAGAGATTTGGCCGCGGGGGCGGTTCTTCCGAGGACCGTCCCCGTCGTCATGAAAGCCGTGCGGGCACAGTGCCCGTACGCCCGCTGCGGTACCTGGTACGGCCGCAGTCGGAGATCCAAGGAGTAATTCCATGCCGCGTCCCACCAAGGGTGCCCGCCTCGGCGGCGGCCCGCACCACGAGCCGCTGCTGCTCGCCGGTCTGTGCCGGGAGCTGTTCCAGTACGGCCGCATCACCACGACCGAGGCCAAGGCCCGTCGGATGCGCCCGCTGGCGGAGAAGCTCATCACCAAGGCGAAGAAGGGCGACATCCACAACCGTCGCCTGGTGCGCAAGACCATCACGGACATCGCCGTGCTGCACACCCTCTTCACCGAGATCGCGCCGCGCTACGAGAACCGCCCGGGTGGTTACACCCGTATCACCAAGATCGGTCCCCGTCGTGGCGACAACGCCCCGATGGCCGTGATCGAGCTGGTCGAGGCGCTGACCGTCGCGCAGACCGCCGTCGGCGAGGCCGAGGCCGCCACCAAGCGGGCCGTCAAGGAGGCCGACGCCAAGGTCGAGGCCCCCAAGGCCGACGAGGCCGAGGTCGCCGAGCAGGCCTGACACCGCCAGGTGTGTTGCGGGCCCGCTTCCCCAGCGATGGGGGAGCGGGCCCGTTTTCTCGTCCCGGGAGAGGAACAGCAGTGGTCAACGATTGTGCCGAGCAGCCGCCGGTGAAGGACGGCCCGGCCGACGGGTACGTCCGGGTCCGGCTCGACCTCGCCTACCAGGGCGCCGAGTTCTCCGGCTGGGCCCGCCAGAAGGGCGGCCGCCGGACGGTCCAGGAGGAGATCGAGAGCGCGCTGCAGGTCGTCACCCGCAGCCGGGAGCTCTTCCCGCTGACCGTGGCCGGCCGCACCGACGCAGGCGTCCACGCCCGCGGCCAGGTCGCCCACGTCGACCTGCCGGCCGAGCTGTGGGAGGCGCACCGGGAGAAGCTGCTCCGCCGGCTGGCCGGGCGGCTGCCCGGGGACGTCCGGATCTACCGGGTCGGCGAGGCGCCGGCCGGGTTCGACGCCCGCTTCTCGGCGATCTGGCGCCGGTACGCGTACCGGGTCGCCGACCACCCCGGCGGGGTCGACCCGCTGCTGCGCGGACACGTGCTCTGGCACGACCGGCCGCTGGACGTGGACCGGATGAACGAGGCCGCGAAGCTGCTGCTCGGCGAGCACGACTTCGCCGCGTACTGCAAGAAGCGCGAGGGCGCCACCACCATCCGCACCTTGCTGGAGCTGCACTGGGACCGCGTCCCGGTGGACGCCTACGCGAGCCAGGAGGGCACCCTGGCGGTGGCCACCGTCCGGGCCGACGCCTTCTGCCACAACATGGTCAGGGCGCTGGTCGGCGCGATGCTGCTGGTCGGCGACGGGCACCGGCCGGTGGAGTTCCCCGGCGAGGTGCTGGCTGGCGGGGTCCGCAACTCGGCCGTCAACGTGATCCGCCCCTACGGGCTCACCCTGGAGGAGGTCGGCTACCCGCCGGACGACCAGCTCGCCGAGCGGAACCGGCAGGCCAGGCGGATGCGCACGCTGCCCGGGCAGCCCGTCGCCTCGTAATCGGTTTTGGTCCGGGGCGTCCGCTTGGGACAATCCCTGCTATGGGACACGTCGAGATTTCGCACCTGGAGTACTACCTGCCGGACGGGCGGGTGCTGTTCGACGACGCGTCCTTCCGGGTCGGTGAGGGCGCCGCGGTGGCCCTGGTGGGCGCCAACGGGGCCGGCAAGACCACTCTGCTGCGCATGATCGCGGGGGACATCCAGCCGCACGGCGGCACGGTGACGATCAGCGGCGGGCTCGGCGTGATGCGCCAGTTCGTCGGCACCACCGGCCGCGAGGACCAGAGCGCCACCCCGGGTGCCCTGCCCGCCGACGCGTCGGTGCGCGACCTGCTCGTCTCGGTCGCCCCGGAGCGGATCGCCAAGGCCGCCCGCGCGGTGGACGCCGCCGAGCTGGCGATGATCGCCCAGGACGACGAGAAGACGCAGATGGCTTACGCCCAGGCGCTCTCCGACTGGGCGGACGTCGGCGGCTACGACTACGAGACCGACTGGGACGTCTGCACCATGGCGGCCCTCGGGACGCCCTTCGACAAGGCCCAGTGGCGGGGCCTGAACACCCTCTCCGGCGGCGAGCAGAAGCGGCTGGTGCTGGAGGCGCTGCTGCGCGGCCCCGACGAGGTGCTGCTGCTCGACGAGCCGGACAACTACCTGGACGTCCCCGCCAAGCGCTGGCTGGAGGAGGCCATCAAGGCCACCTCGAAGACCGTCCTGTTCATCTCGCACGACCGCGAGCTGCTCTCCCGCACCGCGGACAAGATCATCAGCGTCGAGTCCGGCGGTGCCGGCAGCAGCGTCTGGGTGCACGGCGGCGGCTTCGACACCTTCCACGAGGCCCGCAAGGCCCGCTTCGAGCGGTTCGAGGAGCTGCGCCGCCGCTGGGACGAGGAGCACGCCAAGCTCAAGAAGCTGGTGGTCAACCTGCGTCAGGCCGCCGCCGTCAGCCACGAGATGGCCTCCCGCTACGCGGCCGCCCAGACCCGGCTGAAGAAGTTCGAGGACGCCGGCCCGCCGGAGGCGCCGCCGCGCGAGCAGAGCATCTCCATGCGGCTCAAGGGCGGGCGCACCGGGGTGCGGGCCTTCACCATGGAGCGGCTGGAGCTCACCGGCCTGATGCAGCCCTTCGACCTGGAGGTCTTCTACGGCGAGCGGGTCGCGGTGCTGGGCGCCAACGGGGCCGGCAAGTCGCACCTGCTGCGGCTGCTCGCGGGCGACGGCAGCGTGGCCCACACCGGCGACTGGAAGCTCGGCGCCCGGGTCGTCCCCGGCCACTTCCGGCAGACCCACGCCCACCCGGAGCTGTTCGGCCGTACCGTCCGCTCGATCATCGAGGAGGAGCACGCGCTCAGCCGCGGCGCCGCGATGGGCGCGCTGCGACGGTACGAGCTGGACCGCCAGGAGGAGCAGAAGTTCGAGTCGCTGTCCGGCGGGCAGCAGGCCCGGCTGATGATCCTCAAGCTCGAACTCTCCGGTGTGACGGCCCTGTTGCTGGACGAGCCGACCGACAACCTGGACCTGGAGAGCGCCGAGGCGCTGCAGGCGGGGCTGGAGGCCTTCGACGGCACGGTGCTGTGCGTGACCCACGACCGCTGGTTCGCCAAGACCTTCGACCGCTTCCTGGTGTTCGGGGCGGACGGCCGGGTCTTCGAATCGGCCGAACCGGTCTGGGACGTCACCCGGGTCGAGCGCGAACGCTGAGTGACGGCGGGGTGGGCGCCAGGGGTTTTTTGACCCCTTCCCGCCCGCCCGGTAACCTGGACGCTTGATGTGCGTATTGGCTCGCTCTATCTCACGTGAGAGGTCGGTACGCCGGAGACATCAGGTCGACGACCAGCGGTCCCCCTTGAATTGCGTCCAAGGGTGGCCAGGCTGCTCATCCCTCCGGGTGCTCCTGTCAGGACTCACTCACTGAAAAGCGAAGGCTACGACCGTGCGTACGTACAGCCCCAAGCCCGGCGACGTCCAGCGTCAGTGGCACGTCATCGACGCGACCGACGTCGTGCTCGGCCGCCTGGCCTCCCAGGCCGCCAACCTCCTCCGGGGCAAGCACAAGGCGATCTACGCGCCGCACGTTGACACTGGTGACTTCGTCATCATCATCAACGCCGACAAGGTGCACCTGTCCGGTAACAAGAAGACCCAGAAGCTGGCCTACCGCCACTCGGGCTTCCCGGGCGGTCTGCGCTCGGTGCGCTACGACGACCTGCTGGCGAACAACCCCGAGAAGGCCGTCGAGAAGGCCATCAAGGGCATGATCCCCAAGAACAGCCTGGGCCGCCAGATGCTCTCCAAGCTGAAGGTCTACTCGGGCGACCAGCACCCCCACGCTGCCCAGCAGCCGGTGCCGTTCGAGATCACCCAGGTCGCGCAGTAATTCGGCCACCAAGCCCCCCAACACTGAAAAGAGCTGAGGATCATCGTGGCCGAGACCACTGAAACCCTTGAGGTCGACTTCGACGAGGCCGTTGAGGCCGTCGAGGGCGAGTACACCTCCGAGGAGAGCTACACCTCCGAGTCCCTGGCCGGCCGCTTCGGCGAGGCCACCCCGGGCGCCGGCCTCGGCCGTCGCAAGGAGGCGATCGCCCGCGTGCGCATCGTCCCCGGCACCGGCCAGTGGAAGATCAACGGTCGCACCCTCGAGGGTTACTTCCCGAACAAGGTGCACCAGCAGACCGTGAACGAGCCCTTCAAGCTCCTCGAGCTTGACGGCCGTTACGACGTCGTCGCCCGCATCAGCGGTGGCGGCGTCTCCGGCCAGGCCTACGCGCTGCGCCTCGGCGTCGCCCGTGCCCTGAACGAGGCCGACGTGGACAACAACCGCGCCGCCCTCAAGAAGGCCGGCTTCCTGATGCGTGACGCCCGCGCCGTCGAGCGCAAGAAGGCCGGTCTGAAGAAGGCCCGCAAGGCGCCGCAGTACAGCAAGCGCTAATCGCGTCCCCGGGGGTGCGGCCCGCCCTGGCGGTGCACCCCCTGGTTGCGCAAACCGTCGCCCCGGAGTACCTCGTGTACTCCGGGGCGACGTGTTCCCCGGCTAACGTGCGGCGGCCGGGATCATCGGTGGGTTCCGAGCATGGTGATGGAGGACGGGACAGTGGGACGACTCTTCGGTACGGACGGCGTACGCGGTGTGGCCAACGAGGGCCTGACGGCGGAGCTGGCGCTCGGCCTGTCGGTCGCGGCGTCCCACGTGCTCGGCGAGGCCGGCGCCTTCGAGGGGCACCGGCCGGTCGCGGTCGTCGGCCGTGACCCCCGCGCCTCGGGCGAGTTCCTGGAGGCCGCGGTCATCGCGGGCCTGGCGAGCTCCGGCGTCGACGTGCTCCGGGTCGGTGTCCTCCCCACCCCCGCCGTGGCGTACCTCACCGGCGCGCTCGGCGCCGACTTCGGCGTGATGCTGTCCGCCAGCCACAACGCCATGCCGGACAACGGCATCAAGTTCCTCGCCCGCGGCGGCCACAAGCTGGACGACCGGATCGAGGACGCGATCGAGTCCCACTACCGCAAGCACACCGTCGACGGCGAGGACTGGAACCGCCCGACCGGCGCGGCGGTCGGCCGGGTCCGCGAGTACACCGAGGGCTTCGACAAGTACGTCGCCCACCTGATCGGCGTGCTGCCCAACCGCCTGGACGGGATCAAGGTCGTCATCGACGGTGCCCACGGCGCGGCCGCGTACGTCGCCCCCGAGGCCTTCGCCCGGGCCGGCGCCGAGGTCGTCCACACCCTGGGCGCCGAACCCACCGGCCTCAACATCAACGACGGCGTCGGCTCCACCCACCTGGACCGGCTGCGCGACGCGATGAAGGAGTACCGGGCCGACCTCGGCATCGCCCTGGACGGCGACGCCGACCGCTGCCTGGCCGCCGACGCCGAGGGCAACGAGGTGGACGGCGACCAGATCATCGCCATCCTCGCCGTCGCCATGAAGGAGGCCGGCACCCTGCGCCGCAACACCGCGGTCGCCACCGTGATGTCCAACCTCGGCTTCAAGCTGGCGATGGAGCGCGAGGGCATCGACCTGGTGGAGACCGCCGTCGGCGACCGCTACGTGCTGGAGGCGATGAAGGAGCACGGCTTCGCGCTGGGCGGCGAGCAGTCCGGCCACGTCATCCTGCTGGACCACGCCACCACCGGCGACGGCACCCTGACCGGCCTGATGCTGGGCGCCCGACTGGCCGCCACCAAGCAGCCGCTGGCCGACCTGGCCGCCGTGATGACCCGTCTGCCGCAGGTGCTGATCAACGTCAAGGGCGTCGACAAGAGCCGGGTGCGGACCAGCACCGAGCTGGCCGCCGCCGTCACCGAGGCCGAGACCGCGCTGGGCGCCACCGGCCGGGTGCTGCTGCGCCCCTCCGGTACCGAGCCGCTGGTCCGGGTCATGGTCGAGGCCGCCGACCCGGCACAGGCCGAGGCGGTCGCGCAGCGGCTGGCCGAGGCTGTGCGCACCCACCTGGGCTGAGGCCCCGTACGGCGAAGGGCCCCCGCCCGGTGCGGGGGCCCTTCGTGGTGTGTCCTTCGCCGGATGCGTTCGCCGTGCGTCCTTCGCCCGGTCAGAGCTTGCGCAGCAGTGCCCGGCGGACCTTGTGGTCCGGGCCCTTCTGCAGGACCAGGGTGGCCCGGCCACGGGTGGGCAGCACGTTCTCCAGCAGGTTGGGCTTGTTGATGGTGCGCCAGACCTGCCGGCCGTACTCCATCGCCTCCTCCTCCGGCACCTCGGTGAAGCGGCGGAAGTACGAGTTCGGGTCCTGGAAGGCCGTCTGCCGCAGCTTGCGGAAGCGGTCCAGGTACCAGTGCTCGATGTCGTCGGTGCGGGCGTCGACGTAGATCGAGAAGTCGAAGTAGTCGGCCACCGCGAGGCGGGTGCGGCCGTCGGTGCCGGGCAGGGCCGGCTGGAGCACGTTCAGCCCCTCGACGATCAGGATGTCCGGGCGCTCCACCGTCAGCCGCACGTCCGGCACGATGTCGTACACCAGGTGGGAGTACACCGGTGCGGTGACCCGGTCCTTGCCCGCCTTCACGTCCGCCACGAAGCGCATCAGCGCCCGGCGGTCGTACGACTCCGGGAAGCCCTTGCGGGCCATCAGGCCCCGGCGGCGCAGCTCGGCGTTGGGCAGCAGGAAGCCGTCGGTGGTGACCAGCTCGACCCGGGGGTGCTCGGGCCAGCGGGCCAGCAGGGCCTGGAGCAGGCGGGCGGTGGTGGACTTGCCGACGGCCACCGAGCCGGCCACGCCGATGATGAACGGCGTGCGGGTGCGCTCGGTGTCCGGGGTGTCCAGGAAGGTGCCCAGCGCGCCGCGCAGGTCGTGCGTGGCGTGGATGTACAGGTTCAGCAGTCGGGACAGGGGCAGGTAGACGTCACGCACCTCGTCGAGGTCGAGGGCTGTGCCGAGGCCGCGCAGCTGCTCCACCTCCTCGGCGGTCAGCGGCAGTGGCGTACGCTCGCGCAGCGCACTCCACTCGGCCCGGCTGAGGTCCACATAGGGGGACGGGGACGAGCCGGGCGAGGCAGCTCCCCGCGTACAGAGTTCGGTCAGCACGTGCTCCATTGTGAGCCGTAGCGCCGTTCACCGTGGTTGTGGTGTCGGTCACGCAGCGTTCGCGCGGGGCGGGAAAAGGGCCACAGAACGGCCCTTATGCTGGCACGCATGTGCGGAATTGTTGGATACGTGGGCGCGCAGTCCGCCCTCGACGTAGTAATCGCGGGCCTGCAGCGACTGGAGTACCGGGGCTATGACTCGGCCGGTGTCGCGGTGCAGGCGCAGGACTCCCAGGGGCAGTGGAGTCTCGTCACGGACAAGCGGGCCGGCAAGCTCGGCAACCTGGAGAAGTCGCTCGCCGAGTCCCCCCTGCCCGGCGGCACCACCGGCATCGGCCACACCCGCTGGGCCACCCACGGCGGCCCGACGGACGCCAACGCCCACCCCCACCTGGACGACGACGGCCGGGTGGCCGTCGTCCACAACGGCATCATCGAGAACTTCGCCCAGCTGCGCGCCGAGATCGCCGAGCGCGGCCACACCCTCCGGTCCGAGACCGACACCGAGGTCGTCGCCCACCTGCTCGGTGAGGCGTACCAGGGTGACCTGGCCGAGGCCATGCGAGTGGTCTGCGGCCGACTGGACGGCGCCTTCACCCTGGTCGCCGTCCACGCGGACGCGCCGGACGTGGTGGTCGGCGCCCGCCGCAACTCGCCGCTCGTGGTGGGCCGCGGCGAGGGCGAGAACTTCCTCGCCTCGGACGTCGCCGCGTTCATCGCGCACACCCGCGAGGCGATCGAGCTGGGCCAGGACCAGGTCGTCGAGCTGCGCCGGGAGGGCGTGACCGTCACCAACTTCGACGGCACCCCGGCCGACGTGCGCGAGTACCACGTCGATTGGGACGCCTCCGCCGCCGAGAAGGGCGGCTACGACTACTTCATGCTCAAGGAGATCGCCGAGCAGCCGAAGGCCGTCGCCGACACCCTCCTCGGCCGGATCGGCACCGACGGCCGGCTGACCCTCGACGAGCTGCGCATCTCCGACGCGGACCTGCGCTCGGTCGACAAGGTCGTCATCGTCGCCTGTGGCACCGCGTTCCACGCGGGCATGATCGCCAAGTACGCGATCGAGCACTGGACCCGCATCCCCTGCGAGGTCGAGGTCGCCTCGGAGTTCCGCTACCGCGACCCGATCATGGGCCCCGGCACGCTGGTCATCGCCATCTCGCAGTCCGGCGAGACCATGGACACCCTGATGGCGCTGCGGCACGCCCGTGAGCAGGGCGCCAAGGTGCTGGCGATCTGCAACACCAACGGCTCGACCATCCCGCGCGAGTCGGACGCGGTGCTGTACACCCACGCCGGGCCGGAGGTCGCCGTCGCGTCCACCAAGGCGTTCCTCACCCAGCTGGTCGCCTGCTACCTGGTCGCCCTCTACCTGGGCCAGGTGCGCGGCACCAAGTGGGGCGACGAGATCTTCACCATCATCCGCGAGCTCGGCGACGCGCCGAAGCAGGTCGAGCAGGTGCTGGAGACCATGGAGCCGGTGCGCGAGCTGGCCCGCTCGCTGGCCGACGCCCGCTCGGTGCTGTTCCTCGGCCGCCACGTCGGCTTCCCGGTGGCCCTGGAGGGCGCGCTCAAGCTCAAGGAGCTCGCCTACATGCACGCCGAGGGCTTCGCGGCGGGCGAGCTCAAGCACGGCCCGATCGCGCTGATCGAGGAGGGGCTGCCGGTCGTGGTGGTCGTGCCCTCGCCGCGCGGGCGGTCGATCCTGCACGACAAGATCGTCTCCAACATCCAGGAGATCCGGGCCCGCGGCGCCCGCACCATCGTGATCGCGGAGGAGGGCGACGAGGCCGTCGTGCCGTACGCGGACCACCTGATCCGCATCCCGGTCACCCCGACCCTGCTCCAGCCGTTGGTCTCCACCGTCCCGCTCCAGGTCTTCGCCTGCGAGCTGGCCACGGCCAAGGGCCACGAGGTCGACCAGCCGCGCAACCTGGCGAAGTCGGTCACCGTCGAGTAGTCCCGCGCTCGTCGGTGACGGCGCCCCCGCGGTGGCTGCGTCCTACCGCGGGGGCGCCGTGTCGTGCGTGGACGGGAACGGCGCGGGCAGGTCGGTCGACGTGCCGGACCCGACCCGGGTGCGGGTGGTGCGGTCCTCGCCCTCGGACTCGGAAGTGTGCCGCGGGCCCGCTCCCCCGGGGCGGGGAAGCGGGCTAGCGTCGGCGGTAGCCGACTGCTGAAGGAGTTCTCCCCATGCGTCATGCACACCCCGTGGAAACCGTCCGGGCCGCCGAGGCCGAGCTGATGGCGCGGCTGCCGGAGGGCACGCTGATGCAGCGGGCGGCCGCCGGGCTGGCGGCGACCTGTGCGCGGTTGCTGGGCCGGCGTCGGGGGCGGGTGTACGGCAGCCGGGTGACGGTGCTGGCGGGCAGCGGGGACAACGGGGGTGACGCGCTGTACGCCGGGGCGGCGTTGGCGCGGCGCGGGGCGCGGGTGACGGCGGTGCTGCTCGCGCCGGAGAAGGCGCACCAGGGCGGGCTGGCCGCGCTGCGGGCGGCCGGCGGGCGGGTGACGGCGGAGGAGGAAGTCGGTCTGGCCGACTTCTCGTGCGCGGACCTGGTGCTGGACGGCATCGTCGGCCTCGGCGGCCGGGGCGGGCTGCGCCCCGAGGCCGTGCCGTACGCCCGGGCCGGGCGGCGCGGGGTGGTGGTGGCGGTGGACCTGCCCAGCGGGGTGGAGGCGGACAGCGGCGAGGTGCCCGGCGAGGCGCTACGCGCGGACGTCACGGTCTGCTTCGGCACGTACAAGCCCGGGCTGCTGATCGACCCGGGGGCCTCCTACGCGGGCGCCGTGCAACTGGTGGACATCGGGCTGGAGCCGCCGCGGCCGGAGGTGACGGCCCTGCAGCACGCGGACGTGGCGGCGCTGCTGCCGCTGCCGGGCGCGGAGAGCGACAAGTACCGGCGCGGCGTGGTCGGAGTGGCGGCCGGTTCGGCCACCTACCCGGGGGCAGCGCTGCTGGCGGTCGCCGGGGCGCTGCGGGGCGGTGCGGGCGCCGTCCGGTACGTCGGCACGGCGGCCGAGGAGGTGGTGCGGCGCTTCCCCGAGGCGCTGGTCACCGAGGGCGGCCCGGCCGGGGCCGGCCGGGTGCAGGCCTGGGTGGTCGGCCCGGGCGGTGGCGAGGGGGCGCGGCAGACGCTGGCCGAGGCGCTGGCGAGCGACGTCCCGGTGCTGGTGGACGCGGACGGGCTGACCGAGCTGGGCCGACTCGGCCCGGAGGCGCTGGCCGGCCGGACCGCGCCCACCCTGCTCACCCCGCACACCGGCGAGGCCGCCCGGCTGCTGGCCGGCGCCGAGGGCACCGCCCCGCCCGCCGCCGACGGGCTGGCCGCCGCCCGGCTGGCCACCGCCCGTCGGCTGGCCGCCGCCTACCGGGCCACGGTGCTGCTGAAGGGTTCCACCACCGTGGTCGCCGACCCGGGCGGGGCCGTCCGGGTGAACCCCACCGGCACCTCCTGGCTCGCCACCGCGGGCAGCGGGGACGTGCTGGCCGGGCTGGCCGGTTCGCTGCTGGCGGCCGGCCTGTCCCCGCTGGACGCCGCCTCGGTGGCCGCCTACCTGCACGGCCTGGCGGGCCGGGAGGCGGCCGGCGACCCGGGCGCGCCGGTGACGGCGCTCGCGGTGGCCGGGGCGTTGCCGGCGGTCTGGCGGGCGGTCCGGGAGCCGTAGCCGGCACCGGCCGGCGGCCCGGCCGCCCCGCCCCGGGGCGGAACCGAAACGTCCGTTCACGGCGTCCTCAGCTGGGCGGACGGGCCGTTCGCCGCAGGTCGGCGGGGTGCGGGGGGCCGCGGCACCGACCGTCGCGCCAATGGGCCGTTCGGCGAGGACTCCGGGACGTCTGGGAGACTGACCCTGATGACAACTGCGAACACGACCGGCACGGCCACCCTCACCGACGGCGTACGGGCCGAGGCGACCATCGATCTCGCCGCCCTGCGCGGCAACCTCGCGTCCCTGCGGGAGCGCGTCGGGAGCGCGGCGGTGATGCTCGCGGTCAAGGCGGACGCCTATGGCCACGGCGCGGTCGAGTGCGCCCGCGAGGCGGTCGCGAACGGAGTCGGCTGGCTGGGCTGCGCGACGCCGGACGAGGCGTTGGCGCTGCGGGCCGCAGGCATCCGCCCCGAGCAGGCCCGCATCCTGTGCTGGCTGTGGACGCCCGGCGGGCCGTGGCGCGAGGCGCTGCGCGCGGACCTGGACATCTCGATCAGCGGCCGGTGGGCGCTGGACGAGCTGCTGACGGCCGTTCGGGAGACCGGCATCCCGGCGCGCGTGCACCTGAAGGCCGACACCGGCCTCGGCCGCAACGGCTGCCAGCCGCACGACTGGCCGCAGCTGGTGGCCGAGGTGCGGCGCGCCGAGACGGAGGGGCTGCTGCGGGCGGTCGGCGTCTGGTCGCACTTCGCCGCCGCCGACGAGCCCGGCCACCCGTCGATCCAGGCCCAGTTGGACTCCTACCGCGCCGCACTGGCGCACGCCGAGGCCGCCGGTCTGCGGCCCGAGGTGCGGCACCTCGCGAACTCCCCGGCCACCCTGCTGCTGCCGGAGGCGCACTTCGACCTGGTCCGCACCGGCCTGGCCGCGTACGGGCTGTCGCCGGTGCCCGAGGTGGGTTCGCCGGCCGACTTCGGGCTGCGCCCGGTGATGTCGCTGTCGGCCCGGTTGGCGCTGGTCAAGCACGTCCCCGGCGGACACGGGGTCAGCTACGGCCACCACTACGTGACGCCCGGTCCGACCACCCTGGGCCTGGTCCCGGTCGGCTACGGCGACGGCGTCCCGCGCCACGCCAGCGGCACCGGCCCGGTGCAGATCGGCGGCAAGTGGCGCACGGTGGCCGGCCGGGTGGCGATGGACCAGTTCGTGGTGGACCTGGGCGGCGACACCCCCGAGACCGGCGACGAGGTGCTGCTGTTCGGCCCCGGCGAGCGCGGCGAGCCCACCGCCGAGGACTGGGCCCGCGCCTGCGGCACCATCTCGTACGAGATCATCACCCGGATCGGCGCCCGGGTGCCCCGCCGCTACCTGGGCGGCAGCCGCGACGGGGGCCACGCGGCATGACCGACACGCCGGCCGACAGCAACCCGGTCGCGGCGGTGGCCAAGGCGGCCGACGTGGCCACCGGGGTGAGCCGGGCCGGCGTGATCGGGATCTCGGTCGGTGTGCTGGCGGCCGGCGCGGCCGCGGGCGTCGCGATCGAGCGGCTGACGGTCGGACGGGCGATGCGCCGCCGGGCCCGGGCCGAGCTGGAGGCGACCGCCCCGTACGGGTCGCTGCGCGGGCGCCCGCTGACGGTGGCCGCGCCGGACGGCACCGGGCTGTACGTCGAGCTGGACGGCACCGGCTGGGACGAGCCGGACGGCGACCGTGACGGGGACCGCCCCGAGCCGAAGGGACGTGCCGGTGCCGAAAGGGAGGAGCGAGGAGGCCTGAGGAACGCGGGCGTCGGAGCGACGACCGTCGGCACCGGGTCAGAGCGTTCCGGAGGCGAGCGGGCGAGTACCAGCCCCGAGCCGCTGACCGTGGTGTTCAGCCACGGTTACTGCCTCAACCAGGACAGCTGGCACTTCCAGCGGGCGGCGCTGCGCGAGGGCGTGCGGCTGGTCTTCTGGGACCAGCGCAGTCACGGCCGCTCCGAGCGCTCCCGCTCGTACCTGGCGGGCGAGCCGGCCGGCATCGACCAGCTCGGCGGCGACCTCAAGGCGGTGATCGACGCCGTCGCGCCGACCGGGCCGCTGGTGCTGGTGGGCCATTCGATGGGCGGCATGACGGTGATGGCGCTGGCCGACCAGCACCCGGAGCTGTTCCGGGAGCGGGTCGCCGGGGTCGCGCTGGTCGGCACCCTGGCCGGCGACTGGAACGATGTGAGCCTCGGTCTGCCGAGGGCCGGGGCCAAGCTGTTCAAGAGGGTCGCGCCGGGCGTGGTGAAGCTGCTCGGCCGTCAGGTCGAGCTGGTGGAGGCGAGCCGGCGGATCGGCTCGGACGTCGCCGCCGTGTTCTACCGGCGGTTCTCCTTCGGGAGCCGGGACGTCGACCCCGGTGTGGTGCGGTTCGCCGAACAGCTGCTGGACGCCACCCCGATCGACGTGGTCGCCGAGTTCTACCCGGTGTTCGGCGCGCACGAGAAGTACGAGGCGCTGGCCGCCCTGCGCGGCCTGCCGGCCCTGGTGCTGGCCGGGACGAAGGACCTGCTGACGCCGTCGGCGCACAGCGAGACGATGGCGGAGCGGCTGCCGGGCGCCGAGCTGGTCCTGGTCGAGGGGGCGGGGCACCTGGTGCTGCTGGAGCGCCCGGAGCTGGTCGACCACGAGCTGGCGCTGCTGCTGCGCCGGGCCGCGGACTTCGCCGGGGCGGCGCCGCTGCCGCCGGCCGTCCTCGAGCTCGCCGCCGAGTCCGTCGATCCGACCGAGCCGGCCGAACCCGCAGAGCCGACCGAGTCCGCCGGCCCGTCCGGGGCAACCGGGGCGTCCGGGGAAGCGGCCGTCGACCCGGCCTGAGCCCCGTCGAGCCAGGACCGCGCGCCACGACGGGTGCGGCGATGTGGCACGGTAGCGGTGGCGGCCGGTGGTCGGTGCGCCGCTACGGACCGAAGGGCAAGACACGCGCATGGGCTCGCACGCCACTCTGACCGTCCCCACTCCGGAGCGGATGGGCCGGCTCGGCCGGGAGCTGGCCGCGCTGCTGCGGCCGGGGGACCTGGTGCTGCTCTCCGGCGAGCTGGGGGCGGGGAAGACCACGCTGACCCGGGGTCTGGGGGAGGGGCTGCAGGTCCGCGGGGCGGTGACCTCTCCGACCTTCGTGATCGCCCGGGTGCACCCCTCGCTGGTCGGCGGCCCGGCGCTGGTGCACGTGGACGCGTACCGGCTGGGCGGTGACCTCGACGAGATGGAGGACCTCGACCTGGACGTCTCGCTGCCGGAGTCGGTGGTGGTGGTCGAGTGGGGCGAGGGCAAGGTCGAGCGGCTGTCCGAGGACCGGCTGGAGGTGCGGATCGAGCGGGCGATCGGTGACACCGCCGGTGAGGACCACGACCCGCGCCGGGTGCTGCTGACCGGCATCGGCGGGCGCTGGGCGGGCGTGGAGCTGGCCGCACTGGCCTGAGCCGTGCTCCCGCACCGGTCGATCGGGTTCCACCGTCTTGCCGACAGGCTGTCGGCAAGGTGTTGCGGGCGGGGCGCCGGGCGTGGTGGGATGGGTGCTGCGGTTAGGTCTGCCTAACTAGGGAGGCGCCATGTCGAGCACCACCCCCGCCCCGGAGCGCGCCGCGCGCACCGCCGGGGCCGGAGAGTCCGCCCACCGCGCTCCGGGCGAGCCGATGCGGGCGTTGCTGGCCGCCTGCGCGGCCGCCGAGGCGGTGTCCACCCCGCCCGAGCCGCGGCCCCGACAGGCCGAGGAGCCCGAGGAGCCCGAGGCCGGTACTCCCCGGGCCGCTTAGGGCCTGTCGGGCCCGCCCCGGAGGGCGCCCGGATCAGGGGATCACGACCACCTTGGCGCCGTTCGGCGCGAAGTCCCAGAGCAGCTGTCCCTCGGCGCGGCCGCTGCGGATGCCGCCGGTCTTGGTCTTCGGGTCGGCGGTCGGGGTCGCGCCGTCCAGTGCCGCGCTGAAGCCGAACACCACGCCGTTCTGCTGTGCGAAGCGCACCACGTGCTCGATCTGCCGGCCGTCCGTTCCGGTGGCGCTCGGGTTGCGGCTGTACACCGAGTAGCTGCCCGGGGTGGGCTCGACCGAGCCCGGGGTGACCGGGAAGGCGGCTGTGACCTGCGGGTTCTTCTTCGGGTCGACCAGCCAGACGAAGTGGCTGCCGGCCGAGTAGACCACCCGGGTGCCGCTGCCCGAGGACGCCGGCAGCGGCGGGACGGTCGGGGTGGCGGAGGCGCTCGGCGTCGCGGAGGCGGCCGGGCCGGTGGACGTCGAGGCGACGGTCGGCCGGGCTCCGCCCGCGCGGTCCTGCGCGCCGTTGGCCTGGAAGGCCAGCAGGCTCACCACCGCCAGGGCCCCCAGGGTCAACCCCGTGACCACCACTCCAGGACCCATCTTCGCCACGTGCCCGCTCCCGCCGCCGTCCGCTGTTCGTACGGCCCTAATCGTGCCAGGTCTCCAGGGCGGGTCGGCAGCGCCCAGTACGTGTGTTCCTGAGGGGGACACCAGCTCGATCAGCCGGTCGGCCCAACGTCGGTCTAACCTTGACCCCGTGCTGCTGCTCGCGTTCGACACCGCTACCCCCGCCGTCACCGCCGCCGTCCATGACGGCACGGGCGTCCTCGCCGAGACCCATCAGGTCGACGCCAGGCGCCACGGCGAACTGCTGCTGCCCGCGATCGACCAGGTCCTGCGGGCCGCCGGAGTGGACAAGAGCCGTCTCACCGGCATCGCGGTCGGTGTCGGCCCCGGCCCGTACACCGGCCTGCGGGTCGGTCTGGTGACCGCCGCCGCGCTCGGCCACGCGCTGGGCCTGCCGGTGCACGGCGTCTGCACCCTGGACGCGATCGCCTTCCAGGCCCGCGCCGAGGGCCTGGCCGGGGAGCCGTTCACGGTGGCCACCGACGCGCGCCGCAAGGAGGTCTACTGGGCCTCGTACGACGCCGACGGCAACCGCACCGAGGGCCCGGGGGTGGACCGCCCGGCCGAGCTGACGCCCGAGGCCCGCTCGGTGGGCGCCGGCGCGCTGCTCTACCCGGACGCCTTCCCGGGCGCCCACGGCCCCGCGCACGTCTCGGCCGGTGCCCTGGCCGGCTTCGCCGCGGCCGAGCTGGCCGGCGGGCGCGAGCTGCTGCCGAACGTGCCGCTGTACCTGCGCCGCCCGGACGCCCAGGTCCCGGCCGGCTACAAGACCGTCCTGGGGGGCAAGGCGGTGCTCCCGGCGTGAACCACGGCACCACCCTGCGCCCGATGCGCTGGTGGGACATCGGGCCGGTGATGGACCTGGAGCTCAGGCTGTTCCCCGAGGACGCCTGGTCCCACGGGATGTTCTGGTCCGAGCTCGCGGAGGCCCACCCCGGCGGCACCCGCCACTACTCGGTCGCCGCCGCCGCGGACGGCACGATCGTCGGCTACGCAGGTCTGATGACCGTCGCCGGCGAGGGCGACGTCCAGACCATCGCCGTCGACGACCGCCACCAGGGCGCCGGCCTCGGCACCGCCCTGCTCACCGACCTGATCCACGAGGCCGCCCGGCGCGGCTGCGCCGACCTGCTGCTGGAGGTCCGGGTGGACAACCAGCGCGCCCAACGGCTGTACGAGCGCCACGGCTTCGAACCGGTGGGCATCCGGCGCGGCTACTACCAGCCCGCCAACATCGACGCGCTGGTGATGCGCCTCGAACACCCGAGCACTGACCCGAAGGACCCTAAGGACACCCCCCATGGCTGACGAACCGCTCGTCCTCGGCATCGAGACCTCCTGCGACGAGACCGGCGTCGGCATCGTGCGCGGCACCACCCTGCTGGCCGACGCGGTCGCCTCCAGCGTCAACGACCACGCCCGCTTCGGCGGCGTCGTCCCGGAGATCGCCAGCCGCGCCCACCTGGAGGCGATGGTCCCGACGATCCAGCGCGCCCTGGACACCGCCGGGATCAAGGCCGGCGACCTGGACGGCATCGCCGTCACCGCCGGGCCCGGCCTGGCCGGCGCGCTGCTGGTCGGCGTCAGCGCGGCGAAGGCGTACGCCTGGGCGCTGGACAAGCCGCTGTACGGGGTCAACCACCTCGCCTCGCACATCTGCGTCGACCAGCTGGAGCACGGTCGGCTGCCCTCGCCGACGATGGCTCTGCTGGTCTCCGGCGGGCACTCCTCGCTGCTGCTCAGCGAGGACATCACCACGGACGTCCGCCCGCTCGGCGCGACCATCGACGACGCGGCCGGCGAGGCCTTCGACAAGGTCGCCCGGGTCCTGGGCCTGGGCTTCCCGGGCGGCCCGATCGTCGACCGGACGGCCCGCGAGGGCGACCCCAAGGCGATCAGCTTCCCGCGCGGCCTGAGCGGCAGGAACGACCCCGAGTACGACTTCTCCTTCTCCGGCCTGAAGACCGCCGTCGCCCGCTGGGTGGAGGCCAAGCGCCGGGCCGGCGAGGAGGTGCCGATCGCCGACGTCGCGGCCTCCTTCCAGGAGGCGGTCACCGACGTGCTCACCCGCAAGGCGGTCAAGGCGTGCAAGGACAACGGCGTCGACCACCTGATGATCGGCGGCGGCGTCGCGGCCAACTCCCGGCTGCGCGAGATGGCCCAGCAGCGCTGCGACCGGGCGGGAATCCGGCTGCGGGTGCCCCGCCCGGGCCTGTGCACCGACAACGGCGCGATGGTGGCGGCGCTGGGCTCCGAGATGGTGTGGCGCGACCGCGCCCCCTCCGCCTTCGACCTGTCCGCCGACTCCTCGCTGCCGGTGACGGACGTCCACGTCCCCGCGGTGACCGGGCACGGCGACGTCCACGGCCAGGCCTACCAGGCCCTCGGCGGCGGCGCCGCGTGACCGTCGCCGCGATGTGGGAGGCCCGGGCGGCGGACGGCCGAGGGGCCGAACTCGCCGCCTGGGTGCGGGAGTTCGCGCTGGCCGGACTGCGCGGAACGGCCGGGCTGGAACGCCTCGAACTGCTCTCCGCGCCCGGCGAGCGGGTGCTGCTGATCACCTGGTGGAGCGGCGAGCCGCCCCGGTCCGACATGTTCGCGGCCGTCGCCGACCCGCCGGCCGAGCTGCTCGGCCGCCCGGTGCACCGCTGGTCCTTCATCAGCGAGCACGTCGAGTAGGGCGTGGACGGGAACCGCCGCCGCGGCCGCTACCGTGCATAGCTGAGAGAAGGCTGGACGGGACCGGGAGCGCGCTGCGGTGAACAGGGACGGGCTGAGCAGGACCAGGACGTACGCGGCGGGAGCGCTGGCCCTGCTGGCCTTCGCCACCGCGTGCGGCGACAACGGGGGCGGCGGTGCCGCCGCACCGGCCGCGAGCACGGCGGCGTCGTCGGCGGCCGGGCCCGCCGGGGGCGGCACGCCGACCGCCGCGGCCACCACGCCCGGCGCGGTCCCGGCCCAGGGCGACGCCGCGGCCTGGGCGAAGTGGAACCTCAAGCCGCTGGCCCCGGCCCCCGCGCCGCCCGCCGACAAGCCCATCAAGCTCGAACGCACCGGCACCGTACCGGTGTTCAGCGATGTGAAGACCAACGACAAGGTCGTCTTCATCACCATCGACGACGGCGCCGAGAAGGACCCGAAGTTCGTCGAGATGCTGACCGACCTCAAGGTGCCGATCTCGATGTTCCTGACCAAGGACATCGTCAAGAACGACTACGGCTACTTCAAGCCGCTCCAGGCGCTGGGCAACCACATCCAGAACCACACCGTCACCCACCCGGTGATGAGCAAGCTGTCGGCGGACAAGCAGAAGTCCGAGGTCTGCGAGGACCAGGCCGCGCTCACCCAGCAGTACGGCACCGCCCCGCTGCTGTTCCGCCCGCCGTTCGGCGACGGCGCCAACACCCCGACGCTCAACTCCTCGGTGCAGCAGTGCGGGCCGCGGGCGATCGTGCTCTGGCGCGAGTCGATGCAGATCCACGACATGCAGTACCAGGCGGGGGACAAGAAGCTGAAGTCCGGCGACATCATCCTGGCGCACTTCCGCGGCCCCAAGGAGCTCAAGGGCGCCACGATGACCCAGATGTTCGCGGACCTGCTGGCCCGGATCCAGGAGCAGGGCTTCTCGGTGGCCCGGCTGGAGGACTACGTCCAGGCGCCGGCCTCGTAGGTCAGCCGACCGGCTGCCCCAGCATCATCAGCGGCCCGTTGTCGGTACGGCTGAGGATCACCGTGACGGTGTCCGGGCCGGAGGGCTTGAGCTGGCGGCGCAGCTCCTCCGGGGTGATCGCCATCCCGCGCTTCTTGATCACCACCGTGCCGACCCCGCGCTCGCGCAGCAGCGCCTTGAGCTTCTTGACGTTGTACGGCAGCACGTCGGTGAGCTCGAAGGCGTGCGCGTAGGGGGTGGCGACCAGCCGGTCCGAGGTCACGTAGGCGATCTTCGGGTCGATCAGCCGGCCGTCGACCTGCCCGGCCACCTCGGCCACCAGGTGCGCCCGGATCACCGCGCCGTCCGGCTCGTACAGGTACCGCCCGACCGGGCCGGCCGGCGGGTCGGGCAGGTCGCCGCCGGTCAGGGTGGCGCCGTGCGGCAGCAGGGTGGCGCGGTGCGGGCGGGTCGCCCCGGTGCCGAACCAGAGCACCGCCTCCTTGACGTCCCCGTGGTCGGAGACCCACTCGGCCTCGGCGTCCGCCGGGACGGCCTCGTGCGGGATGCCCGGGGCGACCTTCAGGGCGCCGATCGGGGTCCGCCGGCCGGCCTCGATCGCCCAGGACAGCGGCGGGGCGTACGCCTCAGGGTCGAACACCCGGCCGCGCGCGGTGCGCCGGGCCGGGTCGGTGAACACCGCGTCGTAGCCGGTGACGTCCACCTCGGCGACGTCCGCGCAGCGCACCTCGACCAGCGCGGACAGGCCCAGCGCGGCGGCGTTGGCCGCGGTGGCGGCGCAGGCCGCCGGGTCCTTGTCGACGGCCAGCACGTGGATCCCGGCGCGGGCCAGCGCCAGCACGTCCCCGCCGATGCCGCAGCAGAGGTCCGCGAGGCGCCGTACGCCCAGCTCGGCGAAGCGGCGGGCCCGCCACTCGGCCACGCTGCGCCGGGTGGACTGCTCGACCCCGTTGGGGGTGAAGTACATCAGGTCGGCGTCCGCCCCGAACTTCGCCCGGGCCCGCTGCCGCAGCCGCGCCTGCCCGAACGCCGCCGACACCAGCTCCGCCGGGTGCTCCCGCCGCAGTCGGGTGGCCAGCGCCAGCTCCTCCTCGGGGGCGAACTCGCGCAGCTCGGCGAGCAGGGCCTGACCCTCGGGGGTCAGCAGGGGCTGGAGGTTCTCGGTGTCCACCGGGCCATTCTGACCGGTCGGCGGCGGTGCGGGCGGTTCACCGCCACAGGACGCCCGAGGAGAGGACGGCGGGCACCAGGAACGGGGAGAGCGCGGCGGCGACCGACAGGATCCGGTAGTCGGAGCGCCAGCCGCGCACGGCCACGACGACGCCCGCCACCAGGGCGGCCGCCGGACCGGCGATCATCCCGTAGGCCAGGAACGCCCACCCGCGCCCGTCCCCGTCGTCCCCGGCGCCGGGCCCGTTGCCGAGGCAGGCGACGAAGTAGAAGACGACGAACGGGAGCACGCCCCCGAGCAGGGGCAGTGCCAGCAGGGCGAGTGCCGCGTCCTTGAGCCGGGACGGGCCGACGCGCATCGGGATCGAGGTCATGGCAGGAGTCTGGCCGCCGGTCCGGGCGCCGCACATGAGTACGGCTACTCATCCGCAGCCCGAGCCCCGGGGGCGCGTCGTTGGCACTCTGGTTGACTGAGTGCTAACGGCGGCCTATGGTCGTCCTTGGCACTCCCCACTGGGGGAGTGCTAATGCGAAGACGTGTGTCTGACCCCCGCGACGGCAGACCCGCAGGTTCGCCACTACCCGTTAGACAACCCCGTAATCTCCGAAGGGGAGCTCGGACGTGACCACCAGCAGCAAGGTTGCCATCAAGCCGCTCGAGGACCGCATCGTGGTCCAGCCGCTCGACGCCGAGACCACCACGGCCTCCGGCCTGGTTATCCCGGACACCGCCAAGGAGAAGCCCCAGGAGGGCGTCGTCCTGGCCGTCGGCCCGGGCCGCTTCGAGGACGGCCAGCGTCTGCCGCTCGACGTCGCCGTCGGTGACATCGTCCTGTACTCGAAGTACGGCGGCACCGAGGTGAAGTACCAGGGCGAGGAGTACCTCGTCCTCTCCGCCCGCGACGTTCTCGCCATCATCGAGAAGTAAGTCGTTCCGACCCGCCCCGGATCCGTGTCCCTAGTGACAGGGGCCCGGGGCGTGGTCGTTGGTTCACGTAGTTCGGCGGCCGGTCGGCCGCAGCCCCGAGGGAATAGGGAACATGGCGAAGATCCTGCAGTTCGACGAGGACGCCCGCCGCTCGCTGGAGCGCGGTGTCAACAAGCTGGCCGACACCGTCAAGGTGACCATCGGCCCCAAGGGCCGCAACGTCGTCATCGACAAGAAGTTCGGTGCTCCGACCATCACCAACGACGGTGTCACCATCGCCCGTGAGGTCGAGCTGGACGACCCGTACGAGAACCTTGGCGCGCAGCTCGTCAAGGAGGTCGCCACCAAGACCAACGACGTAGCGGGTGACGGCACCACCACCGCGACCGTGCTGGCCCAGGCCCTGGTCAACGAGGGTCTGCGCAACGTCGCCGCCGGCGCCGGCCCGGCCGCCCTGAAGAAGGGCATCGACAAGGCCGTCGCCGCCGTCTCCGAGCACCTGCTGTCCGTCGCCCGCGAGATCGAGGGCAAGGACGACGTCGCCGCCGTCGCGTCCCTCTCCGCGCAGGACACCCAGGTCGGCGAGCTGATCGCCGAGGCGATCGACAAGGTCGGCAAGGACGGTGTCATCACCGTCGAGGAGTCGAACACCTTCGGCGTGGAGCTGGACTTCACCGAGGGCATGCAGTTCGACAAGGGCTACCTGTCGCCGTACTTCGTCACCGACGCGGAGCGCCAGGAGGCGGTCCTCGAGGACCCGTACATCCTGATCCACCAGGGCAAGATCTCCTCCATCCAGGAGCTGCTGCCGCTGCTGGAGAAGATCCTGCAGTCCGGCACCTCCAAGCCGCTGCTGATCATCGCCGAGGACGTCGACGGCGAGGCGCTGTCGACCCTGGTCCTGAACAAGATCCGCGGCATCTTCAACGCCGTCGCCGTCAAGGCCCCGGGCTTCGGCGACCGCCGCAAGGCGATCCTCGGCGACCTGGCCGCCCTCACCGGCGGCACGGTCATCTCCGAGGAGGTCGGCCTCAAGATCGACCAGGCCGGTCTGGACGTGCTGGGCAGCGCCCGCCGCGTGACCATCACCAAGGACGAGACCACGATCGTCGAGGGCGCCGGCGACGCCGACGCCGTGGCCGGCCGCGTCGCCCAGATCAAGGGCGAGATCGCCGGCACCGACTCCGACTGGGACCGCGAGAAGCTGCAGGAGCGCCTGGCCAAGCTGGCCGGCGGGGTCTGCGTCATCAAGGTCGGCGCCGCCACCGAGGTGGAGCTGAAGGAGCGCAAGCACCGCCTGGAGGACGCCATCTCGGCGACCCGTGCCGCGGTCGAGGAGGGCATCGTCGCCGGCGGTGGCGCCTCCCTGGTGCACGCCGCCAAGGTGCTGGACGGTGGCCTGGGCCTGTCGGGTGACGAGGCCACCGGTGTCGCCGTGGTCCGCAAGGCGCTGCACGAGCCGCTGCGCTGGATCGCCCAGAACGCCGGCCTGGAGGGCTACGTCATCACCTCCAAGGTCGCCGACCTGGAGGCCGGCCAGGGCTACAACGCCGCCACCGGCGAGTACGGCGACCTGGTGAAGGCCGGCGTCATCGACCCGGTCAAGGTCACCCGCTCCGCCCTGGAGAACGCCGCCTCGATCGCCTCCCTGCTGCTCACCACCGAGACCCTCGTGGTGGAGAAGAAGGAGACGGAGCCGGAGGCCGGCCACTCGCACGGCGGCCACGGCCACTCGCACTGAGGCCGAACGGCTGACCGGAGGCCCGGTCCGCACCCCGCACGGGGTGGCGGGCCGGGCCTCCGGCTGTGTTGCTCGCCCGCTCGCCTCCGGGGCGCTCTTGGCCCGGTGTCGACGGTCGGCGCTCCTCTTCGGCTCAGGGGGGGACTCGCTCGCTCGGGGTGGTGCTCCAGGCTTCAACTATCAGTAGGATTTTGCGGAATACAAAGATTGCCTTATAACTAAGGCATGATCGAGGCCCGCCACCTGCGCGTCCTGCGTGCCGTCGCCCGCACCGGCTCCTTCTCCGCCGCCGCCCGCGAGCTGGGGTGCACCCAGCCTGCCATCAGTCAGCAGATGAAGGCCCTGGAGAAGTCGGTGGACACCCCGCTGGTGGTCCGCTCGGGCCGCGGGATGCAGCTCAGCGAGGCCGGGCGGGTCCTGCTCAAGCATGCCACCGGAATTCTGGCCGGGCTCTCCGCCGCCGAGGAGGAGGTGGCCGCGATCGCCGGGCTGCGGGCCGGGCGGGTGCGGCTGGTCTCCTTCCCGACCGCGAGCTCCACCCTGGTGCCGCCGGCGGTCGCCCGCCTGCGGGACAGCCATCCGGGGGTGCGCGTGTCGCTGGTCGAGGCCGAGCCGCCGGAGTCGCTGGCGATGCTGCGCGGCGGCGAGTGCGAGATCGCGCTGGCCTTCCGCTACCCGCAGTCCGACGGTGCGACCGCGGTGCCGGCGCCCGCGCACGGTTCGCCGCGCGAGGCGCGGGCCGAGGCCAATCTGGAGGCGCAGCAGCTGTCGGCCGGCACCGACTGGTCCGACCTGGTGGTCACCCCGCTGCTGGACGATCCGCTGGTGGGCCTGCTGCCGGCCGCCCACCCGCTGGCCGGGCGGGGTGGTCCGGTGGGGCTGGCCGAGCTGGCGGGGGAGCAGTGGATCGCCGGTTGCCCGCAGTGCCGGGGTCACCTGGTGGAGCTGTGCGCGGGGGCGGGCTTCGAGCCCCGGATCGACTTCGCGACCGATGACTACCCGGCGGTGGTCGGCCTGGTGGCGGCCGGGCTCGGGGTGGCGGTGCTGCCCCGGCTGGCCTTGCAGTCGGTGCGTCCTGACGGCGTGTCGACGGTTCCGGTGCGGACGGCCTCCGGGGTGCCGGCGGTGCGCCAGGTGGTGGCGCTGACCCTGCCGGACCTGGCCGAGGTGCCGGCCGTCGCGCTGATGCGGGAGCGGCTGGCGGGGGCGGCTGCCGATCGCTGACGGTCGGTGACCGAGGTGCCCCTGTACGGGACCGGGGCGGCCTGAGGCGCCGCGAAGAAACGTTTCTTCACGGCGCACCGCGGAGGCGGGTCTAACGCTGCGCGACCGCCGGCGGGGTCAGCGGGACCTCCACCAGCCGGTGCCGAGAGCGGCCCAGCATCTCCTCGCGCTCGTCCTCCGTCATCCCGCCCCAGACGCCGTACGGCTCACGGACCGCCAGGGCGTGCGCGGCGCACTCGGCGATCACCGGGCAGCGCATGCAGACCTCCTTGGCGCTCGCCTCGCGCGAACTGCGGGCTGCTCCGCGCTCGCCTTCGGGGTGGAAGAAGAGCGAGCTGTCCACGCCGCGGCAGGCTGCCGAGAGCTGCCAGTCCCAGAGGTCCGCGTTGGGACCGGGGAGGCGGGAGAAATCTGCCATGGCTCATTCCCTTCAGAGGCGGTTCGGCGGCGGCCGGGCATTTCGGCGGGGCTGCCGCCGGGCGGTGCCCGGCGGGGCGTCCCGCGCTGGTGTGGACACCTGGAAATATGACTTAAGGCAACTCCATGGACAAGTCACCCACACACTGGCACAACAGTCAATGACCATGCGAAAGCTATAAAAACGGGCAAAGTGGGCAAAGGGTTTGGCGGGCGCGGGCGTGGCAATCGGGTGGCCGACGGGCGCGCGACGGGCCGCACCGGTGTGCGGGTCGTGCGCCCACCCGCGCGCGAGCTGCGGAAAAGTGCGGCGTGTGCACCGCGATGCGGCTGATCGGTAATGGGTTGGCCACGTACAGTGGTGGAGATGGCCTGAAGGCCGTAACTCATTCGAGTGACGGTCGTTGGAAGTGCGGAGGCGGTTAGCGGGCGCCGGACGTCGGGAACGATCGCGGGCAAGTCGGGGCGATCAGTACGAAGTCCGTCGCCGATCGGCCGTGTCGGAGAGGTTCGTACCAGCCAGGAGGCTCAACGTGACGCGGATCAGCTGCGGAGGACGACGGTCATGACTTCCGTTCTCGTTTGCGACGATTCCCCGCTCGCCCGCGAGGCGCTTCGCCGCGCCGTCGCGACCGTACCCGGTGTGGACCGGGTCACCACCGCGACGAACGGGGAGGAGGTCCTCCGCCGCTGGGTGGCCGACCGCTCCGATCTCGTCCTGATGGACGTCCGGATGCCCGGCCTCGGCGGGGTCGAGACGGTCCGGCGGCTGCTGTCCGCCGATCCGGGCGCCCGGATCATCATGCTCACCGTCGCCGAGGACCTCGACGGAGTGGCGCTCGCGGTGGCCGCGGGTGCCCGCGGGTACCTGCACAAGGACGCCTCGCGCGCCGAGCTGCGGGCCACCGTCACCCAGGCCCTCGCCGACCCGACCTGGCGACTCGCCCCGCGTCGGCTGCGCAGCCCCGACATGGGTGCGGCACCGACCTTGACGGCGCGTGAGATCCAGGTCCTGGAGGGCATGAGCCACGGGCGCAGCAACGCCGAGATCGGGCGCGAGCTGTTCCTGTCCGAGGACACCGTCAAGACCCATGCCCGACGGCTGTTCAAGAAGCTCGGGGCCTCCGACCGCGCGCACGCGGTGGCGCTGGGTTTCCGCTGGGGCCTGGTCCGCTGACCGTCGCCGGCGCCGCCGGTTGCGGCGCGCCGCCGTCGAATTCCGGAACGGACGCCGCACGGGCGTGTGACGTTACGGTCCCAAGGTTGCACCATGGAGGAGTGGAGCACCTCGGGGACCAGCGGACAGGCACTGCGGCGAACCGCGCAGCCGCAGGACACTCGGCGGACGGCGCGACGGACGGGACCACCCACGGCGGCGGGGCGGAAGGCGGCACGGTGCAGGAGGGGCCGGTGGTGCGCGGCACGCCGTACGGTGCCGCAGCGCATAACGTTCCGGTGCACAACTCCGGACGCGGTGCCGCGTTTTCTCGATCGACCAGGCACCATGGACCGATGCGCGACGATGTCGCCGGTGCGGCCGGCCAGGCGGACCCGGGTGAGGCCGAGCCCTCCGACCCGGGCCACGATCCGGCGTACGCGGACTCCGGCGATTCCGGCGCGGAGGCCGGTCCGGGCCGCCCGGGGCTCGGCACCGGCGGCTCGCCCCTGGTGGGCCAACTGGTCGCGGCCGCCGTGCGCGGCGAGGGCCCGGCCATCGACGCGCTGCTCGCCTACGTCCACCCGCTCGCGCTGCGGTACTGCCGCGCCAAGCTGGTCCGGCTGCCGGGCGGGGCCCGGCACCACGTGGACGACGTGGCCCAGGAGGTCTGTGTCGCCGTGCTGTGCGCGCTGCCCCGGTACAAGGACCAGGGGCGGCCGTTCGAGGCCTTCGTCTACGGCATCGCGGCGCACAAGATCGCCGATCTGCAGCGGGCCGCGATGCGCGGGCCCGGCTCGACCGTGGTGCCGCAGGACGACCTGCCGGAGGTGCCGGACGAGGCGCTCGGTCCCGAGGAGCAGGCGCTGCTGAGCAGCGACGCGGCCTGGGCCAAGGAACTGCTCTCCAACCTGCCGGCCCGTCAGCGCGAACTGGTGCTGCTGCGGGTGGCCGCCGGGCTGTCGGCGGAGGAGACCGGCGAGGTGCTCGGGATGTCGCCGGGGGCCGTCCGGGTGGCCCAGCACCGGGCGCTCAGCCGGCTGCGGGCGCTCGCGGAGGAGTCCTCCTGAGACGGAGGGGCTGGTCCGGGGCCCGTGTGCGGCGGAATGAGCCGCTGGGGGCGCTTGTTGTCAAGGGCACACGAGGGCACATTCGCGGTGCCAGTACCATGGGGTATCGGCGCCTGGGCAGGTTGCCAAAGTTTCGCGGGTGCGCACGGAGTTTCCTTGGAGGTTCGTCCAAGTCCGGCTCACCCGGCTTTCGGCGGTCTGCGCGAGTGAGCGATCAACGCGCCCCCTCCCTCTGGGCGCGAGCGGATTAGGCCGGCCACGGAAGGTACCCCCAAATGTCTTACAACGCCGCAGGCGTACCCGAGAAGTTCGCCATGCTCGGGCTCACGTTCGATGACGTCCTGCTGCTGCCCGGGGCCTCCGCGGTGCTGCCGAACGAGGTCGACACCTCCTCGCGGATCTCCCGGAACGTGCGCGTCAACATCCCGCTGCTGTCCGCGGCGATGGACAAGGTCACCGAGGCGCGGATGGCCATCGCGATGGCTCGCCAGGGCGGCGTGGGCGTGCTGCACCGCAACCTGTCGGTCGAGGACCAGGCCAACCAGGTCGACCTGGTGAAGCGCTCCGAGTCCGGCATGGTCACCGACCCGATCACGGTCGGCCCGGACACCACGCTGGCCGAGGCCGACGCGCTGTGCGCCAAGTTCCGCATCTCCGGCGTGCCGATCGCCGACGAGGCCGGCAAGCTGCTGGGCATCGTCACCAACCGTGACATGGCCTTCGAGTCGGACCGCAGCCGCCAGGTCCGCGAGATCATGACCCCGATGCCGCTGATCACCGGCAAGGTCGGCATCTCCGGTGAGGACGCGATGGCGCTGCTGCGCCGTCACAAGATCGAGAAGCTGCCGCTGGTCGACGACGAGGGCCGGATCAAGGGCCTGATCACCGTCAAGGACTTCGTCAAGGCCGAGAAGTACCCGCACGCCGCCAAGGACGCCGAGGGCCGTCTGCTGGTCGGTGCCGCGGTCGGCGCCAGCGCCGAAGCCTTCGACCGGGCCCAGGCCCTGGTCGAGGCCGGCGCGGACTTCCTGGTCGTCGACACCTCGCACGGTCACAGCCACAACGCGCTGGCCTGGATCTCGAAGATCAAGTCGGCCGTCGGGATCGACGTGGTCGGCGGCAACGTCGCCACCCGGGACGGCGCCCAGGCGCTGATCGACGCCGGCGTGGACGGCGTCAAGGTCGGCGTCGGCCCCGGCTCCATCTGCACCACCCGTGTCGTCGCCGGCATCGGCGTCCCGCAGATCACCGCCATCTACGAGGCCGCCCAGGCCTGCCAGGCGGCCGGCGTGCCGGTCATCGGCGACGGCGGCCTGCAGTACTCCGGCGACATCGGCAAGGCGCTGGCCGCCGGTGCCGACACCGTCATGCTGGGCTCGCTGCTGGCCGGCTGCGAGGAGTCCCCGGGCGAGCTGATGTTCATCAACGGCAAGCAGTTCAAGTCCTACCGCGGCATGGGGTCGCTGGGTGCCATGCAGTCGCGCGGCCAGGGCCGCTCGTACTCCAAGGACCGCTACTTCCAGGCCGAGGTCGCCTCGGACGACAAGCTCGTGCCCGAGGGCATCGAGGGTCAGGTGCCCTACCGCGGCCCGCTGTCCGCGGTGCTGCACCAGTTGGTCGGCGGCCTGCGGCAGACCATGGGCTACGTCGGCGCCGCGACCATCTCCGAGATGGAGAGCAAGGGGCGGTTCGTCCGGATCACCTCGGCGGGGCTCAAGGAGAGCCACCCGCACGACATCCAGATGACCGTCGAGGCGCCGAACTACTCGACCCGCTGAGCGTTCTGATCGGCCTGATCGTCCGAGGGGCCCGTCGCTGCACCGCAGCGGCGGGCCCCTCGGCCGGTTCCGGGGCGTGGGTCGTCGGGGCGGCCCGGGGCGCGCCGAAGGGGCGCGCCGACCGTCGGCAGCGGGTCGGAGCGCACCGGAGGCGAGCGCGCGAGTCATCGGCAGTACGGGATACTGGGGGCGGCCGGGGTGACCCGGCGGGTATGAGCAACAAACCAGAAGGGCTCGAAGTGACTGAGATCGAGATCGGGCGAGGCAAGCGCGGCCGCCGGGCGTATGCCTTCGACGACATCGCCGTCGTCCCCAGTCGCCGTACGCGTGACCCGAAGGAGGTCTCGATCGCCTGGCAGATCGACGCCTACCGCTTCGAGCTGCCGTTCCTGGCCGCCCCGATGGACAGTGTGGTCTCGCCGGAGCAGGCCATCAAGATCGGCCGTCTGGGCGGTCTGGGCGTGCTGAACCTCGAAGGCCTCTGGACCCGCTACGAGGACCCGCAGCCGCTGCTGGACGAGATCGCCTCGATCACCGACGCCTCCACCGCGACCCACCGGCTGCAGGAGATCTACTCCGCGCCGATCCGTGCCGAGCTGATCAAGCAGCGGATCCAGGAGGTCCGTGACTCCGGCGTGGTCACCGCCGCCGCGCTCTCGCCGCAGCGCACCGCCGAGTTCTCCAAGGCCGTCGTGGACGCCGGGGTCGACGTCTTCGTCATCCGCGGCACCACCGTCTCGGCCGAGCACGTCTCCGGCGCCGCCGAGCCGCTCAACCTCAAGCAGTTCATCTACGAGCTGGACGTTCCGGTGATCGTCGGCGGCTGCGCCACCTACACCGCCGCGCTGCACCTGATGCGGACCGGCGCCGCCGGCGTGCTCGTCGGGTTCGGCGGGGGCGCCGCCCACACCACCCGCAACGTGCTCGGCATCCAGGTGCCGATGGCGACCGCGGTGGCGGACGTCGCGGCGGCCCGCCGTGACTACATGGACGAGTCCGGCGGCCGCTACGTGCACGTGATCGCGGACGGTGGCGTCGGCTACAGCGGCGACATCCCGAAGGCCGTGGCCTGCGGCGCCGACGCCGTGATGATCGGTGCGGCGCTGGCCCGGGCGACGGACGCGCCGGGCAAGGGGTTCCACTGGGGCATGGAGGCCGTCCACGAGGAGCTGCCGCGCGGCAAGCGGATGGACCTCGGGACCGTCGGCACCACCGAGGAGATCCTGACCGGCCCCTCGCACACGCCGGACGGGACCATGAACCTCTTCGGCGCGCTGCGCCGGGCGATGGCCACCACCGGGTACACGGAGCTGAAGGAGTTCCAGCGGGTCGAGGTCACGGTGAACCCGGCGCTGGACCACCACTGAGCGGTGCGCTGACGAAGGCCCCTGCCGGCTCTGCCGGTGGGGGCCTCCGGGTTTTCCGGGGGCGTTCGCGGTCAGCCGCGGTCGGCGGCGCGGCGGGTGAGGAGGAAGCCGCCGATCAGGGCGATGGCGTAGAAGGCCAGGTCGAGCGGGCGCAGGTCGGCGCGCCAGGTGGTGAGGGTGCCGGTGAGGAGGTCGTGGGGGGCGGGGTCCTCGGCCCGGAGCAGGCGGAGGTGCTCGGTGAGCTGGCCGGTGAGGAGGGCGCCGGCGGCGAGGAGGGCGCCGAGCGGGGGGAGCAGGCGGTTCCGGCCACCGAGGCGGCCCAGGGGGAGGGCGACCAGGCCGGCCTGGGCGATGGTGAGCCAGCCGAGGGAGTCGGCGGCGCGCAGCGGGGCGCAGCCGTAGGCGAGGCCGCTCAGGAGGGCGGCGAGGAGGGCCAGGGCGATCGCGAGGGCGGTGCGGCGGCGGGGGGCGTTCCGGGCGGTGGTGGGGGCGCTGGGCTGGTAGCCGGTGACGGGGACGCCGGGCATTCCGGGGGCGACGTACCCGTCCGGGGTGTCCAGGACGGGTGCGACCGAATAGTGCTGAGCGGTGTGCGGGCGGGGCGACGGGGCGTCAGCGCCCGGTGTGGGTGCGGTCATGGGCGTCGAGTCCCCCCGGAAAAGACGATGAGCTGCCGAACGGTAGCAGCGCTTCGGGCAGATCTTGGCGAGTTTTCGATCACAGATCGGGCACAGAGCGTCGCACCCGTTCCGGTTCGTCCCGGGTTGGAACGGGGGGTGGGTGGTCGTCGCCCCTCCGGACAGGGGATGATGGAGGCTTGGGCGTTCGGGCCCTGGCCGGGCCGACGCGCCGTCACCACGACCGCCAGCAGCACATGGGGGAACGTTCCGAATGACCCAGGCGCAGGGTTCCACCGGCCGCCTCCTGGCCGGCCGCTACCGGCTGAACGGCGTGCTCGGACGCGGTGGCATGGGCACCGTCTGGCGCGCCGAGGACGAGATGCTGGGCCGGACCGTCGCGGTCAAGGAACTGCGGATGAACGCCAGCGTCGAGGAGGAGGAGAAGCACCGGCTGATCGTCCGGACGCTGCGCGAGGCGAAGGCGACCGCGCGGATCCGCCACAACTCGGCGGTGACCGTCTTCGACGTGGTCGACGAGGACGACCGACCGTGGATCGTCATGGAGCTGGTCGAGTCCCGCTCGCTGGCCGACGTCGTCCGGGAGGACGGGCCGCTGGCGCCCGCCCGGGCGGCGGAGATCGCGCTGGACGTGCTGGGCGTGCTGAGCGCGGCGCACGCGCTGGGCATCCTGCACCGGGACGTCAAGCCGTCCAACGTGCTGATCGGCGACGACGGCCGGGTCGTGCTCACCGACTTCGGCATCGCCAGTGTTGAGGGCGACGCCTCGGTCACCTCCACCGGGATGCTGGTCGGCGCGCCCTCGTACATATCCCCGGAGCGGGCGCGCGGGCAGAAGCCCGGGCCGCCGGCCGACCTGTGGTCGCTGGGCGGCACGTTGTACGCCATGGTCGAGGGGCGGCCCCCGTACGACCGCGGCTCGGCGCTGGCCACCCTGACCGCGGTGATGACCGAGGACCTGACCGCGCCCGCGAACGCCGGGCCGCTGCTGCCCGTCATCGAGGGGCTGCTGGAGAAGGACCCGGCGAAGCGGCTGGACGCCTCGCAGACCCGGTCGATGCTCAAGCGGGTGGTCGCGGAGGCGACCGCGAAGTCCGAGTCGACGACCGAGCACGCGATGCCGGTCGAGTCGGTGGCGGTGGCGGACGGCAAGGCCGAGGGGGCCGGGGGAGCGGCGGCGGCCAAGGCGGCCGAGGAGGCCACGGGGACCGAGGGGTCCAAGGAGGCCGAGAAGGCCAAGGAGACTCCGAAGCGGACCGTGGGCGGGCTGCTGGGGACGGTCCGGGTGGGGAGCCGGGCCCGGGACGAGAAGCCCGCGGCGGAGCCCGCTGCCGTGGCGCCTGCGGATCCCGTGCCGGCGACCGAGCCGATCCGGCCGGTGACCAGTGAGTGGACGATGGGCGCGACCCAGGCGGCCGGGGCCGATCCGCGCAAGGGCCGGCGGCGGCTGGCCATCGCGACCGTGGTGGTCGTGCTGCTGCTGATCGCCGGGATCGTCGCCGTCGTCCAGGCCGTCGGCAGCGGGGACGGCGGCGCGAAGGGGGAGGGCACGCACAGCGCGGGCGCCACCGCGCCGGTCGCGGCGACCACCGGGACCGCGCCGAGCCGGCCGCCGGCCACCGAGCCGGCTCCGACCGGGACGCAGGCGGAGCCGTCGGCCGCGGCCGGGTCCCCGGCGGAGTCCTCGGCCGCCGCACCGCCGCCGGCCACCAGCACGGCGGCCCAGCCGCCGGCCTCCGACCCGGCTGCGGCGCAGACCACGCCGCCGGCCGCGCCCGGTGGTCCGGTACCGGCCGGGTTCCACGCGTACCAGGACCCGAGCGGCTTCTCGGTCGTCCTGCCTGACTGGCTGCAGCCGGCCGGGTCGGACGCCAACCGGCGGATCTTCAAGAACTCCGCCGACGGCAGCCAGCTGCGGATCGAGTGGACCACCTCGCCCGGTGCCAGCGCCCTCGCCGACTGGCAGGAGTCCGAGCCCAACGTGCGCGGCCAGGTGACCAACTACCAGCGGCTGAACCTGGCGGCGATCACCTACCGGCAGTGGACCAACGCGGCGGACTGGGAGTGGACCAACGGCACGCCCAAGACCCACTCGCTCAACCGGGGCTTCGTGACCGGGAGCCCGGCCAAGTACGGCTACTCGATCTACTGGATCGTCCCGGACGCGCAGTGGGCCGCGCAGGCCCCGGTCCGGGACGTCGTGTTCAACAGTTTCCAGCCGGCGCCGTAGGACAGGGCCGTAGAACGGCGCGGTAGGACGGGGCCGTGGGGCGGGTGTCAGCCGAGCAGGCGCTGCTTGGCTCGGGCGAATTCGTCCTCGGTGAGCGCGCCGGAGGCCCGCAGGGCGGCCAAGCGCTCAAGCTGGTCGAGGAGTTGCCCGCCGGACGTGGCGTCGGCGGGGGTGGTGTCGGGGCCGGTGGTGTCGGCCGGGGTCGGCGGCCGGGTGGTGCGGGCGGCCCGGGCGGCCTCGCGGATCCGTTCGGCGAAGACGTCGGCCTCGGCCACGTCCTCGAAGCGGTGGGAGCCGGTCAGGGCGACGACGGTCAGGACGTCGCCGTTGAGTTTGGTGCGGGCCACGGTGGCGTCGGTGACGGCGGTGAGCGGAACCGGTACCGGGGGCTTCCCGTCCTTCAGGAAGAGCAGCCGGTGGGTGGTGAGCACGATCACCCCTCTGCGGAAGTGGTCGGGATGGCGCCCGGCCGTGGAGGCGACGGGCTGCTCGCCATCGATGACGGCCGCTTCCACCGAGCGGACGGCCTCGGCCTGCTTGGCTTGGTTGCTGTTGCCCGCCACCCTGAAGGCGGTGTCGATCAGATCGGTCCAGTCCATGGGGCCGAGCGTAAAGGAGCCGCTCAGTAGGCTGCTCGGTGAGCGAGAGGAACTGGCATGCGAGGCAGCCCGGGCCAGTTGTTGGCGGGGCGGTACCGGCTGACGGACCGTCCCGAACTGCTGCGCGCCTCCGCGGTGGACGAGCGGACCGGTGAAACGGTCCTGCTGCGCGCCGTGGAGTTGCCCGCGCTACTGACCGGGGGTCAGGACCCGGACGAGCCCAACCCCGGGCACGGGGACCGGCTGGTGCGGCGGGTCGCGACGGTCGGCTCGGCCGCGCCGTCCTGGCACCCGCGGCTGCTGCGCGGGGTCGGGGCCTTCGTCGAGGGCGAGCTGCTGTGGACGGTGGAGGAGCGGCCGGCCGGCTGGACGCTGGCCGAGCTGCTCGCCGCCGGGCCGCTCCCGCCGTACCGGGCCGCCGAGTTGGCGGCGGACCTGGCCGGGGCGCTGCGGGCGCTGCACGAGGCCGGGCTCTCCCACGGCAATGTGACCGCCGAGTCGGTGCTGGTCTGCGAGGACGGCGCGGCGATGCTCGGCGGGCTGCTCGACGGGGTCGCGCAGGAGGGGCTGGCGGAGGATCTCGGCGGACCGGGCGGGCGGCGCCGGTACGAGGTGCGGGCCACCCTGGTCGGCCCGGTCGCCGAGCGCTGGCCGCTGGACGGCGGCCCCGCCGGGGACTGCTGGGCGCTCGGGGTGCTGCTGCAGCGGATGGTCACCGGTCGCGCGCCGTTCCCGGAGCACGGCGTGCCGGAGCTGGTGACGGCCGTACGCGACGGGCGGCGCGAGCCCTCGGTGGTCTGCGGGCCGGTAGCGCCGCTGGTCGAACGGCTGGTGCAGCCGGACCCCGGGCTGCGGCCCACCGCGGAGGCGGTGCGGGCGGAGCTGGCGGCGCTGCTGGCGGGCGCCCCGGAGCCGGCCGACGAGGAGCGGGCGGCGCGGGAGCTGGAGCTGAAGCCGGAGGCGCCGCTGGTGCCCCTGCGGCTGCGGCGGCGCGGGCGGGGCGACCGGTCGGCGGAGGTCGCGCCGGAGGGCGGGCCGGCGCGGGCCGGCGGGGGGAGGGCGCCCCGGATACCCCCGGCCCTGCTGGGGCCGCTGCTGGTCGGGGGCGTGCTCGTGCTGCTGGTGCTGGGAGTGGTCGCCGTGGTGCTGTTCGCAGGCTGACGGCCCTGGCGGCCGCCGCTGCGCCGGTCCGGCGGGTGGGCGAGATTACCGGGCGTGGCAGGGTGCGCCTAATGTGTCCGTGGGATTTGTTCGAACAGCGGTCTGCGGCGGGCTTTCCGCCGCGACGGCGGCAGATGGAATCGAGAGGGGGAGCGGTCGCCGATGGGCTCGCAGGACCGGCCGGAGGCGGCCGAAGCGGAGCGGCTGCTGGCCGGGCGGTACGAGCTCGGTGAGCGACTCGGCCGGGGCGGGATGGGTACGGTCTGGCGGGCCTGGGACCGAATGCTGGACCGCGAGGTCGCGGTCAAGGAGCTGACCGTCAACCACCTGCCGGAGGAGGACCTGCAGATCCTGCACACCCGGATGAAGCGGGAGGCCAGCGCCGCCGCCCGGATCAAGCACCCCGGTGTGATCACCGTGCACGACGTGCTGGAGCAGGACGGCCGGCCCTGGATCGTGATGGAGCTGGTCGACGGCCGCTCGCTGGCCGACGTGATCAGCCAGGACGGCACCCTGCCGCCGCGCGCCGCCGCCGAGGTCGGCAGCCAGGTGCTCGCCGCGCTGCACCGCGGCCACCAGCTCGGCGTGCTGCACCGGGACGTCAAGCCGGCCAACGTGCTGCTGGAGCGCGGCACCGGGCGGGTGGTGCTGCTGGACTTCGGCATCGCGAAGTACGAGGGCTCGACCGAGCTGACCAGGCCCGGCGACCTGGTCGGCTCGCCGGACTACCTGGCACCCGAGCGCGCCCAGGGCCAGCGGCCCGGGCCGGCCTCCGACCTGTGGGGCCTCGGGGCGACGCTGTACGCGGCCGTCGAGGGCCAGTCGCCGTTCCGCCGGGACTCGCCGATCACCACGCTGGCCGCGGTGGTCGACGAGCCGCTGCCGGAGTCGCGCCGGGCCGGCCCGCTGGGGCCGGTGCTGGCCGCACTGATGGCCAAGGACCCGGCCGACCGGCCGAGCGCGGACGAGGCGGCCCGGATGCTGGCCGAGGTGCAGTCCGGGCACACCATGGGGCTGAAGACCCTCGGGGAACCGGCCGCGCCGGTGCGCACGCCCACCCAGTCGGTGCCGGTGGTGGACCGCAGCGCGGGGCAGGACGGGACCGTCGCGGTGACGACGGACGGTTCGGACGGCGCGGCGGGCGCGGAGGATCCGACGGATCCGCGTCCGGCCGGGACCGCCCCGACCGCGGTGGCGGCCGTGCCGTCCGCCCAGCCCGTTCCGGTCGTGCCGGTGGTTCCGGTCGGTGCGGTCGGTGTCGGCGGTCCGGTCGGTGCTTTCGGTGCGGTCATCGGGGACACCGCCGGGGGCGTGGCCGCCGCCGGACAGGCGCACGCTCCCACCGGTGCGCCGGTCGCGCACTCCAGCGCGCCCGCGCGCGGTCCGGCCAAACGCCGCAACCGGATGAAGCTGGTCGCCATCGCCGTGGCGGTCGGCGTGCTGGCGGCCGCGGCGACCTTCCTCGCCACCCGGCACCTGTCCGGCTCCCCCGGCGCGGACCCGGCGCCCACCGGGCAGCCGGACACGCCCGAGCCCACCGAAACGGATCCGACCGGCACCCCCACCCCGGGAGCGTCCGCGCCGCCCGGCTACCGCTGGGTCGACGACCCGGCCGGCTTCCGCTTCCCGCTGCCGACCGGCAGCCCGACCTGGCAGCGCAGCACCGCGCCGGACGCCAACCAGATCTTCTACAGTCCCGACAACCGGGTGCACTACCTGCAGTTCGCGGTCACCGTCGGCCAGTCGGTCAAACCGCTGGACCACATGCGGCAGATGGAGGTCAACGTCTCCAAGTCGCTGAAGGACTACAAGCAGCACCGGATGGCCGGCGCCGTGGTGAACGGCCACGAGGCGGCCACCTGGGAGTTCAGCTACGCGGCCAAGGAGGGCGGCCGCCGCCGGGCGATCGAGACCGAGTTCATCGACGACGACGGCACCGCCTACGCGATCTACGCGTCCAGCCCGGACAAGGGCGACGAATGGCAGCAGGCCGAGCAGCGGTTCACCACGGTGCTCAACCACTTCACCCCCGACCGCTGAGCGGTCCGGGCCGTACGGGCGGAGCGCCCCGCTTTCGCCCGACTGCGACAGATTCTTGTTACCGACGGGTACCGGACCGGCCGCCAAAGGCCTAGGCTGCGCCGTATGTCGGACCTCACAGCAGACGCAGTGGCCACCGAACACCCCGACGCCGCCCCCGCGGACGGCAACCCGGCCGCCCCCGGCGGCGGCCGGACCGTAGCGACCGCCGTCCCGCGCTCCCTGGTCGAGCGGCTGGCCGCCGGGGTCACCGCCACCGGCGAGCCCAGCGTGGTGGAGACCGTCGCCCCGCTGACCGGTGAGCGGCTGGCCGGCCTGCCGCAGTCCACCCCGGCCGACGTCGAGGTCGCGTTCCAGCTGGCCCGCCGCGCCCAGGCCGCCTGGGCCGCGCTGCCGGTGCGCCGCCGGGCCGCCGTGCTGCTGCGCTTCCACGACCTGCTGCTCAAGCGGCAGGACGAGGTGCTGGACCTGGTCCAGGCCGAGACCGGCAAGGCCCGGCTGCACGCCTTCGAGGAGGTGCTGGCCGTCGCCATGGCCGCCCGGCACTACGGGCGCGCCGCGCACGGCTACCTGAAGGACCGGCGCCGCGGTGGTGCGCTGCCGGTGCTCACCCACACCGTGGAGGCCCGCCGCCCCAAGGGCGTGATCGGCCACATCTCGCCGTGGAACTACCCGCTGGAGCTGTGCATCGGTGACCTGCTGCCCGCCTTCGTGGCCGGCAACGCGGTGGTCAACAAGCCCGACACCCAGACCGCGCTGACCGGGCTGTGGGCCCGTGAGCTGCTGATCGAGGCCGGGCTGCCGGCCGACCTGTGGCAGGTCGTGATCGGCGACGGCCCGGTGATCGGCCCCGCCGTGGTGGAGCACGCCGACTACGTCTCCTTCACCGGCTCCACCCGCACCGGCCGCGAGGTCGCCCAGCGGGCCGCCGCCCGGCTGGTCGGCGCCTCGCTCGAACTCGGCGGCAAGAACGCCATGCTGGTGCTCTCCGACGCCGACCTGGAGGCCGCCGCCGCCGGTGCCGTCCGGGCCTGCTTCTCCACGGCCGGCCAGCTGTGCATCTCGATCGAGCGGCTGCTGGTGCACCGCTCGGTGGCCGACCGCTTCCTGGAGCTCTTCGTCGCCCGCACCCGGGCGCTGCGCCTGGGCGGCGGCCTGGCCTACGGCGCCGACATGGGCTCGCTGGTCTCCGCCCGGCAGCTGGACACCACCACCCGGCACGTGGCGGAGGCGGTCAAGTCCGGCGCCACCGTGCTCACCGGCGGACGGGCCCGGCCCGACCTCGGCCCGTACTTCTACGAGCCGACCGTCCTGGACGGGGTGACCCCGGAGATGGCGGTCTGCGCCGAGGAGACCTTCGGCCCGGTCGTCTCGGTCTACCGCTTCGACACCGAGGACGAGGCGGTGGCCGCCGCCAACTCCACGCCGTACGGCCTGAACTCCAGCGTCTGGACCAGGAACCCGCGGCGCGGCCGGGCGGTCGCGGCCCGGCTGCGCACCGGCACGGTCAACGTCAACGAGGCCTACGCGGCCGCGTACGGCTCGGTCGCCGCGCCGATGGGCGGCATGGGCGACTCGGGGCTGGGCCGGCGGCACGGCGCCGAGGGCATCCTGCGCTTCACCGAGGCGCAGACCATCGCGACCCAGCGGTTGATGCCGATCGCCCCGTCGTTCGGGCTGGACGACAAGCAGTTCGCCGCCGTGATGACCGGCGGGCTGCGGGCGCTCAAGGCCCTGCGCTTCAAGTAGCGCCGAACCGCCCGCCCGACCGGCGGGGTCGACCAGCTCTTTCAACCCCTTTTGGGCCCCTTTTCATTTCCTAGGAGCAGTGGCAGATGGTGGAGTCCGGCGGTGCGGCGGAGTTCGACTACGACGTGGTCGTGGTCGGCTCCGGCTTCGGCGGTTCGGTCGCGGCGCTGCGGCTGACCGAGAAGGGTTACCGGGTCGCCGTCCTGGAGGCCGGGCGGCGCTTCGAGCGGGACGAACTGCCCCGCAACTCCTGGGACCTGTCGAACTACCTGTGGGCGCCGCGGCTCGGGCTGTACGGCATCCAGCGGATCCACCTGCTGGCCAATGTGCTGATCCTGGCCGGCGCCGGGGTCGGCGGCGGCTCGCTGAACTACGCCAACACCCTGTACGTGCCGCCGAAGGCCTTCTTCGAGGACCGCCAGTGGCGCCACATCACCGACTGGCAGGCGGAGTTGGCGCCGTTCTACGACCAGGCGCAGCGGATGCTCGGGGTCCGGCTGAACCCGACCGTCACGCCGTCCGACGTCCACCTCAAGGCGGCGGCCGAGCGGATGGGCGTCGGGGACACCTTCCACATGGCGCCGGTCGGGGTCTTCTTCGGGGACGGCAAGGACACCGACGGCGCCGCCAAGGCCGCGCCCGGCGAGGAGGTCGCCGATCCGTACTTCGGCGGCGCCGGTCCGGCCCGCAAGGCCTGCGTGGAGTGCGGCGAGTGCATGACCGGCTGCCGGCACGGCGCCAAGAACATGCTCACCGAGAACTACCTGTACCTGGCCGAGCGGGGTGGCGCGGAGATCCACCCGCTCACCACCGTGGCCCGGATCCGGGAGCACGGCGAAGGTTTCGCGGTGGACGTGCGGCGCACCGACTCCCGGTCGAGGACCGACCGGGTCAAGGCCGGCGCCCGGACCATCACCGCCGCCCGGGTGGTGGTCGCGGCCGGCACCTACGGCACCCAGTCGCTGCTGCACCGGATGCGCGACGCCGGGCACCTGCCCCGGATCTCCGCGCGGCTCGGAGAGCTGACCCGCACCAACTCCGAGGCGCTGGTGGGCGCGCAGACCACCGACCGGCGCTACGGTGCCAAGGCGGACTTCACCAAGGGCGTCGCGATCACCTCGTCGATCCACCCGGACGCGAACACCCACATCGAGCCGGTCCGCTACGGCAAGGGCTCCAACGCGATGGGCGCGCTGTCGATCGCCCAGGTCAAGGGCGGTGGGAAGGGCCCGCGCTGGCTGCGCTACCTGGGCAACTCGGTGCTCCACCCGGTGACCTTCGGCCGCTCGATGAACCAGCGCGGCTGGTCCGAGAAGACGATCATCGGCCTGGTGATGCAGTCGTTGGACAACTCGATCACCGTCTCGCTCAAGAAGGGCCCGCTCGGAAAGCCCCGGCTCACCTCCGGCCAGGGCCACGGCGAGCCCAACCCGACCTGGATCCCGGCCGCCGAGCAGGGCGCCCAGGCACTGGCCGACGAGATCAACGGCTTCCCCGGCAGCACCGTCGGCGAGATCTTCGACATCCCGATGACGGCGCACTTCCTCGGCGGCTGCCCGATCGGCGACGCCCCCGAGACCGGCGTGGTCGACCCGTACCACCGGCTCTACGGCCACCCCGGGATCAGCGTGGTGGACGGCGCGGCCGTCTCCGCCAACCTCGGCGTCAACCCCTCGCTCACCATCACCGCGCAGGCCGAGCGCGCGATGTCGATGTGGCCCAACAAGGGCGAGCCGGACCGCCGCCCGGAGCAGGGCGGGGAGTACCACCGGGTCGGCGCGGTCGCGCCGGTGCGCCCGGCCGTGCCGGAGGGCGCGTTCGGCGCGCTGCGACTGCCGCTGCTGCCCGTCCCGGAGGTCCCGAAGAAGCGCGACTGACCCGGCTCGAACGGCCAACCGGCCCGGCCCGTATCGCGGTTGACATCCGTTCGGATCCGATGGGATAAACGGGCTCCCTGGGGGACCAGGCACTCGTCGAGCGGGGGGAATGCGTTTCATGGCCAACTGCGCATCGTGCGGGGCGACTTCGGTGGAGGGGGCGTCCGTCTGCGGCTCGTGCGGACGGCCGCCGACACCCCCGCCGCCCCCGCCCCCGCCCCCGCCCCCGGCCGTCGCGCCGCCCGCCGCGCCCGTGCCGCCCGGGTACCACCCGCCGCCGCCCGTCCCGCCGACCGGGCCCTACCCGCCGCCGCCCGGCGTCGGCTACCCGCCGCCCGGGTACCCGCCGGTCGGCGGTCCGCCCGCGGTGGGCAGTTGGGGCGCCGGCCGGCCGTACCAGCCGTCCTCGGCCGCCCGGCGGCTGCTGGCCGGCCCCGACTGGCGCCCCGCGCTGCGGGCGGCCCTCGCCCCGACCGCGGTGCTGCTGCTGGCGGCGCTGTTCGCGGCGATCCCCAGCGACTACACCTACGACCGGGCCTTCCCCACGCCCGACTTCGGCGACCGCTTCCTCTCCACCCTGGCGATGGCGCTGAACGCGCTCGGCGCGCCGTTCCGGCTCGGCTACCAGAGCCCGATCAGCAGGAGCCGCTCGGAGGGCGTGGACGTCACCTTCTGGCTGGTGCCGATGACGGTCACCGTCCTTTGGGGCGTCGCGCTCTGGCTCGGCCTGCGGGCCGGGCTGCGCCGGCGCAGGGCCGACGGATCCCAGCTGACCCGGGCCCAGGCGGCCGGCGAGGCGCTGCGCACGGCGGTGGTGCTCGGCCTGGTCACCGTGGTGCTCGGGCTGGTCGCCGGCACCAGCTGGAACCCGCAGGGCTCCGACGGCGAGTCCGACTACTACGGCTCCGGCCTGAGCCTCGGGAAGCCGACCTTCAGCACGGACTCCGGCTGGCTGTGGGCGGTCGGCTGGACCGTCCTGCTCGGCGGGCTGCTGGCGTTCGCCGTCCACGGCACCGACGCGCTGCGCTGGGCCGCCTGGCGCAGCCGCTCGGTCCGCGGCTGGGCGGTGGCGGCGCTGACCGCAGGCCAGGCGCTGGCGCTGACCGTGGGCCTGGCCTCGGTGACGGCCTTCGTGCTGGTCGCGGCCGAGAGCGACCAGGGCTGGCAGACGGCGCTCTCGCTGGCCTTCCTGCCCAACCTGGGACTGGTGCTGCTGGGCGTGGGCTCGGGCGCGACCTTCCGGGCGGGCCGCGACCTGGGCGGGGACGTTCCCGGTTGGAGCCCGAACCGCGGTGACCGGAGCGAGTTCTCCTTCTTCGACCTGCACGACCAGACCGCCGACTGGCGCTGGGCCGGCCTGCTGGCGATCGCCGCGGCGGGCCTGCTCGGCTGGACCGCCTACCGGCGGCGGCTGGACGGGCCCGACCGGCTCCGGCTGGCGGTGGTGTACGCCGCGCTGCTGACCGGGCTGACGGCGGCGTCCGGCGGACTGAGCAGCTCCGCGATGTCCTTCCTGGCGCCGGACTCCGGCAGCTGGGGCGGCTCGAACCGGACGGTCACCACCCAGGACACCTCGGCGGGCCTGGTGTTCCTCAGCGTGCTGGTGGCCGCGGTTGTCTGGGCGGCGGTCGGGGCGCTGCTGGTGCCCGCGATGCTGGCGGCGCTCGGCGGCCGGGGCGCGACGGTGCCGTACCCGCCGGCTCCGGGGTACGGGGTGCCGGGCCTGCCCGGGCAGGGCGTCCCCGGGCAGGGCGTGCCGGGCTACGGGACGCCGGGCTACGGGGCTGCGGGGTACGGGACGCCGGGGTACGGGGTGCCGCCGCAGGACGCCGGGCCGCCCGGGGTGCCCGCGCAGACCCCGCCGCCCGGGGCGCCGTACCCGGCGGCGCCGCCGGTGGCCGACGCGGCGCCGGTGGCCGGGGTGAGCGAGGTGCTCGGTTCACACGAGGCGCCGCCGACCCGGGCCGCTGGGACGCCGCTGCCCGCGGACCCGGCGGGGCGGCCGGAGGAGCCGGTCGACCCGACCGTCTGGCGCGACCACCCGTAGGGCCTCCGGGCCCGCGCCCTTCGGAACCGGACGGGAAGGGCAAAGGGCCCCGCGGGGGAACGGGGCCCTTTGCCGCACAGCACTCGGCGTCAGGGCTGCGCCGGGTGCTGGAGGTGACGGCGCCGGGGGAGGAGCGCCGTCGTGTCGGTTGGCTCGAATCGTGCCCCTTCGGCGCCGGCGTGGGTGGCCGGTGGAGCGGGGCGCGCTTCCGTGCGGCGGCGGGTCGGCGGGCAGGTCTGCGCCGGGCCCCTGCTCACGGAGCGTGAAGTGAAATCGCTGTCGACTTTCGGTACGACGACTGCGGAGACATCCATCCAGGACCCCGCGACGCGCCTGCCGGCCGCCGGGGGAACCGTTCACACCGAGCATCGTGGTGGACGGAGGGGTTTCTCTGCAACCGGTTCGGCACGTTCGGCACAGCTCATTTGCGGACGGTGTTGCGTCGAATGATCACGGTGCGTAGTGGTCTGGCGGGTTGCGGCGCACGGGGACGCGCGTAGCGGCGCGGGACGGTGCGGAGAAGTGCGCCCGGGGCGTGCCCCGGATCGAAGGGGCGGTCGAAGGCGCGGTCGAAGGGACGGGTCGGAAGGTGGGTCGAAGCGCGGTGCGACGGCCGGCTCCCCGGGCGTCCCCGGGGAGCCGGCCGTCCCACCTCTCGGCCCAGTCGCGGCCGGGGTCGCTGTCCCCTGCTGGCCGGCCGCGGCACCCGCGCACGGTCCCACGGCGCCGCGCTCCCGGCGGGCCGGGGCGGCGGCGCCACATGCGCCGGTGGACTGGGGTGAAGCTCCACGCGTGGTCCTGCAGTCCGTACGGCAGTGCCCCCGGTCGGGGGCGGCGGCGGCGCGTCTGGCGGACGCGGCGCGGCCGTCCGGTCGTCAGAAGCAACGAACCGCGGCCCCGACCGGTCACGGTCCTTTGGACGTGCAGACGAGTGAAACCGGACAGCCCGGTAGAATCGGTGTCCAGACACCCCACACCCGTCGCCGCCGTCGCAGCCCCCGCCGGGACGCGGCTGCGCGTGGCACCTCGATACCGCTGCCGGAAGGCCGTCTGTGTCCTCTGCAATTCCCGTCCAGTCCGCGCCGGACAACGACACCGTCCTGGTGGTCGACTTCGGCGCCCAGTACGCCCAGCTCATCGCCCGTCGGGTGCGTGAGGCGCGGGTCTACAGCGAGATCGTGCCGAGCAGCATGCCGGTCGCCGAGATGCTCGCCAAGAACCCCAAGGCGATCATCCTCTCCGGCGGTCCGTCGTCGGTCTACGAAGAGGGCGCGCCCCAGCTCGACCGCGCGATCTTCGAGGCCGGTGTCCCGGTCTTCGGCATGTGCTACGGCTTCCAGCTGATGGCCAAGACGCTGGGCGGCACCGTCGACAACAACGGCGCCCGCGAGTACGGCCGCACCCCGCTGACCGTGTCCCGCACCGGCTCCACCCTGTTCGAGGGCGTCCCGGCGCAGCACTCGGTGTGGATGTCGCACGGCGACGCCTGTTCCGCCGCTCCGGAGGGCTTCACCGTCACCGCCTCCACCGAGCTGGTCCCGGTCGCGGCCTTCGAGAACGACGAGGCCCGGCTGTACGGCGTCCAGTACCACCCCGAGGTGCTGCACTCCGACCACGGCCAGCAGATCCTGGAGCACTTCCTCTACCGCGGCGCCGGCATCGCCCCGACCTGGACCACCGGCAGCGTGGTCGAGGAGCAGATCGCCCTGATCCGCGAGCAGGTCGGCGACAAGCGCGCGATCTGCGGCCTGTCCGGCGGCGTGGACTCCGCGGTCGCCGCGGCCCTGGTCAACAAGGCCATCGGTGACCGGCTGACCTGCGTCTACGTCGACCACGGTCTGATGCGCAAGGGCGAGACCGAGCAGGTCGAGAAGGACTTCGTGGCCGCCACCGGCGTCCAGCTGAAGGTCGTCGACGCCTCCGAGCGCTTCCTGAACGCGCTGAAGGGGGTCACCGACCCCGAGGAGAAGCGCAAGATCATCGGCCGCGAGTTCATCCGGGTCTTCGAGCAGGCCCAGGCCGAGATCGTCGCCGAGGCCGGCGCCCACGGCGAGTCGGTCGACTTCCTGGTCCAGGGCACCCTGTACCCGGACGTGGTGGAGTCCGGCGGCGGCACCGGCACCGCCAACATCAAGTCCCACCACAACGTCGGCGGCCTGCCCGAGGACCTGCAGTTCCAGCTGGTCGAGCCGCTGCGCAAGCTGTTCAAGGACGAGGTCCGGATGGTCGGCCAGGAGCTGGGCCTGCCGGAGGAGATCGTCCAGCGCCAGCCGTTCCCGGGCCCCGGCCTGGGCATCCGGATCGTCGGCGAGGTCACCGAGGAGCGCCTGGACCTGCTCCGCGACGCCGACGCGATCGCCCGCGAGGAGCTCACCGCGGCCGGTCTGGACCGCGAGATCTGGCAGTGCCCGGTCGTGCTGCTCGCCGATGTGCGCAGCGTGGGCGTGCAGGGCGACGGCCGCACCTACGGTCACCCGATCGTGCTGCGCCCGGTCTCGTCCGAGGACGCCATGACCGCCGACTGGTCCCGCCTGCCGTACGACGTGCTGGCGAAGATCTCCACCCGGATCACCAACGAGGTCCGCGACGTCAACCGCGTCGTCGTCGACGTCACCAGCAAGCCGCCGGGCACCATCGAGTGGGAGTGAGCACTCCCCGCGAAGCCTGAACAGTCGCGCCGTCGTTCCCGTACTGGAGGGAACGACGGCGCGGCCGTTCGCGGCCCCGGCCCCGACACGTCCCACCGAAAGCGTGCAGGAGCAGGCAGAATGCGGACCGGACCTGTCAGGAAGTGGCAGGCCGAGAGGGAAGGTGAGACGGATGCCGGAGGTCAGCAACTCCGAGGCGGTCGACGGAGGAGCGTCCGACCGGGCGGCGCAGCGGCGGGCCTCGGCGTCCGGGTACGCGCTGCTGCCGCTGCGGCTGTTCCTCGGCGTCACCTTCGTCTACGCCGCCCTGGACAAGCTCTCCGACGCGCACTTCCTGGCCGGCGCGGGTGACCCGGCCTCCTTCGTCTCGCAGACCCAGGCCGCCAAGGCCGGCGGCAGCCCGATCGCCTTCCTGCTCGGCCCCGCCCTGGACATGCCCACCCTGTTCGCGCTGGCCGTCGCCTTCGGCGAGCTGGCCGTCGGCCTGGGCACCCTGCTCGGCCTCTGGGGCCGGGTCGCGGCCCTCGGTGGCGCGCTGATCAACCTGAGCCTGTGGCTGACCGTCAGCTGGAACGTCTCGCCGTACTACCTCGGCAACGACCTCGGCTACCTGATGGCCTGGACCCCGCTGCTGCTGGCCGGCACGCCGTACCTGTCGGTGGACGGCTACCTGGCCCGCCGGGCCGGGCGGGACCGTGAACGGGGGCTGACCGAGGAGCACGTCAGGCGCCGGGCGCTGATGGACGGCGGGATCGCGGCGGTCGCCATCGGCGGCGCCGGACTGCTGACCGGCTCGCTCACCCGCACCTTCGGCCGGGGCCGGTCGGCCGCCGCCAAGCAGTCCGCGGCCCCGGCGCCCGGCACCGCCGCACCGGCCGCCGCGCCCGCCCCCACCGTCGCCGCGGCGAGCGTGCCGGTCGGCGGCTCGGCCCAGGTCAAGGACCCGGCCACCGGGGACGCCGTCTACATCGTGCAGCCCAAGTCCGGCCAGTACTGCGCCTTCTCCGCGGTGTGCACCCACTCCGGCTGCGCGGTGGACGCCCCGAAGAACGGCCAGCTGTACTGCCCCTGCCACGGCTCCCGGTTCGACGCCGCGACCGGCGCGGTGGTCAACGGGCCGGCGGTCAAGCCGCTGCCCCGGTACGGAGTCAGCAAGGACGGCGACAAGCTGACCCTGGGCCCGCAGCAGAGCTGACCGTACGGGCGCTACTCCTCGGTCCGGCCCGGCCGCTCCGGCCGGTTGCGCCGGGCCACCGCGGCGACCGCGCCGGCCAGGCCGCCGACGCCCAGCACGATGAAGGTGACCGGGACGACGATCCGGCCGTTCACCGTCTCGTCGTTGAGCGCCGCCACCAGGTAGCTGACGGCGATCACGGTGAACAGGCTGCCCGCGATCAGCGAGAACAGGTCGAGCCGGTGCTTCCTCACTGCTGGACCACCTTGATGTCGCCGATGCCGATGCCGAGTTGGAGATCGAGGGTGCCCTTGGACGGCTGACCGCCCACCGGGCCGAGCTGGTAGACGTGCCGGCCGGTGCCGTCGTTGTGGTCGCCCGGCACGGTGACGTTGCCCAGGCCGACCCGGGCCACGACGTCCACCGAGACGTCCGCCGGCACGGTGACGACCAGCTCGCCGGCGCCGAGGTCGACCTTGGTGGCGAGGGTGTCCCCGGCCGGGTCGAGGTGGGAGAGGTCCAGCCGGACGTTGCCGGCGCCCAGGTTGTAACGGTCCTTCAGTTCGGCGGCCGCGGTGACCGTCCAGGAGCGGTCGCCGATGGCGTCCTGCACGGTGTGCGGCGAGTGGCCGGCGAAGGCCAGCGCCAGGGTGGTCAGCAGGCCCAGCACCGCGAGCTTGCGGGCCTTGCCGAACTTCGCGGCCAGCAGCAGGGTCAGGCCGATCATCAGCAGTCCGGTGGCCAGCACCACGGTGCTCAGCTTGGTGACGTCGGTGTGGCCCGCCGAGGCGGACCAGACCGCGGTGGCCGCGCCGACCGCCAGCAGGAAGCCGAAGAAGCCGAGCGGGGAGCGCTCCCGGGGGTGCCGTACGGCGGCCGGCTCGCGGTAGCGCTCCGGGCGCTCCTTGCGCAGCGGGTCGCCCACCGGCAGGTCGGTGCGCTGCCACCAGGCCGGCGCCGGGCCGCCGGGCGGCGGCACCTTGGTGCCCGGGCCGCTGTCGCCGGCGCCGTACGGGTTGCGCTCGGGGTGGCGGGGGTCCCAGAGGTAGCCGCTCGGGCCGGGGACGGGGGAGTCGGCGGGGACGGTTCCGGCGGCCTGGCCGGCGGCGTGCCGGGCCTTGGCAGCCTCGTCCTGCGCCCAGCCGGGGCCCTCGGCCTCGGGGAAGTGACGGTCGTACGGGCCGCCGCGCCGGCGCTCGCGACCCCGGCGGCGGCCACCGTGGCGGCGCTCCGGGTCGTAGCGCACCGCGAGGAAGACCAGGCCGCCGAGCAGCAGCAGCGGGAACAGCTGGTCGCCGTCGCCCATCGAGGAGAAGAACACCCCGGTGCCGATCACGGTCAGCAGCACCGCGCCGATCGACTGGCCGTCGACCCGGCCGGTGAGCACCCGCTGGAGCTCGGTGCGCCCGCCGCGGCGGCCGTCGGCGCCGGCCTCGGTCGGGACGATCAGCCAGGCCAGGCCGTACAGGAAGAGGCCCAGGCCGCCGGAGAGGCAGAGCACCACGGTGACCACCCGGAAGACCACCGGGTCGATGTCCAGATGCCGCCCGAGGCCACCGCAGACGCCGGCCACCACGCGGTGGTGCTCGGCCCTGGTCAGCGGGGGGCGTTCCGGTTCCGGCGGGGCGGTGGGCCCGGCCTCCTGGATGCGGTGGTCCTCGGTCATGGGCACCATCCTCCGGCAGGGGGCGGGCCGGCCCAACCGGGTAAGGCCCTGCCCGGACCCTGACTTGTCCCTGATAAGGGTGGGGGCCACACCCTGATGCGCCGGAAGGCGCCCGCGTGGAACCATCGGTGGCGTGGCAGCACCCGGTACCGATCCCCGTCCTCTCGCCCCCGACGCCGCGGCGTCGGCCGGCGCCGACCCGACCGCGCCCGACGGCGGGCGGCCGCCCTACCGGCGGCTGTACCGCAGCCCGCAGGGCCGGATGCTCGGCGGCGTCGCGCACGGCCTGGCGGTGCACCTCGGGCTGCCGGTCCGCTGGGTCCGGCTGGCCTTCGTGCTCCTGTTCTTCGCGCAGGGGATCGGCGCGCTGCTGTACGCGGCCTTCTGGTTCGTGGTGCCGATCGGCATCGGCGAGCCCTCGCAGCGCTCCGCCACCCACTGGGTGAACGTCAACGGCGTCTACGTCCCGACCTCGCCCTGGCTGCGGCCGGGCACCCCGCTGACCAAGTCGGGCGGGGGCGGCTGGATCGGGCGGCTGCGCGAACTGCTCCAGCACGCGCTCCAGGGCGAGCCGGTCGCGGTGACCGCCGCCGCCGAGGGCGGGGCCGAGGCAGACGTCCGACCCGCCGGCAAGGGCGGGCAGGGCGGCATCGGCCAGCTCGCCGCCCTGGTGATGGTCGTGATCGGCCTGATCGCCCTGCTGAACGTGCTCGGCTGGCAGACCGCGAAGCCGTACACCTGGCCGCTGCTGGCGATCGGCGTCGGTGTCGCGCTGGTCTGGCGGCAGGCCGACGACTCGCGCTGGCAGCGCTGGTTCGGCATCGAGGAGGGCGAGAAGCGGCGCAGCGCCTACACCCGGGTCGGCGCCGGCGTGCTGCTCGCGGTGGCCGGCACCATCGCGCTGCTCGCCATGCAGGGCAGCGGCTCCACCCTCGGCTCGGTCATCGAGGCCTCGCTCGCGGTGCTCGCCGGGGTGCTGGTGCTGCTCGGCCCGTACGGCCTGCGGCTGTGGCAGGACCTCGGCGCCGAGCGCACCGCCCGCATCCGCGCCCAGGAGCGGGCCGAGATCGCCGCGCACATCCACGACTCGGTGCTGCACACCCTCACCCTGATCCAGCGCCGGGCCGAGGACCCCAAGGAGGTGCTGCGGCTGGCCCGTTCCCAGGAGCGCGAGCTGCGGTTGTGGCTGTACCGCCCGGAGGCCGCCGCCGAGGCCGCGCCGGACACCATGGCGGAGACCCTGCGCGCCGCCGTCGCCGAGGTCGAGGACCGGCACGGCGTCCCGGTCGAGCTGGTGATCGTCGGCGACTGCCCGATGGACGACCGGATCGCGGCACAGATGCAGGCCGCGAGGGAGGCGACCGTCAACGCGGCCAAGTACGGTGGCGGGGGACCGGTCCAGGTCTACGCCGAGGTGGAGGGGAGGACGGTGTCGGTGTTCGTCCGCGACCACGGACCCGGCTTCGACCCCGACACGGTGCCCGAGGACCGGATGGGCGTACGGGAGTCGATCATCGGCCGGATGAAGCGCAACGGCGGCACCGCTCGGGTGCGGCCGGCGGCGGGCGGCGGTACCGAGGTCGAGCTGGAGATGGAGAGAACGAATGACTGAGGCAGCGCCGGAGCGCACGGCCAGGGTCGTCCTGGTGGACGACCACCGGATGTTCCGCACCGGGGTCCGGGCCGAGATCGGCCGTACCGACGTGACCGGCATCGACGTGGTGGGGGAGGCCGACGACGTGGACTCGGCGGTCCGCGTGGTCGCCGAGACCCGGCCCGACGTGGTGCTGCTCGACGTCCACCTGCCCGGCGGCGGCGGCGTCGAGGTGCTGCGCCGCTCGGTCGGCGTGATGGGCGAGCAGGGAGGGGTGAAGTTCCTGGCGCTGTCCGTCTCGGACGCCGCCGAGGACGTCATCGGCGTGATCCGCGGCGGCGCGCGCGGCTACGTCACCAAGACCATCACCGGGACCGACCTGGTCGACGCGATCTTCCGGATCGCCGACGGCGACGCGGTCTTCTCGCCCCGGCTGGCCGGCTTCGTGCTGGACGCCTTCGCCGCCACCGACACCCCGCCGGTGGACGAGGACCTGGACCGCCTCACCCAGCGCGAGCGCGAGGTGTTGCGGCTGATCGCCCGCGGCTACGCGTACAAGGAGATCGCCAAGCAGCTCTTCATCTCGGTGAAGACCGTGGAGAGCCACGTCTCCGCCGTCCTGCGCAAGCTCCAGCTCAGCAACCGGCACGAGCTCACCCGCTGGGCCACCGCCCGTCGCCTGGTCTGAGCCGCTGGTCTGAGCCGCTGGTCTGAGCTGCGGAAGTCGGGTCCGAGCCCGTCCGGCCCCGGGTTTCCCGGGCCGGGCGGGCTTGTCGGTGGGTGGCCATAGACTCGGAGTGCCATGAGTAGCCTCTTTGACGACCTCCCGCTCCCCGGTTTCGAGGCACCCGCCGCCGGGTCGAAGCAGCCCGCCGCGCCCGCCGCGCCCGCCGACGCGATCGACGAGGAGCCCCCGCCGTACGAGGACGAAACCCCGTACGACGCGTACGAGGAGGCGATCCCGGACGGACTGTTCCACACCGACCACGCCGCCGAGGCCGAGCGGGACGCCTGGTACCGCAACGGCGCCGCCCGGACGGTGGTGGACCCGGCGCAGCTGCTGGAGGGGATGAACGACCCGCAGCGCGAGGCGGTGCTGCACGCCGGCTCGCCGCTGCTGATCGTGGCCGGTGCGGGCTCCGGCAAGACCCGGGTGCTGACCCACCGGATCGCCCACCTGCTGGGCGCCCGCGGGGTGCAGCCCGGCGAGATCCTGGCGATCACCTTCACCAACAAGGCGGCCGGCGAGATGCGCGAGCGCGTCGAGGCGCTGGTCGGCCCGCGCGCCCGGGCCATGTGGGTGTCCACCTTCCACAGCGCCTGCGTGCGGATCCTGCGCCGCGAGTCCAAGCAGCTGGGCTTCACCTCCAGCTTCTCGATCTACGACTCGGCCGACTCCCAGCGGCTGATGTCGCTGGTCTGCCGCGACCTCGACCTGGACCCGAAGCAGTTCCCGCCGAAGTCCTTCACGGCGAAGGTCAGCAACCTGAAGAACGAGCTGATCGACGAGGAGACCTTCGCCGACCAGGCCGCCAACCCGATGGAGAAGAAGCTCGCCGAGGCGTACGCGCTCTACCAGCGGCGGCTGCGCGAGGCCAACGCGCTCGACTTCGACGACATCATCATGACGACGGTGAACCTGCTGCAGGCCTTCCCGGACGTCGCCGAGCACTACCGCCGCCGGTTCCGGCACATCCTGGTCGACGAGTACCAGGACACCAACCACGCCCAGTACACCCTGGTCCGCGAGCTGACCGGCGGCTCGGTGGCGGACGCCCCCAAGCGCACCGTGGACGGCGAGTTGGTGAACCCGGCGGCCGGGCGGCTGGCCGAGCTGCCGCCGGCCGAGCTGTGCGTGGTCGGTGACGCGGACCAGTCGATCTACGCCTTCCGCGGCGCGACCATCCGCAACATCCTCCAGTTCGAGGAGGACTACCCGAACGCCACCACGATCCTGCTGGAGCAGAACTACCGCTCCACCCAGACGATCCTGAGCGCCGCCAACGCCGTCATCGAGCGCAACGCCAACCGGCGCGAGAAGAAGCTCTGGACGGCCGGAGACCACGGCGAGAAAGTGGTCGGCTACGTCGCGGACGACGAGCACGGCGAGGCCCAGTTCATCGCCGACGAGATCGACCGGCTCACCGACAAGGGCGAGGCCAAGCCCGGCGACGTCGCGATCTTCTACCGCACCAACGCCCAGTCCCGGGTGTTCGAGGAGGTGTTCATCCGGGTCGGCCTGCCGTACAAGGTGGTCGGTGGGGTGCGCTTCTACGAGCGCAAGGAGGTCCGGGACGTCCTGGCGTACCTGCGGGTGCTCTCCAACCCCGAGGACACCGTGCCGCTGCGCCGGATCCTCAACGTGCCCAAGCGCGGCATCGGCGAGCGGGCCGAGGCGATGATCGACGCGCTGTCCGCGCGGGAGCGGATCTCCTTCGCCCAGGCACTCGTCCGGGTCGACGAGGCGTACGGGATGGCCGCGCGCTCGGCCAACGCGGTCAAGAAGTTCAACACCCTGATGGCCGGGCTGCGCCAGGTCGTCGAGTCGGGCGCGGGCCCGGCCGCAGTGCTGGAGGCCGTCCTGGAGGAGACCGGCTACCTGGCCGAACTCCAGGCCTCCACCGACCCGCAGGACGAGACCCGGGTGGAGAACCTGCAGGAACTCGCGTCGGTGGCGCTGGAGTACGAGCAGGACCCGGGCGAGCGGCCGGACGCCGGGGAGGACGGCGCGCCGCCGGTCGGCTCGCTGGCCGACTTCCTGGAGCGGGTCGCGCTGGTCGCCGACTCCGACCAGCTCCCGGACGAGGACGAGGACGAGGACGGGCAGGGCGTCATCACGATGATGACCCTGCACACCGCCAAGGGCCTGGAGTTCCCGGTGGTCTTCCTGACCGGCATGGAGGACGGGATCTTCCCGCACATGCGGGCGCTCAACCAGGTCAAGGAACTGGAGGAGGAGCGCCGGCTCGCGTACGTGGGCCTCACCCGGGCCCGCGAGCGGCTCTACCTGACCCGCTCGGTGCTGCGCAGCGCCTGGGGGCAGCCGGCCTACAACCCGGCCTCGCGGTTCCTGGAGGAGATCCCGGAGACGCTGGTCGAGTGGAAGCGGAAGGGGGCGGCCCAGGCGCCGGTCCAGCGCGGCTTCTCCTCGGGCTCGCCGGGCTCGTCGGGTTCGTCCTGGGGCAAGTCCTCTTCCGCGGGCGGGAGTTCCCGCTCCTCCTCGTCCGGGTCGGCCTCGCCGAAGGCCGGCTGGGGGCAGACGGTGCGGCGCGGCGGCAAGGTCGTGGAGCGCGAGGTCGTCTCGCTGGCCGTCGGCGACCGGGTCACCCACGACACCTTCGGACTGGGCACGGTGGTCGGCGTGACGGGCGTCGGCGACAACGCCCAGGCCGAGGTGGACTTCGGCTCCACCGGCCGCAAGCGGCTGGTGCTGCGCTACGCGCCGGTCGAGAAGCTGTAGCCGTCCGTCACCGAACTCCCGCCGCGCAGGCGGGAGTTCGGTGACGGACCGGAGGGCCTGCCCGGCGGATCTCGCCGGACGGGTCTCAGCGCGGGTCCAGCCCGTTCGAGAGGAACCAGGGCAGGGGGTCGACCGGACCGCTGCCCTGGGGCCTGATCTCGAAGTGCAGGTGCGGTCCGGTGCTGTTGCCGCTGCTGCCGACGAAGGCGATCACGTCGCCCTGCTTCACCGGCCCCTTGCGGACCTTGTACGCCCGCAGGTGGCAGTACCAGGCCTCGGTGCCGTCCGGCATCTTCAGTATCGACATGTAGCCGTAGAACGGGTTCCACTGCGTCCGGAGCGTCCCGTCGGTGACGGCGTACACCTCGGAACCGCCGTCCACCGGGAAGTCGATGCCGGTGTGGCGCCTGGCCCAGTGGGTGCCGGCCGCGCCGAACAGTTCGCCGAGGCCGTGCTGGGCCACCGGCATGACCACCTTGGGCTTGGCCGGTTCGGGCGTCGGGGTGGCGGTCGGGGTGGCGGTCGGCTGGCCGTCGCCGGGCTGGGCGGCGGTCAGCGGCTGCCGGGCGTCGCCGCGCGAGGCCTGGGCCTGGTCGGTGTTCGCGACCGCCTGCCGGGCCGCCTGCTCCGCGGCCGTCCGGTCGGGGGTGCCGGCCGCCGAGGCCTGCGGCGCCGTCTGGTCGGCCTGCTCCTGGACCACCACGGCGCCCGCCGCCCCGGCGACTCCGAGCGCGGCCACCGACGGGAGCGCGACCCGGAACAGTGCGGCCCGGGTGGCCGCCCTGGCGGCGCCGCGGCGCTGGGCGCGGGACTGCTCGCGGGCGGCGAGGCGCAGCTCCGCACGGGTCGGGCGGGCGGCTGCTTCGGGAGCCATCGGGGGCTGCCTCCTCGGTGGGCCTCGGGCACGTCATCGGGCGAGGTGAACAGCCGTGACTGTAGCCCTACGCTCCGTGCGCCGGAAAAACCGCCGGTTGTCAAGGGGTCGCACGGGGGTCTGCGCCGCGTCGGCACGGATGGTCCGCCGAGGGGCGTACTCGCTGGTAGCAAGGCCTGGAGCTGTGACTTTGCCCTCCTCTTGGGAGGCGGCTCGGCCAACCGGGCCGGGTGGCGCTAATCTCCCCTCAGGTCGGTTGGTTATCGACCGTTAACCGCACCCGTGGGCCCACGAGGTCCGGTCGGATGATGGACGACGAGGTCCAGGAGGCAGTCATGAGTGTGTCGGGGCCGATCCGTGTGGTGGTCGCCAAGCCGGGGCTCGACGGTCACGACCGTGGCGCCAAGGTCATCGCGCGCGCCCTGCGCGACGCCGGTATGGAGGTCATCTACACCGGGCTGCACCAGACGCCCGAGCAGGTGGTCGACACCGCGATCCAGGAGGACGCCGACGGCATCGGGCTGTCGATCCTCTCCGGCGCCCACATGACGCTCTGCGCGCGGGTGCTGGAGCTGCTGAAGGAACGCGACGCGGCGGACATCAAGGTCTTCTGCGGCGGGATCATCCCGCCCGAGGACATCGTCGAGCTCAAGGCGATGGGCGTCGCGGACATCTTCACCCCGGGCACGCCGACCCGGGACGTGGTGGCCTGGGTCGAGGCCAACCTGCGGGCGGCCGGCTGAGGTTCCGCCTGGCTCCGGGCCGGGTTCCGCCTGGGTTCGGGCCGGGTTCCGCCTGGATTCTCGGGCTGGAGCCGGGCGTCGAGCGGGCCGGTCCACCGTATGGACCGGCCCGCTCGGGCGTTCCCGGCTCCCAGCTCCCGGCCCTTGGCTCCCGGCCCCGGGTGCCGTCGGCTCGTCGGCGGGCTCAGTTCGCCGGCGCCGTCAGCTCGTTCAGCATCGCGGCCCGGAAGCGCAGAGTCCCGGCCAGCCGGGCGAAGGTCTCCGACCAGGCGGAGTCGGGGGCGGCCTCGGCGGCCAGCTCCTCCACCGCGGCGGCCGTCCCGGGGGAGAGCGCGCGTTCCGTCATCCCCAGCACCCCGCTGTGGCTCCACGGGTACGCGCCGGAGGTGGCGGCCCGGGCCAGCGCCGCCACCACGGCGGTGGACAGCGGCGGCGTCCACGGGGTGGCGCAGGCACCGAGCAGTTGGAAGGCCTCGCCCAGGCCGTGCACCTCGATGAAGGCGGCCGTCCAGGCGGCCCGCTCCTCGGCCGGGAGGACGGCCAGCAGCTTCGCCGGGGCACCGGTGACCCGCGCGCCGCGGGTCCGGCCGGCACCCCGGGTCGACGGGACGGGGGCCGGGCCGAGCAGCGCCCTGGCCCAGTCGGCGTCGTGCTGGCGCACGGCGGCGCGGGCCCAGCCCTCGCGCAGGTCGTCGGCCCAGCTGCTGCTGGTCTCGTCCACGCTGTCGCCGACCCGCAGTACGAGCAGCTGCTCGGGCGTCAGTCCGGTGCTCTCGGACCAGTCCGCCAGCGGCGTGGCGGCCACCACCTCGCCGAACCACCAGGCCCGTTCGCCGCGCCCGGTGGGGGACTTGGGGGCGATGCCGTCCCGCTGCATCCGTTCGTCGCACTCGGCGGGCGGGGTGACCAGCAGGTGGGTGCCGCTCCCGGCGAGCCGGACGGCGGCCCGGGCCCGCTCGGCCATCCGCCGGGCGAGCGCCGAGCCGGGCAGGGTGGAGAGCAGTTCGGCGGCGGTGGCGCGGACGTTCTTGCTGCGGTCGCCGAGGGCGGCCTCCAGGAAGGGTTCGTCGGCGAGGGAGAGACCGTCCTGGAGGGCGTCCAGGAAGAGCAGCCGGTCCTCGGCGCGCTCGGTCGGCCAGGTGGTGCGCAGCAGCTCCAGACCGGCGGCCGGGTCGCGGCGGCGCAGCAGGGTGAGATGGGTGACCCGCTCGGCGAACAGGCCCTCGTGCCACGGCCGGTGGTCGGGCGAGTCGGCCTGGCCGGCCGTGCCGGCGGCGTCGGCCGGGGCGGCCGGCTCGGGCGTGCCGGTGCGCAGTACGAACCGCCAGTCGGGGTTCTGCGCGGCCAGCCAGCGGCCCAGCGGACCGGCCAACGCGACGGCGTCGGGCCGCAGTTCGCTGCGGGCGCGGGCTGCGTCGAGCAGCCCGGGTATCAGCGCGGCGGGCGGCCGCAGGCCCTTGGCCCGGGCGGTGGCGAGCCACTGCGGCAGCAGCTCGGCCAGGTTGGCCAGGGTGCCGCCGCCGCTGCCCCCGGAGCGCCCGGCCAGCAGGACGGCCAGCCGGCGGGCGGCGGCCTCGGGCAGCTCCGGGCGCCGGTCCTCGGGCGCGGGCGGCCCGGGCGGCTCGGTGGCCGGTACGGGCAGGGCGCCGGCCCGGCGGCGGACGGTGGCCAGCGCGGCCAGCTCCAGCAGCGCGGTGGCCGGGTCGGAGGGGTCCACGGCGTCGGCGAGCGGCAGCCCGGTGGCGGGCAGCGGGCGCCGGTCGGTGCCGAGCAGGGCGCTGGTCCGTAGCGGCTCCCACGGGTCCTGGGTGATCGTCATCGTCGGTGCTCCTGAACGGAAGTGAGGCCGACCGGTCGGTGTTCGGCGGTCCAGGCGGTGACCGGGGCGAAGCCCTGGTGGCCGTACTCGCCGAAGACCGTCAGCGGGCGGCCGGTGGAGACCGCGGCCAGCCGCCACAGTGCCGCCTCCGGGACGGCCGAGGGGCGGACCGGGGCGGTGTGGTGGCCGTCCGTCAGGTGCCAGCCGTCCGGTGTGCGGACCGGGACGACCCCGGCGAGCACGGTCGGCCAGCTGTCCAGCCACGGGTCGTCGGCCACCGCGGTGCCGTACCCGGCGACCGCCTCGGCCACGGTGAGCCCGGCGGGCGGGGCGGCCGGGCCGGCCTCGGGGGGGCCGTAGCGGGTGCCGAGCACGGCGCGCAGCGGGCGGGCGCCGGGGTGGTAGCCGAGTTCGGCCTCCAGCAGGTGGCCGGTGGGCAGGGTGAGGTCGGGGGCCTGGCCGGGGCGGCCGAAGGCCAGCAGCAGGGCGTGGCGGCCGGTCTTGGCTCCGCGCAGCCAGACCCGGCGAGTGGTGAGCCGTTCGTCGGCGCCCCCCTCCATCGGCACTGTGCGGCTGCCGAGCACCAGCCAGCGGTCCCGGACGGTCGGCCCGGAGAGCACCTCGGCGGCGTCCAGGGTGTAGCCGACCCGGGCGCGGACGGTGGCGGCCAGGTCGGGCGGCAGCTCGTCGAGCCGGGTGGCGGCGGTGGCGAGCAGGTGCAGCATCGCGTACTCCGCCAGCAGCCGGTCCTCCGGCAGGGTGTCCAACTCCCTTACCCGGGCGGCCAGCCCGGAGGCCTGGGCGTCGACCATCCGGGCCGCGACCTCCTCCCAGGGGCCGGCCGTGGACTGGTCGGCCAGGCCGTGCCGGATCCGGTCGGCCAGCCGCAGCCGCAGCTCGGCCGCGCCGGCCGCGACCCGGGCCCCGCGCTTCTCGGCCCGGCGGCGGGCGGCCTCCGGGTCGACCGGGGTGGCGGCGCGCTTCTCGGCGCGCTCCCGCCGGGCCCGGAGCCACTCGTCGGCCCAGTCGGCGGGCTCGCCGGACGGCACGGCCTCGGGGGCGCCGCTCCACAGCAGGAGGAGCCCGAGCGCGTGCTTGCACGGGAACTTCCGGCTGGGGCAGCTGCACTGGTAGGCGGGCGTGGCGAGTTCGATCACGGTGCGGTAGGGCGTGCGGCCGCTGCCCCGGCACTCGCCCCAGAGCGCGGCGCCGTCGGTGCCCGTCCCGGACCAGGGTGCGGGCGAGGACAGCTTGCCCGCGGCCTTCTGCGACGCGCCGTCAGGGGCCAGGGACAGGACGTGTTCGGTGCTCCAGCGTTCCTCCATGCGACCGACGGTAGGCGGGGGCACTGACAGTGGCTGACTGCCCGTCGCGCGGCCGCCCGTCGGACTGTCAGTGCCGCGTTGCAAGGTGGTTCCCACAGGCCGGGACGCCGACCTGGCTCCCCTGGAGCGTGTCCTGCCGAGCTTCGCCGAGCCCGTGGCGACCCGGCCGGACGCGGCCCCGATCACCCTGCCGCCCGGGCACCCGTACACCCGGCGGCCGACCTCAAGGAGTCTCAATGGCCGACGTTCTGCGGCAGCACGCCGAGGACGCCTTCGCCGGCGAACTGGCCGCGCTGGCCGCGCAGGACGACCGTCCGCGCCCCGAGCGCTGGAAGCTGTCGCCGTGGGCCGTGGCGACGTACCTGCTCGGCGGCGAGCTGCCCGACGGCACCCGGATCACCCCCAAGTACATCGGCCCGCGCCGGATCGTCGAGGTCGCCGTCACCACCCTGGCGACGGATCGCGCGCTGCTGTTGCTCGGCGTGCCCGGCACCGCGAAGACCTGGGTGTCCGAGCACCTGGCGGCCGCGATCAGCGGCGACTCCACGCTGCTGGTGCAGGGCACCGCCGGCACCCCCGAGGAGGCCGTCCGGTACGGCTGGAACTACGCCCAGCTGCTCACCCACGGCCCCAGCCGGGACGCCCTGGTGCCCTCGCCGCTGATGCGGGCGATGGCGGACGGCAAGATCGCCCGGATCGAGGAGCTCACCCGCATCCCGGCCGACGTGCAGGACAGTCTGATCACCGTCCTGTCCGAGAAGACCCTGCCGGTACCGGAGTTGGGTGGCGAGACCCAGGCCGTGCGCGGCTTCAACGTGATCGCCACCGCCAACGACCGCGACCGCGGCGTCAACGAGCTGTCCAGCGCGCTGCGCCGCCGCTTCAACACGGTGGTGCTGCCGCTGCCCGGCTCGCTGGACGAGGAGGTCGACATCGTCACCCGCCGGGTCGGCCAGCTCGGCCGATCCCTCGACCTGCCCGAACTTCCGGGCGGTGCCGAGGAGATCAGGCGGGTGGTGACGGTCTTCCGCGAGCTGCGGGCCGGCCTCACCGTGGACGGCCGGACGAAGGTCAAGACCCCGAGCGGCACCCTCTCCACCGCCGAGGCGATCTCGGTGGTGACCAACGGCCTCGCCCTGGCCACCCACTTCGGCGACGGCGTGCTGCGCGCCGGGGACGTGGCGGCCGGCATCCTCGGCGCCGTCGTCCGCGACCCGGTGGCCGACCGGGCGGTGTGGCGCGAGTACGTCGAAGGGGTGGTGCGCGAGCGCGACGGCTGGAAGGACTTCTACCGCGCGGCCCGCGAGGTGACGGCGTGACCTCGGAGGTCGCCCTGCTGGGCATCCGGCACCACGGGCCCGGCTCGGCCCGGGCGGTCGCGGCGGCGCTGGCGCAGTGGCAGCCGGACGCGGTGCTGATCGAGGGCCCGCCGGAGGCCGATGCCGTCGTGCACCTCGCCGCCGAGAAGGACCTGGTGCCGCCGGTCGCCCTGCTCGCCCACGCGGTGGACGACCCGGCGCGGGCCGCGTTCTGGCCGTACGCCGAGTTCTCCCCGGAGTGGGTGGCGATCCGGTACGCCGTGGACCGCGACCTGCCGGTCCACTTCATCGATCTGCCCGCCGCCCACGGCTTCGCGCCCGCCCCCCGGGAGGACGCCGAGGAGGCCGCCGACGACCTGCCCGCCGACGACGTGCCCGCCGACCCGCTGGCCCTGCTCGCCGAGGCCGCCGGCCACGACGACGCGGAGCGCTGGTGGGAGGACGTGGTCGAGCACCGCGCCCCCGGCGCGGACGCGTTGGCCCCGTTCGCCGCCGTCGCCGAGGCGATGGCCGCACTGCGCGCCGAGGGCCTCGGCGAGTCCCGCCGGGACGAGCTGCGCGAGGCCCACATGCGCCAGCGGATCCGGGCCGCCCGGCGCGCCGGGTACGGCCGGATCGCCGTGGTCTGCGGCGCCTTCCACGTGCCCGCGCTGGCGGCGATGCCCACCGTCGCCCACGACAGGGCGCTGCTCGCCGGCCTGCCGAAGAAGGTGCGGACGGACATCACCTGGATCCCGTGGACGCACCGCCGGCTCTCCCAGGCGGCCGGTTACGGCGCGGGCATCCAGTCACCCGGCTGGTACCACCACCTGTTCACCGCCGTGGGCGACCCGGTGCCGCGTTGGCTGACCCGGGCCGCCGACCTGCTGCGCGCCGAGGACCACCCGGTCTCCTCCGCCCATGTCATCGAGGCGGTCCGGCTCGCCGAGACCCTCGCCGTCCTGCGCGGCCGCCCGCTGGCCGGGCTGACCGAGACCCTGGACGCCGTCCGCGCGGTGCTCTGCGACGGCTCGGACGTCGCCCTGGAGCTCGTCCGGGACCGCCTGGTGGTCGGCGACGCGCTCGGCGAGGTGCCGGACGCCGCCCCGGCGGTGCCGCTGCAGCGCGACCTCGCCCGGCTGCAGCGCTCGCTGCGGCTCAAGCCGGAGGCGGCGCCCCGGGACCTCGACCTCGACCTGCGCAAGGACACCGACGCGGCCCGCTCCCGGCTGCTGCACCGGCTGCGGCTGCTGGGCGTCGAGTGGGGCGTGCCGGCCCGTTCCGCGGTCAACTCCACCGGCACCTTCCGGGAGGGCTGGCGGCTGTGCTGGCAGCCCGAGTTCGCGGTCCGGATCGCCGAGGCCGCCCAGTGGGGCACCACGGTGGCGGAGGCCGCCGTCAACAAGGCGGTCGGCACCGCCCGTGCCGCCGTCGAACTCGCCGAGCTGACCGGCCTGGTGGAGACCTGCCTGCTGGCCGGCCTCTCCGGTGCGCTGCCCGCCGTGATGCGGGTGCTCGCCGACTGCGCGGCCCTGGACACCGATGTCGCGCACCTGGCCGGCGCACTGCCCGCGCTGGTCCGCGCGCTGCGCTACGGCGACGTGCGCGGCACCGACCACGGCGCGCTCGCCGAAGCCGCAGCGGGCCTGGCCGAGCGGGTCTGCGTCGGACTGCCGCCCGCCTGCGTCGGGTTGGACGCCGAGAGCGCGGCGGCGATGCGGGCCCGGATCGACGAGGTGCACGGCGCGATCGCCCTGCTCGCCCCGGACACCGCCACCGCCGAGGCCGCCGCCGGGCCTGACGAGGGCCTGCCCGCCCGCTGGGCCGCCGCCCTGGGCTCGCTGGCCCGCCGCGAGCCCGCCGGGGGGCCCGCCACCGGCGCCCCCGGTCTGCTGCGCGGCCGCGCCGTGCGGCTGCTGCTGGACGACGGCCGGCTGGACTCAGAGGAGGCCGGCCGGAGGCTGCGCCTGGTGCTGTCGACGGCCAACGCCCCGGCGGACGCGGCCGGTTGGGTCGAGGGCTTCCTCACCGGCGGCGGCGCCCTGCTGCTGCACGACCCCCGGCTGCTCGCCCTGCTGGACGAGTGGCTCAGTGGGGTCGGCGGCGAGGTCTTCACCGATGTCCTGCCCCTGCTGCGGCGCACCTTCGCCGGCCTGGAGGCGGGCGTGCGCACCACCATCGGTGGCCGGGTCGCGGCCGGCCCGCTGGGCGCGGCCCCGGCGGAGCCCGAGGCGACCGGCGAGCTCGACCGGGAGCGCGCCGACGCCGCCGTCCCGGTGCTGGCCCTGCTGTTCGGCGTCCGGCCGTTGATCCCGCGCCAGGCCACCGGCCGCAACACCTGACCCCCGCCGTCCGAGGAGGACCCGATGGCAGCGACCCCGACCGACGAACGCCCGGCCGACGAACGGCTGCGCCGCTGGCGCCTGGTACTGGGCGGCGAGGCCGACGGCACCGGCCGCACCCTGCGCGGCCGTGACGCCGCGATGGACGGCGCCCTCGCCGCGCTCTACCGGGGCACCCCCGAGGAGGGCGCCCGCGCGCCCCGCGGCGGTCGCCGCAGTGCCGGGCTGGGCGGCTCGGCCCCGCAGGTGGCCCGCTGGCTGGGCGACATCCGCGAGTACTTCCCGTCCACCGTGGTCCAGCTGATGCAGCATGACGCGATCACCCGGCTCGGCCTGGACCGGCTGCTGCTGGAGCCGGAGATGCTGGAGGCCGTCGAGCCGGACGTGCACCTGGTCGGCACCCTGCTGTCGCTCAAGCACGCGTTGCCCGAGACCACCCGGGAGTCCGCCCGGGCCGTGGTCGGCAAGGTGGTCGCCGACCTGGAGCGCCGGCTCGCCGACCGGACCAGGGCCACCCTGGGCGGCGCCCTGGACCGCAGCGCCCGGGTGCACCGGCCGCGCCACCGGGACATCGACTGGGACCGGACGATCCGGGCCAACCTGAAGAACTACCTGCCCGAGCACGGCACCGTCGTGCCCGAGCGGCTGGTCGGCTACGCCCGCGCCCAGCGTGCGGTGAAGAAGGACGTCATCCTCTGCGTCGACCAGTCCGGCTCGATGGCGCCCTCGGTCGTCCACTCGGCGGTGTTCGGCGCGGTGCTGTCCTCGATGCGCACCCTGGACACCCGGCTGGTGGTCTTCGACACCTCGGTGGTCGACCTCACCGAGCAGCTGACCGACCCGGTCGACGTCCTGTTCGCCACCCAGCTCGGCGGCGGCACCGACATCAACCGGGCGCTCGCCTACTGCCAGTCGAAGATCACCCGGCCCTCCGAGACCATCGTGGTGCTGATCAGCGACCTCTACGAGGGCGGCATCCGGGACGGCATGCTGCGGCGGGTCGCCGCGATGAAGGCGGCCGGGGTCCAGTTCATCGCGCTGCTCGCGCTCTCCGACGAAGGGGCGCCGGCCTACGACCACGCCCATGCCGCCGCCCTGGCCGCACTGGGCGCCCCGGCCTTCGCCTGCACCCCGGACGCTTTCCCCGAGATCATGGCGGCGGCGATCGAGAAGCGTCCTATCCCCGGGCACCTGATCAAGGGGGCTGACCAGGGAGTGTGACGAGTTCACCCGGGCGGGTGAAGTCGCCCGATCGGCGGACGGGCCGTCCGGGCCGATCTGTGACGGTTCTCACCCAAGCCGGACAGGGCCCCGGGCGGAACGGGCCCGTCCCACGGGGATAACCTGCCAGACGGACGTGACGCGCGTGTTGATTGACGTGTGCGCCCGGGGCTGTGCGGGCCGCAAGGCCGTACCTCTGCGTACCCGCACCGCTTCGACGACCCGCAGCGAAGATCCTGCCGTGGCACGCTCGTAGAGACACAATCCGCGACCACGAACAAGGACAAACACGTGGACCTGTTCGAGTACCAGGCGAGGGACCTCTTCGCCAAGCACGGCGTGCCCGTGCTTGACGGCGATGTCATCGAGACCGCCGCAGACGCTGCCGCCATCGCGGAGCGCTTCGGCGGCCGTGCCGTCGTCAAGGCTCAGGTGAAGGTGGGTGGCCGAGGCAAGGCCGGTGGCGTCAAGCTCGCCGCCGACCCGGCGGACGCCGTCGCCAAGGCCGAGCAGATCCTCGGCATGGACATCAAGGGCCACACCGTTCACAAGGTGATGCTGGCCCAGACCGCGGACATCAAGGACGAGTACTACGTCTCGTTCCTGCTGGACCGCACCAACCGCACCTTCCTGGCCATGGCCAGCGTCGAGGGCGGCGTGGAGATCGAGGTCGTCGCCGAGGAGAACCCCGACGCGCTCGCCAAGATCCCGGTCGACGCCAACGAGGGCTGCACCCCGGAGAAGGCCGCCGAGATCGTCGCCGCGGCGAAGTTCCCGGCCGAGGTCGCCGACCAGGTCGCCGAGGTCCTGCAGAAGCTGTGGAAGGTCTTCATCGCCGAGGACGCCCTCCTCGTCGAGGTCAACCCGCTGATCAAGTCCGGCGAGGGCAAGATCATCGCGCTCGACGGCAAGGTCTCCCTGGACGAGAACGCGGACTTCCGCCAGCCCGAGCACGAGGCCCTGGAGGACAAGGCCGCGGCCAACCCGCTGGAGGCCGCCGCCAAGGCCAAGGGCCTGAACTACGTCAAGCTCGACGGCCAGGTCGGCATCATCGGCAACGGCGCGGGCCTCGTCATGAGCACCCTCGACGTGGTCGCCTACGCCGGTGAGAAGCACGGCGGCGTCAAGCCGGCCAACTTCCTCGACATCGGTGGCGGCGCCTCGGCCGAGGTCATGGCGAACGGCCTGGAGATCATCCTGGGCGACCCCGACGTCAAGTCGGTCTTCGTCAACGTCTTCGGTGGCATCACCGCCTGTGACGCGGTCGCCAACGGCATCGTGCAGGCCCTCGCGCTCCTGGAGAGCAAGGGCGAGAACGTCAGCAAGCCGCTGGTCGTCCGCCTGGACGGCAACAACGCGGAGCTGGGTCGCAAGATCCTCGACGACGCCAACCACCCGCTGGTCCAGCGCGTGGACACCATGGACGGTGCGGCCGACCGCGCCGCCGAGCTGGCCAACAAGTAAGGAAGGGGACTTAACACCATGGCTATCTTCCTTACCAAGGACAGCAAGGTCATCGTCCAGGGCATGACCGGCGCCGAGGGCATGAAGCACACCCGCCGCATGCTCGCCTCCGGCACCCAGATCGTCGGCGGTGTCAACCCGCGCAAGGCCGGCACCACGGTCGACGTCGACGGCACCGAGATCCCGGTCTTCGGCTCCGTCGCCGAGGCCATGAAGGAGACCGGCGCCGACGTCTCCGTCCTCTTCGTGCCGCCGGCCTTCACCAAGGCCGCCGTCGTCGAGGCCATCGACGCCGAGATCCCGCTGGCCGTCGTCATCACCGAGGGCGTTCCGGTGCACGACACCGCCGCCTTCTGGGCGTACGCCGGTTCGAAGGGCAACAAGACCCGGATCATCGGCCCGAACTGCCCCGGCCTGATCAGCCCCGGACAGTCGAACGCCGGCATCATCCCGGCCGACATCACCACCTCCGGCAAGATCGGTCTGGTCTCGAAGTCGGGCACCCTGACCTACCAGCTCATGTACGAGCTGCGCGACATCGGCTTCTCCTCGGCCGTGGGCATCGGCGGTGACCCGGTCATCGGGACCACCCACATCGACGCCCTCAAGGCCTTCCAGGAGGACCCGGAGACCGAGATCATCGTCATGATCGGTGAGATCGGTGGCGACGCCGAGGAGCGTGCCGCGGCCTACATCGCCGAGCACGTCACCAAGCCGGTCGTCGGCTACGTCGCGGGCTTCACCGCCCCCGAGGGCAAGACCATGGGCCACGCCGGCGCCATCGTCTCCGGCTCCTCGGGCACCGCCCAGGCGAAGAAGGAGGCCCTCGAGGCCGCCGGTGTCAAGGTCGGCAAGACGCCGTCCGAGACCGCCCGCCTGGCTCGCGAGATCATCGCCGGCTGACCCAGGTCACCCGCGCGGTGAGCGCCCCCGCCCTCCTCGGGCGGGGGCGCTCCCTGTTTCCGGAGCCGGGGCGTGCCTCAGCGCGTGGGCCCGGTGCCGCAGGGCAGCGGGGACCAGCTCGGGCACGCCGCCGGGTCCTGCTGCGGGGGCGGGGCGGCGCCCCGGGCCGCGACCGGCAACTCCCAGCGGGCGACCGCCTGCGCCTGCGGCTCCGCCACCACCGCCGCCAGCCCGGGCGCCGGACTGCACCACAGGCTGCTGATGCCGTTCGGCGCCCCGCCCGGCAGCAGCGGCACACCCGGTTCGGCCACCTCCGCGGTCGGGGCCGGCACGCACAGCGCGGGGACCGGCGGCTCCGGCCGGTGGAACAGCGCCGCCGGGCGCAGCCCCGCGAGCGTCGCCACGGTGGCCCCGCCCACCGCCACGGTCAGCAGCACCGCCGCGCCCGTCCGGCTCGCCGTCCCCAGCCGGTGCTTGGCCCGCAGCACCGGCACCGGCGCCCGCGGCGGCTCCGGGCAGCCCCGGATCGCCGCCCGGTGCAGCAGCCTGCTCAGCCCGTCCGCGAACCCCGGCGCCGCCGGGTCCGGCCCCACCAGCTCGGGCACCCACTGGGCCAGCGCCGCCCGGGCCGCCCACACCCGCCCCTCGGCCGCCGCCTGCGTGGACTCCACCTCCACCGCGATCGCCGCCGCCGGCAGCCCCAGCCCGTCGTGCAGCAGCAGCGCCCGGCGCTGCGGCCGGGACAGTCGGCGCAGGGCCTTCAGTAGTGCCTTGTCCCGGTCGGTCAGCCGGTCGTGGTCCGGCAGCACCGACTGCGCCTCGTCGGCCGGCCGCACCCGGATCCGCCGGTGCGGCAGCGTCCACGCGTGCACCCGCCGGGGACCACCCCGCCGCCACGGCGACAGCGCCAGCTCGCAGGCCCGCACCCGCACCCAGCCCTCCGGGTCCCCCGAGCCGACCACCCCGCCCCAGTCCTGCCGGGCCTCCCCGAAGGCCCGGCGCACACAGTGCACCGCCCGGTGCCGACACGCCGTCAGCAGGAACACCTGCTGCACCAGCCGGGTGTGCGCGCCCTCGTACAACTCCTCGAAGCTCTCGGTCAGGTCCCGCCCGTGGCCCGCCTCGGTGAGCGCCTGGCTGATCCGCTCCCGGGCGTCGGCGGTGTCGCGCTCGGCGGTGTCGCGCTCGGCCGGGGCGACGACCGGGGTCGGGACCGGGCCCGCCGGAGTCGTGCGCCCGGCCCCGGCCGGGCCGCGTACCGCGTCGGGCGACGGTACGGCCGGCGTGGGCTTGGCCTCGGCCTTGATCTGGGCCTGGGCCTGGGCCTCGGCGGGGGCCGGGGCTGCGGTCCGCCTCCCGGCCCGATCGGCGGCCGTGTCGTGGCCGTCGCGCCCGGCGGCCTTGTCCGTGCCGCGTCCGGCGGGGCGCTGCTCCTTCCGCGCGTCCTTCCGCGCGGTGACGGCGGGGGGCGCCTTCGGCCCGGGGCGGGCCTTGGACGGCGGGCGGGTGCCCCCGTCCGGCGGCCGTACGGCCGCTGAGGTGGCCGGGGCGCCGGGTTCGCCGTCGGCCGTCGGCCGGCCGGTGCCGGGCTCTCCTGTGGTCGGGGTGGTCTGTGTCATGCCGCTGCGTTCTCCCGGGGCTGTGGGGGTCACTCGCGTGCGGTCGGGGTCGGCGGGGGCGGCCGGGGGGCGCCGGCCCGGGCCGGTGGGGGGTGCGGTTGCGAGCAGGGCGATGGCGGCGGCCTCGGTGGGGCAGCCGAGTTTGCGCATGGCCCGGTGGAGATAACTGCGGGCGGTCGTGGGGGTGACGCCGAGTGCGGCGGCGGTTTGGTCGAGGCCGTGGCCCGCGGCCAGGTGGGCGAGGGTCTCGGCCTCACGGGGGGTCAGCTTCCGCAGCGGGTCGGCGGCTCGGGTGGGGGGCGTGGTCATCAGACGCTCCTGGCCGGGGCGGCGGCGGCTTGGGGGCAGGGTCTGAAAAGGCGCATAAGACAATAATCTGGGACACGGCGGCGGTTTGCCGGTTCACGGAGCATGGCGAGTCGCCTTGGCACCATGAGGCGCATGACGCAGCTGATGGGCCGTCCGTTCCTGGAAGTGCCGGGCGAATTGGGTGGACGCCCGGTGCTGGCCGACCTGTTGGCGGGGGTGCGGACGGCGCTGGTCGGCCTGGCGGTGGTCGGGGTGCCGGTGCTGGGGCTCTGGGTGGCGACGCCGTACGCGGACTCGGACGCGGCCGGAGCCACCCGGTTGGCGGGTGCCCTCTGGCTGCTCGGGCACGGCGCGCCCGTCCTGCGCGGGGGAGCGGACGCCCCGCTGACGGTCACTCCGCTGCTGCTCGGCGTCCTGGCGGTGGTGCGGCTGTACCGGGCGGGGGCCGGGGTGGCGGCGCGGCGCGGGCTGCGCTCGCGCTGGGGCGGCCCGGTGGCGCTGTGGGCGGGGTACTGCGCGGTGGCGGCGGCGGTGGCGCTGCACTGTACGGGGACCGGGCTGTTCCGCAGCCGGGTGCTGCCGGACCTCCTGGTGGTGGCCCTGCTGGCCGGGTTGGCGACGGCGGCCGGCGTACGGTCCGTCGAGCCGGGGGGTCCGGGCGCCGAGCCGCTGTTCGACCGGCTCCCGCCGGGCTGGCGGCCGACCGGCGGCACCGCCGTGGTGGTCCGGGCGGCGGGTGCGGCCGGTGCGGGCCTGGTCGCGGCGGGCGGGCTGCTGGTGGCGGTGGCGGCGGTGCTGGACGCGGTGTTCGGCGGGGGGCGGGGGATGGCGCTGCTCGGCGGCGGGCCCGCCGCGCTGGCCGGGCTGCTGCTGCTCACCGTGGTGCTGCTGCCGAACGCGGTGCTGTGGGGCGCGGCGTACGCGCTGGGCGCCGGCTTCGAGGTCGGCGCCGGCTCGCTGGTGTCGCCGGTCGGTGCGCGGCTCGGCCCGGTGCCGGACTTCCCGCTGTTCGCCCTGCTGCCCCAGGAGGGCCCGGGCGGCTGGCGGCTGGCGGCGCTCCTGCTTCCGCTGCTGGCGGGGCTGGTGCCGGCCGTCCTGCTGGGCCGGGCGGCGGCGGGGGGCCGGACCTCTGCCGAGCCGTGGCCGCCCGCCGCGACGGTGACGGCGGCGCTGGCCGCCGCGGCGCTGCTGGGCGCCGGGGCGACGGTGCTGGGCTGGTTGGCGGGCGGGGCGCTGGCGGCGGAGCGGATGGCCCGGCTGGGGCCGGTGCCGTGGTGGACGGGCCTGGCGGCGGCCGGCTGGCTGGCCCTGGTGGCGGTGCCGGGCGCCCTGCTGGTCCGCCACCGCGTGCTCGGCCCGGTGGGGCCCGGGCGCGCGGCGGACGGCACGGGCGCGGACGACGCCGAGTCCGACCTCAACGCGCCGGCGTTCGTGCCGGGCGCCTACGCCCGGCTCACGCTCCGGGCCCGCCGGAGCGTGCTGGAGCTGCGCGCCGGTGCTTACGCCCTGGTGCTGCGGCTGGGCGGCCGGCCCCCCACCGACTGACCGGGCCGGTCGGACCTCACCGATTGACCGGGCCGGTCGGCCCCTACTCGGCGTTCCCGGCGAAGTCCACGTACCACTGGGGCGCGTACCGGTCGCAGTTCTCGGCGCCGACGTTGGTCAGCGAGTCCTGCACGCAGGTGACGTAGTCCTTGTAGTAGACGCCGAGCCCGATCACCGAGGTGGCGACCACCACGGTCATCGCGCCGGTGAGGATCCCGGCGAGCGCGGCCGGGGTGAGCGGGTTGGGCGCCGGGATCCCGGCGGGGCCGACGCCGCCGGCCGGGGCCGGGGCGGGGGCCGCGGGCCGCTTGGCCCGCAGCGCGCCGACGCCCCAGGCGATGCCGAGCAGTCCGACCAGCAGGGCGATCCAGTGGAAGCCCGCGAACAGGCAGACCAGGGCGAAGGGCCCGGCCAGTGCGGCGTTGCGGGCCTTGCGGTGGACCGGGTCGGTCGGGTCGAGGCGGGGTGGCTGCGGGGCCTGGGGGCGCCGGCCGGGGCCGCCGTCGCCGGAGCCTTGCCCCCACGGGGGCGGGAGCGGGGGGCGGTCGCCGGACTGGTCGCCGCCCTGGCCGGCCGGGTGCCCGCGGTCGCCGTCCGGGCCCTGGCCGGGCCAGGGGTTGCGGGGACGCCACGGCTGGTCCGGGGCGTCCGCGGGCGGCGGCGCGAAGGGGTTGCGCTCGTCGGTGTCGTCGCCGCTGCTCATGGGTTCAGCCGTTCCTTCTCGGTCGGGGCTCGTTCGGGGGCCGCCCGGGAGCGGTCTTCCCCGCCCCAATGATCCCGCAAGCGTTCGAGAGCCCGGTGGGGGCCTGCCCGTACCCGCGCGGGCCGCGGGCAACTCCGGTGCGGCGGGCAGAGGAGATCCCCGTCTCAACTACGCGCGTAGCGCCGCAGGGAGGGTGCCGGGGCTCTCCGACCAGCCGTTATCGTGGTGACGGTCAGCAGCTCACCCAGGTTCCCGGGGCCCGCGTCGCGGCGGGTTCTCCTGGTGTTCCCCCTCGCTCGACCTGCCGTTCGTAGTGGCCCCACCGCCGGTGGACGTACCAGCGGGCGGCGCCCGACCTACGGAGAATCGCGCAGTGGCCGCCGCCCCCGCCCAGCTCTTCCCGCCCCGTACGCCCGGACCGGCCCGCCTGGTGGTGCTGGTCTCCGGCTCCGGTACCAACCTGCAGGCGCTGATCGACGCCGTCGCCGACCCGGCCTACGGCGCCGAGATCCTGGCCGTGGGCGCGGACCGGGACGGGATCGTCGGGCTGGAGCGCGCCGAGCGGGCGGGCCTGCCGACCTTCGTCCACCGGGTGAAGGACTTCGCGGACCGCGCCGACTGGGACCGCGCGCTGACCGCCTCCGTCGCCGCCCACCAGCCCGACCTGGTGGTCACGGCCGGCTTCATGAAGATCCTCGGCCCCGAGTTCATCGCGGCCTTCGCCGGACGGATCGTCAACACCCACCCCGCACTGCTGCCCGCCTTCCCCGGCGCCCACGGCGTCACCGACGCGCTCGCGCACGGGGTGAAGGTCACCGGCTGCACCGTCCACCTGGTCGACGCCGGCGTGGACACCGGGCCGATCATCGCGCAGGGCGTCGTCGAGGTCGTCGACGCCGACCACGCCGATGGCGGCGACGCGCTGCACGAGCGCATCAAGACTGTCGAGCGCAAGCTGCTCGTCGACGTCGTGGGCCGGCTGGCCCGCGAAGGTCACCGCATCGAGGACCGAAAGGTATGGATCCCGGCATGAGTGCCAGCTCCACCACCCCCCCTGTCTCCGAGAACATCCGTCCGATCCGTCGCGCGCTGATCAGCGTGTACGACAAGACCGGTCTGGAGGAGCTGGCCCAGGGCCTGCACGCCGCCGGGGTCGCCATCGTCTCCACGGGCTCCACGGCCGGCCGGATCGCCGCCGCCGGCGTCCCGGTGACCGAGGTCTCCGAGCTGACCGGCTTCCCGGAGTGCCTGGACGGCCGAGTGAAGACGCTGCACCCCCGGGTGCACGCCGGCGTGCTCGCCGACCTGCGCCTGGAGTCGCACCGCGCCCAGCTGGCCGAGCTCGGCGTCGAGCCCTTCGACCTGGTCGTGGTGAACCTCTACCCGTTCAAGGCCACCGTCGCCTCGGGCGCCACCCCGGACGAGTGCGTCGAGCAGATCGACATCGGCGGCCCGAGCATGGTCCGCGCCGCCGCCAAGAACCACCCCTCGGTGGCCGTCGTGGTCGACCCGGCCCGCTACGCCGACGTGCTGACGGCCGTCCGCGAGGGCGGTTTCGACCTGGCCACCCGCAAGCGCCTGGCCGGTGCCGCGTTCGCCCACACCGCCGCCTACGACGTGGCCGTCGCCTCCTGGTTCGAGGCCGGCTACGCCCCCAGCGACGAGCGGTTCCCCGAGTTCCTGGGCGCCACCTGGGAGCGGCAGAACGTGCTGCGCTACGGCGAGAACCCGCACCAGGGCGCCGCGCTGTACAGCGACGGCACCGGCGGCCTGGCCGGCGCGCAGCAGCTGCACGGCAAGGAGATGTCGTACAACAACTACGTCGACACCGACGCCGCCCGCCGCGCCGCGTACGACCACGCCGAGCCGACCGTCGCGATCATCAAGCACGCCAACCCGTGCGGCATCGGCACCGCCGCCGACGTGGTCGAGGCGCACCGCAAGGCGCACGAGTGCGACCCGGTCTCCGCGTACGGCGGCGTGATCGCGGTCAACCGCCCGGTCACCGTCGAGCTGGCCGAGCAGATCGCCCCGATCTTCACCGAGGTCGTCGTGGCCCCCGCCTACGAGGACGGCGCGGTCGAGGTGCTGGCCCGCAAGAAGAACCTGCGGGTGCTGGTCGCCCCCGGCGCCCCGGCCAACCGGCAGGAGGTCCGCCCGATCTCCGGCGGCGTGCTGCTCCAGGACGCCGACCGGGTGCACGCCGAGGGCGACGACCCGGCGAACTGGACGCTGGCCACCGGTGAGGCGCTCTCCGAGGCCGAGCTGGCCGAGCTGGCCTTCGCCTGGCGGGCCTGCCGGGCCGTCAAGTCCAACGCGATCCTGCTGGCCAAGGACGGCGCCTCGGTCGGCGTCGGCATGGGCCAGGTCAACCGGGTCGACTCCTGCAAGCTCGCGGTCGAGCGGGCCGGCGAGCGGGCCAAGGGCTCGTACGCGGCCTCGGACGCCTTCTTCCCGTTCCCGGACGGCCCGGAGATCCTGATCGCGGCCGGCGTGAAGGCGATCGTCCAGCCCGGCGGTTCGATCCGCGACGAGCAGGTCGTCGAGGCCGCCCAGAAGGCCGGCGTGACGATGTACTTCACCGGCGCGCGGCACTTCTTCCACTGATCTTCCAGTGATCTCCCGCTGAGTCGCACGAAGCGGCCCGGCCCCCTCCGAGGAGGGGGCCGGGCCGCTTCGCCGTGACCGTGCCGTCCGCTCAGTAGCGCGGCCGGTTGAACCAGTTGACGCCGTCCTGGGTGCACATCGCGACGATCCAGATGATCGAGATCGCGATCCACAGCCCGCCGACGACCACGCCGAAGCCGGCGCCCGGGCCGACCGTCTTGGCCCCGGTGATCCCGCTGATCAGCACCGCGATGCCGAGCAGCGTGGCGATCGAGCCGTACACGATGGTGGTGATCCGGGTGGCGTTGCCGCCCTTGCCGAACTTGGCCCCCAGCGTGATGGAGAGCACCGCGGCGAGCAGGTAGACCACCCCGAGGACCAGCAGGACTCCGGCCGCGGCGTTGCCGAAGACCGCCGTGTCACTGCTCGTGGTGTGCTCGTTGGCGACCTTCTTGGCGCCGGCGGCCGCGAGCAGCAGGATGCCGGTGAGGACGACCTGCACGCCGCCGATGACGAACAGCAGCACCCGGGCGGTCAGCACCAGGCCCGGCATGCGCTGCGGCACGGCCGGCGCGTAGCCGTACGGCGAGGGCGCCGGCTGCGGGTAGCCGTAGCCCGGCGCGGCCTGCGGGGCCGGCTGCGGGTAGCCGTAGGACGGCGCGGGCGGCTGCTGGCCGTACGGGTTGTTCGGGTCGGTCGGGTAACTCATGGGTGCCTCCGGGCGGTTACGGGGATGCGGGGCCGGAACGCGGCATCAGTAACGCGGCCGGTTGAACCAGTTGACGCCGTCCTGGACGCACATGGCGGTGATCCAGATGATGCTGATCGCCAGCCACAGACCGGCCATCACGAAGCCGATCGCGGTGCCGGCGGTGATGGCGCCCAGCAGGATCAGCAGGCCGACCAGGCCGCCGAGCGAGCCGTACACGATGGTGGTGATCCGGACGTTGTTGCCGCCCTTGCCGAACTTGGCGCCGAGCGTGATCGAGAGCGCGGCGAACAGCGCGAACACGATCGCGATGACGATCAGGACACCGGCGGCGGCGTCGCCCATCGCGGTGAACGGGTTGTCGCTGGTGGAGGCCCGGGCCGTGTTGGTGACGTCCTTGGCGGCGGCCCCGATGAGCAGGTAGACGATCGCCAGGATCGCCTGCACACCGCCCACGATGAACAGCAGCACCCGGGCGGTGGTCACCAGGCCCGGCATGGACTGCGGCACGGCCGGCGCGTAGCCGTAGCCCGGCACGGGCGGGGCCTGCGGGTAGCCGTAGCCGGGCACCGTCGGCGGGGCCTGCTGCGGGTAGCCGTAGGACGGCGCGGGCGGCTGCTGGCCGTACGGGTTGTTCGGGTCGGGCGGGTAACTCATGGATGCCTCCGGGCGGTTACGGGACGCGGGGACGGGACGGCGGAGGACCCGGTTGCGGCCGGCGAGTCGGATCGTCGACGGAACGGGACGCTGGCGGAGCGCGGTGACAGCCCGGCGGCGGTGACGGGCGCGGCCGGCTCAGTGCTGGGAGGAGCGGGTGATCGGACGCCGGGACGGACACGGGCGGGTGAGGGCGCCGTGCCGGTCGGGCTGGTCGGTGTGCTGTGGTCGGATCACTGGCTCTTTCCCCCGGGTACGCCCCGCCGCGGGATCCGTCGGCCCGTCACCGGGCCGGGTCGCGGCAGGGAATGCCCGCATATCGTCAACCGGACGGCAGCGCGCTGTCCAGCCGGTTGCGGGGGCAAGGTCAAGACTGTGGCGGAACCGCAACGTGGTGCGGACCTTCCGTACCCGTCCGGTCGCCCGACCGGCCCCGTTACGAGGGGCGTTCGCGATCCGGGAGAATGGGGTCATGACTGCCCAGATTCTCGATGGCAAGGCCACCGCGTCCGCGATCAAGTCCGAACTCGCCGCCCGCGTGGCGGCCCTCAAGGCGAAGGGCGTCACGCCCGGCCTCGGCACCGTCCTGGTCGGCGACGACCCGGGCAGCCGCTGGTACGTCAACGGGAAGCACAAGGACTGCGCCGAGGTCGGCATCGCCTCGATCCAGCGCGAGCTGCCCGCGACCGCCACCCAGGAGGACGTCGAGAACGTCGTCCGCGAGCTCAACGCCGACCCGACCTGCACCGGCTACATCGTCCAGCTGCCGCTGCCCAAGGGCCTGGACCAGAACCCGGTCCTGGAGCTGATGGACCCGGACAAGGACGCCGACGGCCTGCACCCGACCTCGCTCGGCCGCCTCGCGCTGGGCATCGAGGGCCCGCTGCCGTGCACCCCGCTGGGCATCGTCGAGCTGCTGCGCCGGCACGACGTCGCGATCAACGGTGCCGAGGTGGTCGTGGTCGGCCGCGGCGTCACCGTCGGCCGTTCGATCGGCCTGCTGCTGACCCGCCGCAGCGAGAACGCCACCGTCACCCTGTGCCACACCGGCACCCGGGACCTCGCCGCGCACCTGCGCAAGGCCGACATCATCGTGGCCGCCGCGGGCGTTCCGCACCTGGTCAAGCCGGAGGACGTCAAGCCGGGTGCCGCGGTGCTGGACGTCGGCGTCAGCCGCAGCGAGGGCAAGATCGTCGGCGACGTCCACCCGGGCGTGGCCGAGGTGGCCGGCTGGATCTCCCCGAACCCCGGCGGCGTGGGCCCGATGACCCGCGCGATGCTGCTCAACAACATCGTCGAGGCGGCCGAGCGCCGCGCCGACGTCTGACCCCCGAGGGACGGCGAGCATGACTGAACCGCGACCGGCGCGGCCCCGGCAGAGGCCGGTCAAGACCACCGGCACCCTGCCGCCCGAGGGGGCCTCACCGGCCCTCGGGCGCGACCACGCCCTGCCGGTCCGGCAGTGGCCGATAACGCTGGTCCTGTCGGTGGTCGGCGCCGGCCTCGCGGTCACCTGGTTCGCCGACTTCAAGGACGGCTTCAAGTACGGGCTGCTGATCCTCGGCACCGGGGTGCTGCTCGGCGCCGTGCTGCGGCTGGTGCTGCCGGAGGTCGGGATGCTGGCGGTCCGCAGCCGCTTCACCGATGTGATCGTGCTGGCCTTCCTGGGCGCCTCGATCGTGCTGCTGACCCTGGTCGCCCAGCCGAACCCGTGGCTGGAGTTCCCGCTGCTGGACAACATCGGCCACCTGATCGGCCGCCCCAAGCGCTGAGCCGCCGCGCCGCGCACCGTGGCCCCGTCCGGGATTCCCGGGCGGGGCCACGGTGCGTCTGTGACGCATCAGCCACGTCCGCGCACGCGGCGTACGCTTCCCTTTGCGATAACCTGACGCCGGTCTCTCGATGTCGAGAGACCATCCTCGGCTCCAGTGCGCCGGTGTGCCTGGGGCACCTGGCGATTTGCTGGAGAAGGTAGAAATGACCCGCACCCCCGTCAACGTCACCATCACCGGAGCAGCCGGCCAGATCGGCTACGCGCTGCTCTTCCGCATCGCCTCGGGCCACCTGCTCGGTGCCGACGTGCCGGTGAACCTGCGCCTCCTGGAGATCCCGCAGGGCCTGAAGGCCGCCGAGGGCACCGCCATGGAGCTCGTCGACTGCGCCTTCCCGCTGCTGCGCGACATCAAGATCACCGACCAGCCGAACGAGGCCTTCGACGGCGCCAACGTCGCGCTGCTGGTCGGCGCCCGTCCGCGCACCGCCGGCATGGAGCGCGGCGACCTGCTCTCGGCCAACGGCGGCATCTTCGGCCCGCAGGGCAAGGCCATCAACGCCCACGCCGCGGACGACATCAAGGTCCTGGTCGTCGGCAACCCGGCCAACACCAACGCCCTGATCGCCCAGCGCAACGCCCCGGACGTCCCGGCCGAGCGCTTCACCGCGATGACCCGCCTGGACCACAACCGCGCGGTCGGCCAGCTGTCCGGCAAGACCGGCGCCCTGGTCTCCGACATCAAGCGCGTCACCATCTGGGGCAACCACTCCGCCACCCAGTACCCGGACATCTTCCAGGCCGAGATCGCCGGCAAGCCGGCCTTCGAGGCCGTCGGCAGCGACCAGGCCTGGCTGGAGAACGACTTCATCCCGACCGTCGCCAAGCGCGGTGCGGCCATCATCGACGCCCGCGGCGCTTCCTCGGCCGCGTCGGCCGCCAACGCCGCCATCGACCACGTCCACACCTGGGTCAACGGCACCGCCGAGGGCGACTGGACCTCCATGGGTGTCGTCTCCGACGGCTCCTACGGCGTCCCGGCCGGCCTGATCTCCTCCTTCCCGGTCACCACCAAGGACGGCAAGTTCGAGATCGTCCAGGGCCTGGAGATCTCCGACTTCTCCCGCGCCCGCATCGACGCCTCGGTCAAGGAGCTGACCGAGGAGCGCGACGCGGTCCAGGAGCTGGGCCTCATCTGAGCCCCGCCGCACGGCCCTTCCGACGGCCCGCCGCCTCCCGCTCCCGGGAGGCGGCGGGCCGTCGCCGTGATTCGCCCGCTCGCCTCCGGGCTGCTCTGACCCGGTGCCGACGGTCGGCGCTCCCTCGCTCGTTCCTCGCTCCCTCGCTTCTCCCTTTCGGTACCGGCGCGCCCCTTCGGCTCGGGGCGGGGGCCCGTGATTCGCCCGCTCGCCTCCGGGCCGCTCTGACCCGGTGCCGACGGTCGGCGCTCCCTCGCTCGTTCCTCGCTCCCTCGCTTCTCCCTTTCGGTACCGGCGCGCCCCTTCGGCTCGGGGC
>NZ_JBVJQR010000007.1:5154-102094 GCF_055608425.1 Kitasatospora sp. NPDC036934 | reverse complement strand
CGGGGCCCCGGGCCGGGACACCTCGGCCGCCTACACTGGCCCGCTGTGAACGAAACCCTCGGGGACGCCGCGCTCGTCCTCGTCTTCATCCTGCTGGGCGGGCTGTTCAACGTTGCCGAGATCTCGCTGATCTCGTTGCGCGAGGGCCAGATCCGGGCGCTGGAGGCGCGCGGCACCCGGCGCTCGGCCCGGGCCGCGCACCTGGCCGCGGACCCGAACCGCTTCCTGGCCGCCGTGCAGGTCGGCGTGACCTGCATGGGCTTCCTGTCCGCCGCGTTCGGCGCGGACACGCTGTCCGGCAAGGTCGCCCCGCTGTTCGTCCGGGCCGGAGTGTCCCAGGGGGTGGCGGACGCGATCGCCCTGGTCGGCCTCACCCTGGTGATCAGCTACGTCTCGCTGGTGCTCGGCGAGCTGACCCCCAAGCGGATCGGCCTGCAGCGCGCCGAGTCCATCGCGGTGGCCGCCGCCCCGGTGGTGGACGTGATGTCGGTGGCGCTGCGCCCGGTGATCTGGCTGCTCGGCCACTCCACCAACCTGATGGTCCGGCTGTTCGGTGGCGACCCGGCGGCCGGGCGCGGCTCGATGAGCTCCGAGGAACTGCGCGGACTGGTCGCCTCCAACACCGAACTGGGAAGCGACGAAAGGGCGTTGATCGCGGATGTGTTCGCCGCCGGGGAGCGCCAGCTGCGCGAGGTGATGGTCCCGCGCACCGAGGTGACCTTCCTGGACGCCGAGCGTCCGCTGGCCGCCGTGCGCCACCAGGCGGAGACCTCCCCGCACTCGCGCTACCCGGTGGTCGAGGGCAGCGCCGACGCGGTGGTCGGCTTCGTCCACGTCCGGGATCTCTACGGCGCCCGCGGTGAGCAGGCCGTCAAGGTCCGCGACCTGGCCCGCCCGGTCAAGCTGCTGCCCGGCACCAAGCGGGTGCTGGAGGCGATGGGCGAGATGCGCCGGGAGGGCCACCACCTGGCCATCGTGGTGGACGAGTACGGCGGCACGGCCGGCATCGTCACCCTGGAGGACCTGGTCGAGGAGGTGGTCGGCGAGATCCGGGACGAGTACGACCGGCCGGAGTCCGCCCCCACCCGCCGGCTGGCCGGCGGCGGCACGGAACTGGACGGTCTGCTGAACCTCGGCGACTTCGAGGAGGAGACCGGCGTCACCCTGCCCGAGGGCCCGTACGAGACGGTGGCCGGCTGCCTGGTCGCCTCGCTCGGCCGGCTGCCCCGGGACGGCGACCAGGCCCGGGTGCCGGTCGAGGGCGGCGGGGAGGTGCTGCTGACGGTGGCCAAGGTGGAGGGCCGGCGGATCGCCCGGGTGAGGGTGAGTGCGGTCACACCGGAGGAGCCTCCTGGGGCAGAGGTTTCCTGAGCGACCGGGGGAACTGGAACAATGGCCCGCATGGTCAACGCAGCGGTCACTGGTCCGGTCAAGGACCGTCCCCGGGTGCTCTCCGGCATCCAGCCCACCTCCGGCTCGTTCCACCTCGGCAACTACCTGGGCGCCGTGCGCCAGTGGGTCGACCTGCAGAAGGACAACGACGCCTTCTACATGGTTGTCGACCTGCACGCGATCACCGTGCCGCAGGACCCGGTGACCCTGCGCCAGAACACCCGGGTCTCCGCGGCCCAGCTGCTCGGCGCCGGGCTGGACCCGGAGCACTGCACGCTGTTCGTCCAGTCGCACGTGCCCGAGCACGCGCAGCTCGCCTGGGTGATGAACTGCCTCACCGGCTTCGGCGAGGCCTCCCGGATGACCCAGTTCAAGGACAAGTCCTCCCGGTACGGTGCCGACAGCACCACCGTCGGCCTGTTCACCTACCCGATCCTGCAGATCGCGGACATCCTGCTCTACCAGGCGGACGCCGTCCCGGTCGGCGAGGACCAGCGCCAGCACGTGGAGATCACCCGCGACATCGCGGAGCGCTTCAACTCGCGCTACGCGCCGGTGTTCACGATCCCGAAGCCGTACATCCTCAAGGAGACGGCGAAGATCATGGACCTCCAGGACCCGGGCATCAAGATGAGCAAGTCGGCCTCCTCGGCCAAGGGCCTGGTCAGCCTGCTGGACGACGCCAAGGCCAGCGCCAAGAAGTTCAAGAGCGCCGTCACCGACACCGGCACCGTGGTCTCCTACGACGAGGAGCAGAAGCCGGGCGTCTCCAACCTGCTGCGGATCCACTCCGCGCTCAGCGGCCAGTCGGTCGAGCAGCTGGTCGCGCACTTCGAGGGCAAGATGTACGGCGCCCTGAAGACCGAGCTGGCCGAGCTGTACACCGAGTGGGTCACCCCCTTCCAGGAGCGCACCAGCGCCTTCCTGGACGACCCGGCCGAGCTGGACCGGGTGCTGGCGATCGGCGCCGAGAAGGCCCGCGCGGTGGCCTCCGAGACGCTGGCGACCGTGTACGACCGGATCGGCTTCCTCCCGGCCGCCAAGCGGTGACTCCGCTCACCCGTCTGCCCGGTGGTGAGGGGCTCCCGGAGCTCCTCACCATCGGTGTGTCCGTGAGCGTCCCGGATCCGCACGGCGCGCGGATCCAGGACGCCCGGGCCGGCCTCGGGGACCCCCAGGCCCGCTCGATACCGACGCACGTCACCCTGCTGCCGCCCACCGAGGTGCCGGCCGAGGCGCTGCCGAAGATCGAGGAGCACCTGGCGTCGGTGGCGGCCGCGCACCGGCCGTTCCGGATGCTGCTGCGCGGTGGCGGCACCTTCCGCCCGGTCTCCCCGGTGGTGTTCGTCCGGGTCGAGGAGGGCGCGCAGGAGTGCCGGCTGCTGGAGGCGGACGTCCGCTCCGGCCCGCTGGCCCGCGAGCTGGCCTTCCCGTACCACCCGCACGTGACGGTCGCCCACGGCCTGCCGGACGACGTGCTGGACCAGGCGTACGAGCAGGCGCGCGGGTTCCGGGCGGCCTTCCCGGTGCCGGGGTTCTCGCTCTCCCGGTTCGACGCGGACGAGGTCTGGCGGCCCTGGCGGGACTACCACTTCTCCTGATCCGGCGCCGCTCCCGGATCCGGCGCCGCTCCTGAATCGCAGCTGAACTACCGGGCGGTGCGGCCGAGTTCGAGCATCCGGTCGGCCACCCGCCGGGCCGCACCGCCGTCGTCCAGGGCACAGTGCCCGGCCCGGAAGCGCCGATAGCGCTCGGCGTAGCCGGGCGGCAGTCCCGCTCCGCGGTCGGCGAGTTCGCGCAGTGCGGCGAGCAGTTCGGCCGAGTCGGGCACCAACGGGCCGGGGGCGTCCCGCTCGAAGTCGAAGTAGAAGCCGCGCAGGGTGTCGCGGTAGTGCTCCAGGTCGTAGGTGAAGAAGTACATCGGGCGGCCGGTGATCGCGAAGTCGAACATGATCGACGAGTAGTCGGTCACCAGCACGTCCGCGATCAGCAGCAGTTCCTGCGGGTCGGGGAAGTCCCCGCAGTCGAACAGGAAGCCGTCGTCGGCGCCCGGCAGCGGGTCGCGCACGTGCGAGTGCGGGCGGACCAGCAGCACGTGGTCCTCGCCGAGCAGTCGGCGGGCGTGGTCGAGGTCCAGCCGCAGGTCGAGCCGGAAGCCCTCGCCGTCGCCGCGTCGCTGGTCCTCGCGCCAGGTCGGCGCGTACAGCACGACCCGCTTGCCCTCGGGGACGCCGAGCCGGCGGCGGACGGCCGCGGCGGTCCGCGGTTCGGGTCGGGCCAGCACGTCGCCGCGCGGGTAGCCGGACTCCAGGACCTCGCCGTCGTAGCGGAAGGCGCGCCGGAGGATCGGGGTGGCGAAGGCGCTGGGGGAGAGCAGCAGGCTCCACTGCGGGGTCTCCCGGTCGAGCGCCTCCAGGTAGCCGTGGTCGGCCAGCCAGGGGTTGTCGACGTCGTGGGCGATCCGCTTCAGTAACGAGCCGTGCCAGGTCTGCACCACGACCTGGCCCGTGCGGCGCTCCAGGAAGTCCGGGAAGTGGGTGTTGCCGACCAGGTACCGGCAGGTGGCCAGCGCGTGGTACCACTGCGGGCTCCAGATCCGGATCGGGACGACCCCGGGCGGCAGCTCGGCCTGGCCGTCGTCGACCACCCACAGGTGCTCCAACTGCTCGCCGCGGCGGACGAGTTCGGCGTGCACCGCGCGCGGGGAGTCGGCGTAGCCGCGGCCGCCGAAGACGTCGTACAGCACCGCCTCGCGCAGCGGCTCGCGGCGGGCGGCCGGGTAGTGCCCGGTGCGTAGCCGGGCCTGGGTCCAGGCGCTGCGCTCGGCGGCGTCGAGCACCGGGGTGGAGTCCACCAGCAGGGTGTCGTGCCAGCGGCGCTGCAGCAGGACGTCCTTGCCGCCGGTGGTCGCGGTGGCGGGCAGGGCGGGCAGGACGGCCGCGGCGGCGAGCAGCGGCCGGGCCGGGCCGGAGCCGTCGGCCCGCTCCAGGGCGGCCTCCCAGACGCCCTTGCGCAGCGGCAGCACGGCGCCGTCCGAACCGGTACGGGTGGCGGGCACCCGGACCCGGAAGCGGCCGTCCGGCTCGGGCTCGACCGGGGCGCGGACCTCGCCGGCGGTGCCGCCGTGCCGCAGGACCAGTTCCAGCCGGTCGGCGGCCGGGTCCGGGCAGTGGCCGGACAGTTCGAAGCCGCCGAAGTGGACGGCGATCCGGTCGACGATCCCGGCCGCGGGCTGGACGCAGACCTGGAGCCGGCCGTCGGCGAGGTGCTTGAGGTAGAGCACCCGGTCCGGGGCGTCCGGCAGCGGGTGCTGGCCGGCCACCGGGCCGCCGCGCTCGTCCAGGCAGAGCTGGTCGGTGCCGCCGTCGGGGCGCAGCAGTTCGGCGTCCCAGTGCTCCAGTTCGCGGCGGCCGCGCCCGTCGGCGGTGAACGGCCGGTACGGCAGGTCGACGGCGAAGGTGTTGCCGGTGCGGGTGAGCGGCCGTTCGATCACCGCGTCGCTCTGCCGGTGCCGCAGCCGCAGGACGGTGCCGCCGGGGCAGTGGTCGGCGGTGCCGGCCAGCCGGAGGCCGTCGGGGGTGGGCCCGGCGTGGTCGAGTCGGACGCCGGGGCGCTCCAGCCGCAGCCGCAGCCGGCCGTCCTCGAAGTACGGCTGGAGGCGTACGTCGCGGTCCACCCATCGGGCGGGCGGGTATTCGCCGGAGCCGCACCAGTGGGGGGCGAGGGCGCCGTACTGACGGCGCAGCCGGGTGGGGCGGGGGCGGGTGAGGAGGGTGGTCTCGACCTGCCAGTCGCCGAGCTGCCAGCGGTCGTCCTGGCGCAGCCGGGAGGGTTCCACCAGGGCGGTGAAGCCGGACCAGTCGTGGTTGTGCTCGGGCTGGGCGCTGTCGTCGGTGACCTCGGGCAGCCGGCGGGGCCGGGAGCGCAGGTGCAGCGGCGGCACCGTCCCGCGCTCGTGGCGCAGGGTCAGCCAGGTCCAGGCCGAGCCGGGGCGGCCGGTGTCCAGGTCCAGCGGGCGGCCGAAGCCGGTGAGCTCCAGTCCGCGGCCGTGCCAGCGGGCGCGCAGCAGCCCGAACACCACGTCCTCGTCGTCGGCCGGTCGGCCCGGGCTCACCCACGGGGCGGCGTGCGGCAGGACTAACCGGGTGAGCGCAGACATGGGGCGGGGACCCTTCGGGGGGACGGCATCCCGGCGGTGGCGGTGGCCGGGAGGGCCGCGTTCCGGTGTCGACCGGACCGGGGCCGAATTGATATCCCATACCGGGAAGGCACCCCGGGTCAACTGCGGGGGTCGCAGGATATCCGTTGAAATTCGTCAACAAAACATCAGTTCGAATGCAAAATACACGTAAAGGGCCGACACTTCCCAGGAAATTCCCAGAAAGCACGGAGGCGCCCGGCGCTGATCGCGCCGGGCGCCTCGCGGCGTGCCGGGGACTACTCCTTGCGGAGCATCGCGTCGACCACCCGGGCGGCGGCCTTGCCGTCGTCCAGGTCGCAGTACGCCTCGCGGAAAGCGGCCGCCTTGTCCGCGTACTCGGCGGCGACCTCGTCCACCCGGCCGAGCGCGTCGACCAGTTCGGTGGAGCTGGCCAGCAGCGGACCGGGGGCCTCGGCCTCGAAGTTCAGGCTGAAGCCGCGCAGGTTGTCGCGGTAGTGCTCCAGGTCGTGGGTGAAGAAGAACATCGGCTTGCCGGTGTTGGCGAAGTCGAAGACGCTCGACGAGTAGTCGGTGACCAGCACGTCGGCGATCAGCAGCAGCTCCGCCATGTCGGGGTAGGTGCCGACGTCCCAGACGTAGCCGTTGCCGGCACCCGGGATCTGGCCGCACATCAGGCTGTGCCGGCGCACCAGCAGCACCTGGTCGTCGCCGAGCGCGGCCTTGGCCGCCTCCAGGTCGATCCGCAGGTCGATCTGGTAGCCGCCGTTCGGCCGGCGCCGGTCCTCGCGCCAGGTCGGCGCGTACAGCACGACCTTCTTGCCCTCGGGCAGGCCGAGCCGCTCGCGGACCTGTTCCGCGGTCTTCTCCCGGTCGGCCGCGAAGAGCAGGTCGTTCCGCGGCGAACCGCTCTCCAGGATCTCGCCCTGGTAGTCGAACGCGCGCCGCAGCACCGGGGCCGACCAGCTGTTGCCGGCCACCAGCAGGCTCCAGTTCGGCACCTCGCGGGCCAGGCTCTTGAGGTACCGGGAGTCGGTGAACCAGACCTTCTCGAAGTCGAAGCCGACCTGCTTCAGCGGGCTGCCCTGCCAGGTCTGCACGACCACCTGGCCGGGGCGGCGGACGAAGAAGTCGGGCAGGTGGGTGCTGGTGACGATGTACTTGGCCGTCGCCAGCGCCTCGAACCACTCCGGGCTCCAGAGCCGGATCGCCTGCGCGGTGCGCGGCAGGTCGGCCTGCAGGTCGTCGTTGCCCCACAGGTGCTCCAGCGGCAGGCCGCGGCGGACCAGCTCCTCGTGGATCGCCTTCGGGGAGTCGGCGTAGACGCTGTTGTTCCCGGCGTTGTACAGCACGGTGTCGCGCACCGGCAGCCGACGGGCGGCCGGGTAGTCGACGCTGCGGATCTGGCGCTGGCGGAAGCCGGCCCGCTCCTCGGGCATCAGCGCCGCGTGCGACTCCAGCGACAGGCAGTCGTGCTGGCGGCGCTCCAGCGCGATCCGCTTGCCGCGGGACTCCACCTCCACGGGCAGGGAGCCGAAGCAGCCCGGGGCGATCTGCACGTAGCCGTTCGGCAGGTCGACGCCGGGCACGCCGACCGGACGGAAGAAGACCCGCCAGGTGCCGTGGGCGAGCGGGACCTGCCCGGCGAAAGAGGCGGTGGGCACGGCGGGCAGCGCGGTGCGGAACCGGCCGTCCGAGATCTCCACCGGGTAGACGTGCTCCTCCTCGCGCCAGTGGTGCCGGACCACCAGCTCCCAGCGGTGCGCGCCGGGCAGCGGGAACGAGCCGCTCAGCAGGAAGCCGTCGGCGCCGCGCGCGGCCACCTCGTCCACCACCGGCTGCAGCAGCTGGTCGGAGAACTGCAGGTGCCCGCTGGGGGAGGGCTTGGTGTAGATCGCCCGGCGCTGCTCGACCGGCGCCTGCGGGTCCAGCGGCAGGTGCAGCTGCTCGGGCGCGTTGCGGTCGTCCCAGACCAGCGGCAGCACCACACCGTCGGCCAGCACCAGCGCGCTGTCCCAGCGGTCCCGCACCCGCTCGGCGGCCACCGGGTCCAGCTCGGCCCAGGCCTCGCGGACGGCGGTCAGCTCGGCCACCTCGACGGCGGAGGTGAACGGCTGCAGGGTGCCGACCGGAGCGCCCAGCTCCAGCGGGAAGGTCAGCTCGCGGTCCGACTCGACGTGGGTGAGCCGCAGCCTGGCCCCGACGAAGCTCGCCCCGGAGCGGGCCGCGCCGGAGACCTCGATCCGGCCGTCCTGCGCGGCCAGGCCGGTCACCCGGGCCTTGACGGTCTCCACCTGCAGGTAGACGAAGTTGTCTCGGACCCACGGCACGATCCGCACGTCGGGCTCGACCCAGTGCAGCGGGATCGACTCGGCGGTGTCGCTCCAGCCCGCCGAGATCCGCCCCTTGTAGATCCCGCCCTTGCCCGCGCCGGCCACCAGGACGCGCCAGTGGCCGTCCTTCCACTGGCCGCGGTGCTTGAGCTTCTTCGGGTCCAGGGCGACGGTGAAGCCGGACCAGTCGCAGCTGTACAGGTCGTGGTTGCAGCTGGCGGTGGCCTCGGGGCTGTACTGGGTCTTCATCGGCACCGCGACGACCCGGCGGCCCTTGGCCTCGCGCAGCACCAGGGTGCGGACCATGTCGTGCTTGTTGGCCGCGCCCAGCTGCTCCGGGTAGGCGTGCCCGGTCAGCTCCAGCTTCCCGCCGACCCAGGCGCTCTCGTACAGCCGGCTGCGCATGACCAGCGAGTTGTCCAGCTTCAGCACGCCGGGCGGCACGCTCTTGCGCCCGCCGCGCAGGAACGGGTAGTCCGCGTACGGCCGCAGCAGGCCGCGGGCCTGCACGCCGCCGCCGCTGTCGCCCTCGTACTTGATCTGCTCGACCAGCTCGTCCACGCGGTTCTGCAGGGTCAGGTGGTACTTCAGCCGCAGCGGCGCGCGCAGCTTGCGGACCTGCTCCTGGCCGATCGAGCGGAGCAGCCGGCTGACGTGCTGGACGTAGGCGTCCCGGTACTCCTTGTCGCCGTCCACGACGGACCAGAAGAACATCGGGATCTCCTCGACGAGGGTGTTCTCGTCGTAGGAGCGCAGGTACTCGGCGAAGCGCGGCTCGGTCTGCTTCTTCAGCCAGCCGCGGACCAGCTCGACCGAGGCGACCCGGTCGACCAGGCCCTTGGGGTTGGTGCGCATCTGGGTGATCGACATCTCGCCGACCTCCCGCTCGCGCCAGTGGTAGATCGGCTCGGAGAGCACGTCCACGCTCTTGGCGAGGTAGTGGTGCGGCACGCTGACCGGCGCGTCCTCGTACAGGATGCCCTCGGGGTACAGCAGGTCGGCGGCGTCGAAGAAGGACCGGCGGTACACCTTGTTCCACGCGGTGCGGTCGGTGACCAGCGCCGGGAGCTCGGTGATGTGGGTCTTGAGCCGGGTCTCCTTGAACGGCTTCACGTGCCCGCCGGACTGGTAGTAGCCCACCGCCCGGAACCGCAGCACGTTGCCGGTGCAGAAGTCCGAGCCGGTCTCCTCCAGCGTGTTGATCATCAGCTCGTAGGCGCTCGGCGGCATCGAGTCGTCACTGTCCACGAAGCACAGGAACTCGGAGTCCGGGTCGATGTGCCGGATGCCGGTGTTGCGGGCCGCGCCGAGGCCCTTGTTCACCTGCCGGACCAGCCGGAACCGGGAGTCCCGGGCCGCGTAGGCCTCGGCGAGCGCCGCGCTGCCGTCCTTGGAACCGTCGTCGACCATGACGCACTCGAAGTCCGTGAAGGTCTGGGCGGCGATCGAGTCGAGGCATTCGACGAGGTAACGCTCGACGTTGTAGATCGGAACGACGATGGAGAGGCGGGGAGCCATCGGCTACGCAGGCCTTTCTCGGGAGGAGCGTGGCAGCCCCGTGGGGGCCTTGCCGCACAAGGGATCGGTGCGTACGTGCGCCCCGATCCTACCTCCGGGGCCCGGTCGCCCCCGGGCCCACTACGCTGGGCCCCGTGCCCCGCTTCAGTGTCATCGTCCCCGTGTACCAGGTCCAGGACTACCTCGCCGAGTGCCTCGAATCGGTCCTCGGACAGGACGGCCCGGACTTCGAACTGATCGCGGTGGACGACCGTTCGCCGGACGGCTGCGGAGCCCTGCTGGACGAAGCGGCGGCCGCCGATCCCCGGGTCCGGGCGCTCCACCTGCCGGAGAACGTCGGCCTCGGCCGGGCCCGCAACGCCGGCCTGGAGGTAGCCACCGGCGACTACGTGGTCTTCCTCGACAGTGACGACACCCTCACCCCCGACCTGCTCCGCACCGTCGACGAGCGCCTCGCCGCCACCGGCGACCCGGACGTCCTGGTCTACGACTACGCCCGCAGCTACGCCGACGGCCGGATCACCCGGGCCGCCGCCGGGCACGTCTTCGGCGCCGCCTCCCCGGACGTCTTCGACCTCGCCGCCCGCCCCGACCTGCTCGACCTGCTCCAGGTCGTCTGGAACAAGGCCTACCGCCGGGGGTTCATCACCGAGCAGCGGCTGGAGTTCCCGGCCGGCTACTACGAGGACACCCCCTGGACGTACCCGGCGCTGCTCGCCGCCGCCTCCATCACCCTGCTGGACCGGGTCGGCGTGCACTACCGCCAGCGCCAGGAGGGTGGCAACATCCTGGCCACTGCCAGCCGCAAGCACTTCGACGTGTTCGCCCAGTACGACCTGGTCTTCGCCTTCCTCGACCGCCGCCCCGACCTGGACCGGTGGCGCCCCGTCGTCTACGGCAAGATGCTCAACCACCTCAACACCGTGGTCGCCAAGCCCGGCCGGGTCCCGCCCGGCGACCGCCGCGAGTACTTCCGCCGCGCCGCCGAGCACTGCGCCCGGCTGCGCCCGGCCGGCTACCGCCCGCCGGCCGGTGTGGACGGCGTGCGCACCGAGCTGCTCGGACAGGGCCGCTACACCGCCTACCAGGCCGTCCGCGCGCTGGCGAAGGCCCGCCGGCTGGTCAGCCGCTGACCCCGGAGGCCCGCCGGCCGGGCCCGTCCGCCGGAACCGGCCAGGGGATCCGGCCCGGGGATCCGGCCCGCGCCTGACGGCCGTTCGGGGGACGGGCCGGTATAACCGGTCGGGTGGACTTCCTGACCCGCCTTCCGGTCCTGGGCCCGCTCGTGGCCCGGGTGCTGCGCAGCCGCCCGTACCGGGTGTACGAGTACTTCTCCGCCGCCCGTGGCAACCGGCTGGCCGGAGCCGTCACCTTCTTCGGCTTCCTGGCCCTGTTCCCGCTGCTCACCGTCGGACTGGCGATCGCCGTCGCGACGCTGAACGGCAGTCAGGTGGACGACCTCCAGCACCGCATCTCCGACCAGCTGCCGGGCCTGTCGGACGCGCTCAACCTGCCCTCCCTGGTGGCCAACGCGGGTGCCCTCGGGCTGGTCAGCGGCGCCCTGCTGCTGGTCTCCGGCCTCGGCTGGGTGGACACCATGCGCACCTCGATCCGGGACCTCTGGCAACTGCCCGACGAGAAGGGCAACCCGGTGCTGCGCAAGGCCTGGGACGTCGTGGTGCTGGCCGGCCTCGGCCTGGTGTCGCTCTTCTCGCTGGCCGCCTCGGCGGCCGGCACCACGCTCGCCGGGCGGATCGCCCACGCCAGCGGCTTCGACAGCGGCTACCTGCTCACCGCGGTCGGAGTGCTGATCGCCATAGCGTGCGACATGCTGCTCTTCGCCTACCTGCTGGCGCCCTTCCCCGGGATCACCGGCCAGCACCGCCGGGACCTCCTCACCGGCGCGCTGATCGGCGCGGTCGGCTTCGAACTGCTGAAACTGCTGCTCGCCTCCTACCTCGGCTCGGTCGCCGGGCGGAGCCTGTACGGTGCCTTCGCCACTCCGGTGGCGCTGCTGCTCTGGATCAACTTCGTCAGCCGGCTGTTGATGTACTGCGTGGCCTGGACGGCGACGGCCGACCCGGCGGACGCCCGGGAGCGCACCAGGGCGCACGGCCGGGCCCTGCTGGCCGCGGCCGACGAGTCCGAGGCCCGAGGAGCGGAGACGGCGAAGGCCCGGCCCCAGGACTGAGGCCGGGCCCGCGCACCGGGGATCACCTCCAGGTACGGCCCGCCGACCGGCGCCGTACGGCCACCACCGCACCCACCGCGACCACGGCCCCGGCCACCACCGCCGACCAGCCGCCCAGGCCGAGCCCGTCGTCCCCGGCCGCCGCCGCGGGGCGGCCCGGCCCGGCCGAGGGCCGCGGCGGCGGGGCGGGGGACCCCGCGGCGCCGCCCGCCCGACCGGTCGGCTCCTCGCCGCCGGCCGGCTTCTCGTCGACCAGCCGACCGACCGGCCGCACCTTGCCCGCCGCGGCGAAGCCCCAGTCCAGCAGCTCGGCCGTCTCGTCGTACACCCGCTGGTAGCTGGCCGGGTGCATCACCGTCACCAGCAGGGTCCGCCCACCCCGCTCGGCGGCGCCGACGAAGGTCGAGCCGGCGTTGGTGGTGGTGCCGTTCTTCACCCCGATCAGGCCGGGGTACTTGCCCAGCAGCCGGTCGGTGTTGGCGATCCCGAAGCTGCCGCGCTGGCCGGTGTTCTTGTCAACGGCCCCAGGGAACATCGCCTCCCGGGTCGCGCAGTACATCCGGAAGTCCGCGTTGCCCAGGCCGGAACGGGCGAACAGCGACAGGTCGTAGGCCGAGGACACCTGGCCGTCCATGTCGTAGCCGTCCGGGGAGATCACCTTGGTGTCCCGGGCCTGCAGCGCGTCGGCGCGGGCCTGCATCTCGTTGACGGTCGGCTGGATGCCGCCGTTCATGTGCGACAGGACGTGCACGGCGTCGTTGCCCGAACTGAGGAACACGCCGCGCCACAGGTCCTCGACCCGGTAGTCCAGGTTCTCCTTGATGCCGACCAGGCTGCTGCCGGGGCCGATGTTCTGGATCTCCTCGTCGGCGACCCGGTGCACCGCGTTGCGGTCGAACTTGGGCAGCACGGTGTCCGCGAAGAGGATCTTCAGGGTGCTCGCCGGGGGCAGCCGGAGGTGCGGGTTGTAGGCCGCCAGCACCTCGCCCGACGCGGCGTCGGAGACTATCCAGGACTGGCCGGTGAGGTCCGTCGGCAGCGCCGGCGCCCCCGCCAGCGGATCGACCTGGACCCCGGGGAGCCCGAGCCGCTCACCGCCGACCGCGGTCGACGGGGGCGGCGCCTGCGGAGCCGCGACCGCCGCCGGAGCGGCGAGCAGGACCGGGAGGGCCGCGGTGGCCGCGGCGAACAGCTGGGCGAAGGAATGACGGCGTGTGGACACCAGCTGACCGTACCCATCGCGGCGCCCCGCCGTCCGCCACACCGGACGGGTCCTCCGCACGAGGGGCCCGCCCTGGGCCGATCGGCGGCCCGCGCATACTGGGGAGGCACACCGCCGCCACCCTGCCGAGGACCACCCCATGAAGCTCAGCCGCCGCACCTCCTGGTTCCTGACCGCCTTCGGCGTCTGGTCGATGATCATCTGGACCACCTTCGTCAAGAACCTGTGGAAGGACTCCGGCGGCCAGGCCTTCGTCAACGGCGACCACTCCCAGCCCACCGCCTTCTTCTGGATCCACCTCCTCCTCGCCGTCACCTCCTTCCTCCTCGGCATCGCCGTCGGCACCATCGGCCTCCGCGGCCTCCGCGCCACCCGCCGCACCCCGGCCACCGACTGAAATCCCCCCGGCCTCGCCGACCCGACGGCAGGTGACCTTCAGCGGCTGGTCCTCGCCGAAGGACCTCGGCGCGCTGGACTGAGCCCGGACGCACAAGAGACCCCGCCCGAACAACTCGGGCGGGGTCTCCGGGTTGAGCACTCGGCGCGGCCGGGCTCCACCGGAAATCCGCGTTGCCTCCGTCGGCCCTCGCTGGCAAGATCCTCTCCGCTCTCATGCGCGTACCGGACGCGCCGAGCACGAGGGGTGGGGATTTCGATGAAGCACGTACGCCTGCGCAGAGTCGGCGGGGTCGCGGCGGCGACCGTGGCCGCGGGTCTGCTGGCCGCGCCGACGGCTGCCGTGGCCGACACCGCGCCGGCCGTCCTCGGCACCAACCAGGGTGTCGACTCGTCCCACGTCGGGGCCTGCGACTCGGCGGCGGATCCGACCTGGATCGGCCGGAGCGTCAACGGGCCGGCGCTCAACGTCAAGGTCGCCGGCACCGGTGCCCGGTTCGGGGTCTGGGACGTGACCACCGGCGCCGAGGACCCGGTGTTCACCGGTGAGGCCCAGGCCGGCTCCGACCGGTCGGCCGCCCTCACCGTCCCCGGCCTGCTGGACGGGCACAGCTACGCCTGGCACGCCTGGGCGCTCCAGGGCACCCAGGCCTCGGCCCCGTCGGCGGACTGCCACTTCACGGTGGACACCACCAGCCCGACCGCCACGGTCAGCTCGACCGACTTCCCGGCGAGCGGTACCGCCCCCAAGTTCGCGGGCCAGTTCGGCACCTTCGTGGTCAAGACCACCGACCCGGTGCCGGCCGGCGGCGAGTCCTCCGGGATCGCCTGCATCCGGTACGGCTGGGGCGACCTCGGCGTCGGTGGCTGCGACTCGCCCGACGCCGTCGTCCCGGAAGACGACGGCACCGCGACCGTCAGTCTGCGGGTCCTGAACTGGGGCACCAACACCCTCAACGTCCAGGTGATCGATGACGCGGGCAACGTCGGCGGGGCGGGCTACACCTTCTACGCCCCGTGGAACCAGAACCCGCCCAAGGCGCTCGGCGACGTGGACGGGGACGGCGTCCCGGACGTCCTGCTGCCGGACGCCGGTGGCAACCTGCAGATCATCAGCGGCAACTCGGGCGACACCACCCCGTCCGCCGTGATCCGGGCCGTTCAGTCGCCGAACCGGACCTCGTGGTCCGACGTCCAGGTGGCGCACCGTGGTTGGGACGCCAACGCGCACGCGCCGATGGACGACCTGCTGATGCACCCGAGCGGCTCGCCGGCGCTGTACCTCTACAGCAACCAGGACTACGCCTCGTTCACCCAGGGCTATTCGGCGATCTCCCGGCCGTCCGCCTGCCAGGACGCCGCCGGAACGGCCGCCACCTGCCCGGCCGGCTTCGCCACCGACTGGCACAAGGCCGACCAGATCGCCCTGATCGGCTCGCTGGACAGCCGGATGGTCTCCTCCCTGATGACGGTGGAGGACGGCAACCTCTGGCTGTTCGCCAACCCCGGGTTCTCCTACCGGCTGCGCAGCGCCCGCCAGCTCACCGCCAACGGCGCCTGGGCGGGGTACGACCTGATCGCCCCGGGGCCGGACTCGGCCGGCAACCTGACCCTCTGGGCCCGCGAGCGGGCCACCGGCCGGCTGCACGCCTACCCGATCGTGAAGAAGGCCGACGGCACCTTCGACTTCTCCGCCCTCGCCGACCCGAGTGCGGACGTCGTCGCGAGTGGCTTCACCGTCGACAAGTACCCGACCCTCGGCAGCTCGGGCGACGTGGACGGCGACGGCAAGCCGGACCTGTGGGCCGTCACGGCGGACCGTCACCTGGTGTACTTCAGCGGCTGGAGCGACCCCTCCGGGGCCGGCGTGCTGAAGTGAGGAACACGGAGGCCCCCGCCCGATCCTCGGATCGGGCGGGGGCCTCCGTACTGTCAGGCGGGGATCAGAAGCGGCGGGTGACCAGGGCCCGCTTCACTTCCTGGATCGCCTTGGTGACCTCGATGCCACGCGGGCAGGCCTCGGAGCAGTTGAAGGTGGTGCGGCAGCGCCACACGCCCTCGCGGTCGTTGAGGATCTCCAGGCGCTGCTCGGCACCCTCGTCGCGCGAGTCGAAGATGAAGCGGTGCGCGTTGACGATGGCGGCCGGGCCGAAGTACTGGCCGTCGTTCCAGAACACCGGGCAGGACGACGTGCACGCGGCGCACAGGATGCACTTGGTGGTGTCGTCGAAGCGCTCGCGGTCCTCGGCGGACTGCAGCCGCTCGCGGGTCGGGTCGTTCCCCTTGGTGATGAGGAACGGCATGACGTCCTTGTACGCCTGGAAGAACGGGTCCATGTCCACGACCAGGTCCTTGAGGACCGTCAGGCCCTTGATGGCCTCGATCGTGATCGGCTTCTCCGGGTTGACGTCCTTGATCAGGGTCTTGCACGCCAGCCGGTTGCGGCCGTTGATCCGCATGGCGTCGGAGCCGCAGATGCCGTGCGCGCAGGAACGGCGGTAGGTGAGGGTGCCGTCCTGCTCCCACTTGATCTTGTTGAGCGCGTCCAGGACGCGCTCCTTCGGGTCCATCGTCAGCTGGTAGTCGACCCACACCGGGTCCGGGTGCTCCTCCGGGTTGAACCGGCGGATCCGGAAGGTGACGGTGATCAGCTGTACGCCACCGGCCTCGACCGCGTCCAGAGCGGCCGAGTGCTCCACAGTCGGAGTGCTCATCAGTACTTACGCTCCATCGGCTGGTAGCGGGTCGTGACGACCGGCTTGTAGTCGAGGCGGATGGAGGTGCTGCCGTCGGCGGCGACCTCCTGGTACGCCATGGTGTGCTGCATGAACTTCACGTCGTCACGGGTCGGGAAGTCCTCGCGGTAGTGGCCGCCGCGGGACTCCTCGCGGGCCAGCGCGGAGACGGCCAGCACCTCGGCCAGGTCGAGCAGGTTGCCCAGCTCGATGGCCTCCAGCAGGTCCGTGTTGTACCGGAAGCCCTTGTCCTGGATGGAGACGTGCTTGTAGCGCTCCCGCAGCGCGGCGATGTCCTCGACCGCCTGCTTCAGGGTGGCGCCGGTGCGGTAGACCATCGCGTTGGCGTCCATGGTCTCCTGCAGCTCCTTGCGGATCTGCGCCACGGACTCGGTGCCGGTCGACTCGCGGAGCTTGTCGACCATGCCCTGGACCAGCGCCTCCGGGTCCTCCGGGAGCGGGACGAACTCGTTGGCGCTGGCGTAGTCGGCGGCGGCGATGCCCGCGCGCCGGCCGAACACGTTGATGTCCAGCAGCGAGTTGGTGCCGAGGCGGTTGGCGCCGTGCACGGACACGCAGGCGACCTCGCCGGCCGCGTACAGGCCCGGGACGACGTCGGTGTTGTTGCGCAGGACCTCACCCTCGACGTTGGTCGGGATGCCGCCCATGGCGTAGTGCGCGGTGGGCTGGATCGGGATCGGGTCCGTGTAGGGCTCGATGCCGAGGTAGGTGCGCGCGAACTCGGTGATGTCCGGGAGCTTGGCGTCCAGCTGCTCCGGCGGCAGGTGGGTGAGGTCCAGGTAGACGTGGTCGCCGTCCGGACCGCAGCCGCGGCCTTCGCGGATCTCGGTGTAGATCGCGCGGGAGCAGACGTCACGGGACGCGAGGTCCTTCATGACGGGGGCGTAGCGCTCCATGAAGCGCTCGCCGTCCTTGTTGCGCAGGATGCCGCCCTCGCCGCGGGCGCCCTCGGTGAGCAGGATGCCCATGCGCCAGATGCCGGTCGGGTGGAACTGGAAGAACTCCATGTCCTCCAGCGGCAGGCCGCGGCGGTAGGCCACCGCCTGGCCGTCACCGGTGAGGGTGTGGGCGTTCGAGGAGACCTTGAAGAACTTGCCGGTGCCGCCGGAGGCGAACACGACCGACTTGGCCTGGAAGACGTGGATCTCGCCGGTGGCCAGCTCGTAGGCGACGACGCCGGCCGTCTTGCCCTCGTTGAGCAGCAGGTCGAGGACGTAGAACTCGTTGAAGAACTCGACGCCGTGCTTGACGCAGTTCTGGAACAGCGTCTGGAGGATCATGTGACCGGTGCGGTCGGCCGCGTAGCACGAGCGGCGGACCGGGGCCTCGCCGTGGTTGCGGGAGTGACCGCCGAAGCGGCGCTGGTCGATCCGGCCCTGCTCGGTGCGGGAGAAGGGGAGGCCCATCTTCTCCAGGTCGAGGACGGCGTCGATGGCCTCCTTGCACATGATCTCGGCGGCGTCCTGGTCGACCAGGTAGTCACCACCCTTGACCGTGTCGAAGGTGTGCCACTCCCAGTTGTCCTCCTCGACGTTGGCCAGGGCGGCGCACATGCCGCCCTGGGCCGCGCCGGTGTGGGACCGGGTCGGGTAGAGCTTGGTCAGGACGGCGGTGCGGCTGCGCTGCGTCGACTCGATGGCCGCGCGCATGCCGGCGCCGCCGGCGCCGACGATGACGGTGTCGTACTGGTGAATCTGCATGGGGGGTTAACTCGCCTCTGGCCTCTGCCGATGGTCGATGGTGCTCGCGGCTCAGATGTTGGGGTCGAAGGTGAAGATCACCAGGGTCCCGAGCAGCACGGTGAACACCGTGGCGGTCCCCATGAGCCCCTTGAGCCAGAGCCGGGTCGAGTCCTTCTCGGCGTAGTCGTTGATGACCTGACGCATGCCGTTGGCGCCGTGCAGCATGGCGAGCCAGAGCATCAGGAGGTCCCAGCCCTGCCAGAACGGCGAGGCCCAGCGGCCGGCCACGAAGGCGAACCCGATCTTGGAGACGCCGCCGTCGAGCACCAGCATGATCAGCAGGTGACCGAGGATCAGCACGACCAGGACGACACCGGACAGGCGCATGAAGAGCCAGGCCAGCATCTCGAAGTTGGTGCGGGTGCGGCGCGGGGTCTTCGCGGTCCGCTTGCGCGGCGGCTCGATGACGAAGGCGTCGGCGGGGTTGCCGGTGCCGAGGCCCTTGCCGGTGTGCGCCTGCTTGGAGGGGACGACGATCGCGTCGGAGTAATCCGTGGACATCAGTCAGCTCACTTCCCGAACCAGGAGATCAGCGTGTGCTGCAGGATGCCGTAGAAGGAGCCGGCCATCAGGACGACCCAGACCCCTACGACGGTCCACAGCATCTGCTTCTGGTACTTCGGGCCCTTGGACCAGAAGTCCACCGCGACGACGCGCAGGCCGTTGAGCGCGTGGAACAGGATGGCGGCCACCAGGCCGTACTCCATCAGGTTCACGAGCGGAGTCTTGTACGTCTGGATGACGGTGTCGTAGGACTCCGGCGACACTCGCACCAGGGCGGTGTCCAGGACGTGGGCGAACAGGAAGAAGAAGATGAGGACGCCGGTGACTCGATGAGCCACCCAGCTCCACATGCCTTCCCGGCCGCGGTACAGCGTTCCAGCCGGCACGGAAAAACCCTCCGGAAGCGATTGGGGGCTCGGCCGGCTTCGGTGTCGGTCAGCCCGGCCGGGTACGGTCCACCGGCCGCCAGCATCCTATCGACGCCGTGTCGGGAACCGCCTCCGGGGTCCCCAGGTGTGATCAATCAGGCACTTCTGGCCTAGTGGGGCGGGAACCGAGTCGCCACTTGTCACCCTGGGTGACGGCGCAACTCCGCCATGATGCCTTGGTGGCCCGCCTCCGGGGGCCGAACGGGTGGTCGGGTTCATCCTGACGGGTGAACAGGGTTCGGCCGGCCCCGGCGCGCCGGGGCCGGCCGTGCGCGGGGCGGGTCCCGCGTCAGCGCGCGCCGGCCTCCGAGTGGGTGGCGACCAGGTGCTCCAGCCGGGTGAGGGCGATCCGCCGGAGTTCGTCCGCCGCGATCAGCCGCTCCTCGTCCGGGTCGTTGGCCAGCCGGGTGCGGATGGAGGAGAGCACGGTGTCGAGCATCTCCTCCGGGGCGACGCCGTCCAGGCAGACCACGAAGACGTGGCCGAACCGGGCCTCGTAGGCGGCGTGGGCCGCCCGCAGTGCGGTGTGCGCGGCCTGGCTGCCGGGGGCGCGCATGCCGAGCAGGGGCTGCGGCATCCAGCTCTCGTCGGCGAGGGCCTCGGCGAGGTCGGCCGGGCGGAGGTCGTAGGAGGCCTCGCTGGCGGCGGCCAGCAGGGACCCTATGTCGGGGTAGGGGCGGTGGGCGGTGAGTCGCAGGGCCCAGCGGTGGCTGCCGCAGCAGGCCAGCAGGGCCTCCTCGGCGGCGCCGGCGTCCGCTTCGTTGAAGCGGTGCAGCCCCAGGAGGGTCGGCTCGGTGCTGGCGTCGGGCCGCTGTGACGGGATGTCGCTGGCCAGCGGGTCCTCCTCGGGAGGGCGGGAAGGCCGGTGGGGTGGGGTGGAGCAGCAGGAGTATGGGGCCGCGAAGGGGGCGTACGGCACCCTTCTGGCAGCCCCTCAAAGGTAGTTGAGCGGTCATCAGTTGGGGAGGGCGCGCGCGGAATTCATCCGGACGAGCTATCAAGTTGTGACGTTGACACCTTCGTGTCATCGTCCGCCCTCCCCGGGTCTGATAATGGCGGGCCGTGGCGACGGGCCCGCCGGGGCCCGTCGCCGGGCGGGGTCAGCCGCAGCGGGTGCCCTCGGCCGGCATGGTGCCGTCGGTCAGGTAGGCGGCCATGGCCTGGTCGATGCAGGCGTTGCCCTTGCCGAAGGCGCCGTGGCCCTCGCCCACCCGGGTGAGCAGGGTGGCCTTGGCGAAGCCCCGGGCCAGCTTCTCGGCGGAGGAGTACGGGGTGGCCGGGTCCCCGGTGGTGCCGACCACCAGGATCGGGGCGGCGCCCTCGGCGCGGATGGTGTGCGGCTTCTCCTGGGTCTTGAACGGCCAGTAGGCGCAGCCGGGCTCGGCGTAGTCGTCCACCGTGACGCCCTTGGAGAGCAGCGGCGCCTCGGCGAGCAGCCGGTCGACCGCCTGCCGGGCGTGTTCGGGGGTCGGCGCGGGGCGTGCCGCGTCGGCGCAGCTGATCGCGCCGTTGGCCTCGTCCATCGGGCTGTAGTGGCCGTTCTCGTCGCGACCGTTGTAGTCGTCGGCGAAGGCCATCAGGTAGTCGCCCTTGCCGCGCTTCATCGCCCAGCCGAGGCTGTTCCGCAGGTACTGCCAGGAGGTCTTCTCGTCGCCGTAGAGCAGCGAGACGACGCCGGTCCAGGCCAGGTCGCGGCCGAGCTTGCGGCCGTCCTTGGTGGTCAGCGGCTCGTCGTGGAGGCCGTCCAGGAAGTCGGCGGCCTTCTTGGCGGCCTTGGTCCGGTCGGTGCCGAGCGGGCACTCGTCGGCGTGGTTGTCCACGCAGTCGGCGGCGAAGCGCTCGAAGGACTTCTCGAAGCCGACCTGCTGGTCGACGCCGTGGTCGAGGGTGTCCTGGGCCGGGTCGACGGCGCCGTCCAGGATCAGTCGGCCGGTGTTCTGCGGGAACTCCTCGGCGTACAGGGCCCCGAGGTAGGTGCCGTAGGAGATGCCCAGGTAGTTGAGCTTCCGGTCGCCGACGACGGCGCGCAGCACGTCCAGGTCGCGGGCGGTGTTGCGGGTGCCGACGAAGGGCAGCAGCCTGCCGGACTTGGCCTGGCAGGCGGCGGCGTGGTCGGTGGACTGCTTGACGTGGGCGGCCTTGCGCTCGGCGGGGTCGTCCGGGGAGTCCAGCTGGTTGACGGCGTCGAGCTGCTTGTCGTCGTAGCAGACCACGGGGGAGCTGTCGCCGGTGCCGCGCGGGTCGAAGCCGATCACGTCGAAGCGGTCGTGCAGGGTGCCGGCGAAGTCCTTGGCGCCGTACTTCACCATCTCGACGCCGGAGGCGCCGGGGCCACCGGGGTTGACCATCAGCGAGCCGATCCGCTGACTCCGGTCGCCGGCTCGATACCTGATCAGCGCCAGGTCGATCGCGTCGGCGGCGGGGTCGGCGTAGTCGAGCGGGACGTGCAGCTTGCCGCACTGCATGCCGGAGGTGTCGATCTTCGCCTGCTCGGCCTTGGGGTCGGCCGGGCAGTCCGCCCAGGTGATCTGCTGGCCGTAGAAGGCCTTGAGCGCCGGGTCGGCCTCGCCCTTGGGCTTCGGGGTCGGGGTCGGGGTCGGGGTGGCCGTGGGGCTCGCAGGGGCGGGCGCGGTGTTGCCGGAGGCCTTGTCCTGGGCCGTCGTGGCGGTGTCGTCGCAGGCGGAGGTGAGCAGGAGGGCGCCTGCCGCCACGGCGGTCAGCAGGACCCGTGGGCGGGCGGCCCGGAAGATCGTCATCGCATGTGTGTACCACTCGTGTGCGACACGTGTTCGATTGGGGTGCCGGGCCGCTCCGCCGCGACGGCTGCCGGATCAGCCGCGGTGGACCTTGTGGTTGGCGGCCTGGGCCCGGGGGCGGACCACCAGCAGGTCGATGTTCACGTGCGAGGGCCGGGTGACCGCCCACGCCACGGTGTCCGCGATGTCTTCCGAGGTCAGCGGCTCGGCCACGCCCGCGTAGACGGCGGCGGCCTTCTCCTCGTCACCGCGGAAGCGGGTGACCGCGAAGCCCTCGGACTTCACCATCCCGGGCGCGATCTCGATCACCCGGACCGGCTCCCCGCACAGCTCCAGTCGCAGCGTCGCCGCGATGGTGTGCGCGGCGTGCTTGGCCGCGACGTAGCCGCCGCCGCCCTCGTACGCGGCCATGGCGGCGGTCGAGGAGAGCACCAGCACGGTGCCGTCGCCGGTCGCGCGCAGGGCGGGCAGCAGCGCCTGGGTCACGTGCAGCACGCCGAGCACGTTCACCTCGTACATGGCCCGCCAGTCGGCCGGGTCGCCGTGCTCGACGGTCTCCGCGCCGATCGCGCCGCCGGCGTTGTTCACCAGGACGTCCACCCGGCCGACCTCGGCCGCGAAGGCATCCACGGCGGCCCGGTCGGTGACGTCCAGGGTGACCGCTCTCGCTGAACCGCCGCGCCCGCCGATCTCCTCGGCCAGCGCCTCGATCCGCTCGGTCCGGCGGGCGGTCAGCACCACCTCGAAGCCCTCGGCGGCCAGCCGGCGGGCGGTCGCCGCGCCGATTCCGCTGCTGGCACCGGTGACCACGGCCACCTTCTGCTCGGTCATTGCCACTCCCTGGGGGCTCATCCGGTCGTTCACCCGATCATCTCAACCGCCTCCGCGCGCCCGCCGCCCGGTCCGGCCCTAGATTGCGAGGACCGACTCCCGCAAGAGAGGCCTCCGCCCGCCGACCCCGTGGAGAGAACCATGGCTGCCGCAGAATCCGGTTTCGGGATCGAACCGCTGTACGGCCCCGAGGCGCTGGCCGGGTGGGACCCGGCGGCCCGGCTGGGCCGGCCGGGGGAGTACCCGTACACCCGGGGCGTCCACCCGACGATGTACACCGGCCGGCCGTGGACGATGCGCCAGTACGCGGGCTTCGGCACCGCCGCCGAGTCCAACGCCCGCTACCGCCGGCTGATCGCGGCCGGCGGCACCGGCCTCTCGGTGGCCTTCGACCTGCCCACCCAGATGGGTTACGACTCGGACGCGCCGCTCGCCGCCGGGGAGGTCGGCAAGGTGGGCGTGGCGGTGGACGGCGTCGAGGACATGGCGGTGCTCTTCGACGGCATCCCGCTCGGCGCGGTGTCCACCTCGATGACCATCAACGCGCCCGCCGCCGTACTCCTGCTGCTGTACCAACTGGTCGGCGAGGCACAGGGGGTGGCGCCCGCGGCGCTCACCGGCACGGTGCAGAACGACGTGCTGAAGGAGTACATCGCCCGGGGCGCGTACATCTTCCCGCCGGAGCCCTCGCTGCGGTTGGCCGCCGACGTGTTCCGGTACTGCCGGGCCGAGATCCCGCGCTGGAACACCATCTCCGTCTCCGGCTACCACACGGCCGAGGCCGGGGCCGATCCGGCGCAGGAGGTCGCCTTCGCGCTGGCCAACGGGATCGCCTACGTCCGGACCGCGCTCGCCGCCGGGATGGCCGTGGACGACTTCGCGCCCCGGCTCTCCTTCTTCTTCGTGGCCCGCACCACGCTGCTCGAGGAGGTCGCCAAGTTCCGTGCCGCACGCCGGATCTGGGCCAGGATCATGCGCGAGGAGTTCGGTGCGAAGGACCCCCGTTCGCAGATGCTGCGCTTCCACACCCAGACCGCTGGGGTGCAGCTCACCGCCCAGCAGCCCGAGGTGAACCTGGTCCGGGTCTCGGTGCAGGCGCTGGCCGCGGTGCTCGGCGGCACCCAGTCGCTGCACACCAACAGCTTCGACGAGGCGATCGCGCTGCCCACCGAGAAGGCCGCCCGGCTCGCCCTGCGCACCCAGCAGGTGCTCGCCCACGAGACCGACGTGACCGCCACGATCGACCCCTTCGCCGGCTCCTACGCGGTCGAGTCGCTGACCGACGCCGTCGAGGAGGCCGTACTGGTGCTGCTGGCCCGGGTCGAGGAGCAGGGTGGCGCGGTGGCCGCGATCGAACGGGGCTTCCAGAAGGGCGAGATCGAGCGCAGCGCCTACCGGATCCAGCAGCAGACCGACTCCGGCGAGCGCACGGTGGTCGGCGTCAACCGCTTCCGGCTGGACGAGGAGGAGCCGTACCGGCCGCTGCGGGTGGACCCGGCGATCGAGCGGCAGCAGGCCGCCCGGCTGGCCCGGCTGCGGGCCGAGCGCTCCGGCTCGGCCGTCACCCGGGGGCTGGACGCGCTGCGCCGTGCGGCGGAGGGCTCGGCGAACGTGCTGTACCCGATGAAGGAGGCGCTGGCCGCCCGGGCCACCGTCGGCGAGGTCTGTGACGCGCTGCGCGGGGTCTGGGGCACGTACGTTCCGGTGGAACGTTTCTGAACCGGTCGAACGAGACGGACGAGACGAACGGGTGGAGCTGGTTGACCCGGCTGAACCGGAGCGCGGAATTGACGAACTGAGCTGACGTCAGGGCGGATCGGCCGTCAAGGCGGTGGGGGCCGTGACCACCGGCGCGGGTGATCGTTGCACAGGGCAAGCAATCCGGGGAAGGCGGCAGAAACGAGATGTCATACCCACCTGTCCGGCCGGTATGCACCCATCCGGGGACTAATTTTCCGGAAGTCGGGCCAAATCCCCCCAACGGGCCTATTCTTGGGGAGATGAACCGTCCTGAGCCCGCTCAGCCGGGCGCCACTCTCGCCGTCGCACGCCCCGCCGCCGAACTGCGCGACCGGGTCCGGACGCTGGAGCCCGAGCTGATCGCCTTCCGCCGTGACCTGCACCGGCACCCGGAGCTCGGCCGCCAGGAGTTCCGCACCACCGACCTGCTGCGCGACCGGCTGGTGGCGGCGGGCCTGGAGCCGCGGGTGCTGCCCGGCGGCACCGGCCTGCTGGTCGACATCGTCCCGGCCGGCACCGCCCCGGGGACGGAGTTCCTGGCCTTCCGAGCCGACATCGACGCGCTGCCCATCGACGACGCCAAGACCGATGTGCCGTACCGCTCGACCGTCCCCGGCCGGGCCCACGCCTGCGGTCACGACGTGCACACCTCGGTGGTGCTCGGCACCGGCCTGGTGCTGGCCGAGGCCGTCCGCTCCGGTGAGCTGCGCCGCCCGGTCCGGCTGGTGTTCCAGCCGGCCGAGGAGGTCATGCCGGGCGGGGCGCTGGACGTCATCAACGCCGGGGGGATGGACGGCGTCGGCCGGATCTTCGCGGTGCACTGCGACCCGAAGGTGGAGGTCGGCCGGATCGCCCTGCGGGTCGGGGCGATCACCTCGGCCTGCGACCGGCTGGTGCTGCACCTGGACGGCCCCGGCGGGCACACCGCCCGCCCGCACCTGACCACCGACCTGGTGACCGCGATCGCGCGGATGGCCGCCGACCTCCCGGCCGCGCTGGCCCGCCGGATGGACCCGCGCTGGGGCGTCAGCCTGGTCTGGGGCCGGATCGCCTCCGGCTCCGCGCCCAATGTCATCCCGCAGCACGCCGAGCTGGAGGGCACCGTCCGCTGCCTGGAGCTGGACGGCTGGCGGGAGGCGCCGGACCTGCTGCACGAGTTGATCGCCAAGGTCGCCGAGACCTACCGGGCCAAGTGGACGCTGGACTACCACCGCGGGGTGCCGCCGGTGGTCAACGAGGCGGTCTCGGTCGCGCGGCTGGAGGAGACGATGACCGCCCGGTTCGGACAGGGCGGTGCCCAGGTGGTGGAGGGGACCGAACAGAGCCTGGGCGGCGAGGACTTCTCCTGGTACCTGGAGCACGCCCCGGGCGCACTGGCCCGGCTGGGCGTCCGCACCCCCGGCGACGTCACCGTCCGTGACCTGCACCAGGGCCGGTTCGACGTGGACGAGCGGGCGATCGGCGTGGGCGTGGAACTCTTCGCGGCGCTCGCCCTGGAGGACGACCGAATCTGACCGATTCCTGGGGGTATGTGGCCCTCCTGTGATCGGGTCGTTGAGATCCGGGGTTACGAACCGTTCCGTAAACTGGGCCGGACCAATCTCGGATCACCGTCCGCGTAGGGGAAATAGAGCCTTCGGAAGGCCGTCAGACCACGGTTTGATAACAACCCGAATGCTCTGGCACCCCGTAACACAACCGTGTTCTACGCGCGTTACGGTGGCGTCCGACCACGCTAAACGGGTGCGTGTGAGAAGGAGATACTCCCTTGCGCCGTTCAATGAAGCTCGCCGCGGTTGTGCTCTCGGGTTCCCTGGGCATGGCCTCGCTCGCCGCTTGCGGCGCAAAGAGCACTGACAGTAACGCTTCTTCGGGTTCGTCCGATGCCCTCAAGGTCGGCATGGCCTACGACATCGGCGGCCGTGGAGACCAGTCCTTCAACGACTCCGCCGCGCGTGGTCTCGACAAGGCCAAGTCCGACCTGGGCGTCGCCGTCACCGAGGCCGAGGCCAAGCCGGGCGAGGCCGAGGCCGACAAGGAGACCCGGCTCAAGAACCTGGTCGACGCCGGCTACAAGACCGTCATCGCGGTCGGCTTCGTCTACCAGCCGGCGGTCAACAAGGTCGCCAAGGACAACCCGAACGTCAAGTTCGCGATCATCGACTCGAACGACAAGGACCAGCCGTCCAACGTCACCTCGCTGCTCTTCGCCGAGCAGGAGGGTTCGTACCTGGCCGGTGTCGCCGCGGCGAACAAGTCGAAGAACCACCACATCGGCTTCATCGGTGGTGTCCAGTCCGAGCTGATCAAGAAGTTCGAGGCCGGTTACAAGGCGGGCGCCAAGTTCGCCGACCCGAACATCCAGATCGAGACCACCTACCTGACCACGCCGCCGGACTTCACCGGCTTCAGCGCGCCCGACAAGGGCAAGGAAGCCGCGCAGGGTCAGCTCGACAAGGGCGCGGACGTCATCTACTCCGCCGCCGGCTCCTCCGGCGCCGGTGCCATCGAGGCCGTCGCCAACGCGGGCAAGTACGCCATCGGCGTCGACTCCGACCAGGCCGCCCAGCCGGCCCTGTCGAAGTTCAAGAACAGCATCCTGACCTCGATGGTCAAGAACGTCGACACCGCGGTGTACTCGTACATCGACTCGGTCAAGAAGGGCACGCCGTTCACCGGCATCAAGCTCTTCGACCTGAAGGCCAACGGTGTCTCGCTCGCCACCACCGGCGGCAAGATCGACGACATCCAGGACAAGCTGAAGGCCGCCGCCGACTCCATCACCAGCGGCGCCACCACCATCCCGACCGCGCCGGCCCAGTAAGGCCCGCGCGTCTCGGACGCGACCTGCGCCCGCCGCCTGCCCGGTCGGGCGATGATCGACACAGTTCACGGGAGGGGCCCGGAAGGGTGCGCTCAACGCGTACCCCCGGGCCCCGTTCCGTCTCCCCGTTTCCCCCCTTGGCCCTCCGAGCGCAACGACGCGCCTCCAGACCACCAGGAGACCGCCATCACCGCATCAGACCCCGTCCCCCTGCGCAAGGACGGCACCCCCAGCGCGGGGACGGCGACACCGGCCGTCGAACTGCGCGGCATCACCAAGCGCTTCCCCGGAGTCGTGGCCAACCACGACATCAACCTCACCGTCCGCACCGGCACCGTGCACGCCCTGATGGGCGAGAACGGCGCCGGCAAGTCGACGCTGATGAAGATCCTCTACGGCATGCAGAAGCCGGACGAGGGCACCATCGCGATCAACGGCGAGGTGTGCGAGTTCAACACCCCGGGCGACGCCATCGCCCGCGGCATCGGCATGGTGCACCAGCACTTCATGCTCGCCGACAACCTCACCGTGCTGGAGAACGTCGTCCTCGGCGGCGAGAAGCTCCACGGCATCGGGGCCAAGGCGAAGGCGAAGATCAAGGAGATCTCCGACCAGTACGGCCTGGGCGTGCGCCCGGACGTGCTGGTCGAGGACCTCGGCGTCGCCGACCGCCAGCGCGTCGAGATCCTCAAGGTGCTGTACCGCGGCGCCAAGATCCTGATCCTCGACGAGCCCACGGCCGTGCTCGTCCCGCAGGAGGTCGACGCGCTGTTCGACAACCTGCGCGACCTCAAGGCCGAGGGCGTCACCGTCATCTTCATCTCGCACAAGCTGCACGAGGTGCTCGCGGTGGCCGACGCGATCAGCGTCATCCGGCGCGGCACCACGGTCGGCGACGCCGACCCGAAGGCCGTCACCGCGCGCCAGCTGGCCGAGTTGATGGTCGGCGCCGAGCTGCCCTCCCCGGAGAGCCGCGAGTCGACCGTCACCACCACCGAGATGCTCGACGTCAAGGACCTGCGGATCGCCAAGACCGACTCCGAGGGCATCGAGCGCGTTGTCCTGGACGACATCTCGCTGCGGATCCACAAGGGCGAGATCCTCGGCATCGCCGGGGTCGAGGGCAACGGCCAGGCCGAACTGGTCGAGGCCATCATGGGCATGCTGCCGCTGGACGGCGGCACCGTCGTCCTGGACGGCAAGGACCTCTCCGGCACCCTGACCCGGGCCCGCCGCGAGGCCGGCATCGGCTACATCCCCGAGGACCGCCACAAGCACGGCCTGCTGCTGGAGGCTCCGCTCTGGGAGAACCGGATCCTCGGCCACGTCACCGAGGCGCCCAACTCCAGCGGTGTGCTGCTCAAGCCGGCCGCCGCCCGCGAGGACACCTGGCGGATCGTCGAGCAGTACGACGTCCGCACCCCCGGCATCGAGGTCACCGCGGCCTCGCTCTCCGGCGGCAACCAGCAGAAGCTGATCATCGGCCGCGAGATGAGCCACCAGCCCAAGCTGCTGATCGCCGCCCACCCGACCCGCGGGGTGGACGTCGGTGCGCAGGCGCAGATCTGGGAGCACATCCGGCGAGCCCAGCGCGAGGGCCTGGCCGTCCTGCTGATCTCGGCCGACCTGGACGAGCTGATCGGTCTCTCCGACACCATCCGGGTCATCTACCGCGGCCGCCTGGTCGCCGACGCCGACCCGGCCACCGTCACCGCCGAGGACCTCGGCACCGCGATGACCGGTGCCGCCGCCGGCCACCTGGAGTCCGCTCCGGAGGACGTCGCCGAGGCACAGGCGATCGCCGCCGAGGGTACCGAGGCCGAGGCCGAGCACCCGCACACCGACACCGCCGACGACCCGCAGGCGGGGGAGTAACCCATGACCAGTCCCAACCCCGCCGCCAAGCGCAGCCTGGCGCAGCGGATCAGCGGTGAGCGGATCGTGCTCGCCCTGGCGGCGCCCGTGCTCGCCGTCCTGCTCTCGGTCGCGATCTGTTCCATCCTGCTGGCGACCTCGGGCAAGAACCCGTTCGACGCGTGGAACGTGATGCTCACGTTCGCCAGCAAGTCGGACGGCCAGGTGAACATCCTCAACCGGACCACCACCTACTACCTGGCCGCCGCGGCCGCCGCGTTCGGGTTCCGGATGAACCTGTTCAACATCGGCGTCGAGGGCCAGTACAAGGTCGCGGCGCTGTTCGCGGCCTACATCGGCGCCCAGGTCGACCTGCCGTCGTTCATCCAGATCCCGCTGCTGCTGGTCACCGCCATGCTGGTCGGCGGTCTGTACGCGAGCATCGCCGGTCTGCTGAAGGTCTTCCGCGGTGTCAGCGAGGTCATCTCGACCATCATGCTGAACTCGATCGCGCTCGCGATCATCGGCCTGCTGCTCGTCCCCGGCGTCTTCGCCCCGAAGGTCAGCGGCACCAGCAACTCGATCCAGACCAACCCGGTCTCGCAGTCCAGCCACTTCTTCAGCCTCGACACGGCGGGTGGCCCGCTCTGGGGCTTCATCTTCGTCGCCGTCCTGGTCGGCGTGGTCTTCCAGTTCGTGCTGACCCGCACCCGGTTCGGCTTCGACCTGCGCGCCACCGGCCGCTCGGAGTCCGCCGCGACGGCCTCCGGCGTGAACGTCAAGAAGATGGTGATCATCTCGATGGCGGTCTCCGGCGCGATCGCCGGTCTGATCGGTCTGCCCGAGCTGCTGCAGAACTCGTACTACTTCGGCCAGACCTTCCAGCAGAACCTGGGCTTCCTGGGCATCTCGATCGCCCTGCTCGGCCGCAACAGCCCGATCGGCATGGCCTTCGCGGCGCTGCTGTTCGCCTTCCTGGACGTCACCGGTTCGGTGCTGCCGCTGCAGGGCGGCTTCCCGTTCGAGATCGTCACGGTCATGCAGGGCACCATCGTCATCTGCGTCGTCGTGGCGTACGAGCTCGTGCGCCGGTACGGCCTGAAGCGCCAGCAGCAGAAGGTCGGCGCGCAGCTCGCCGCCCAGCTCGCGGCCACTGAGAAGAAGGAGGTGTCGGCATGAGTACGGCCACCGCCGCTCGTCCGAAGGCGCCGGGCGCGCCCGCGAAGAAGCGCAAGCTGTCCTGGCCGGTCGTCCTGCTCCTGATCGCGGGCGCCCTGGTCCTGTTCTCCGCCGTGGGCATGGCCACCGGCAACCACTCGCTGACCTCCTCCGGGCAGATCACCGCCGCGCTCAGCGCCGCCGTGCCGATCGGCATGGCCGGTCTGGGCGGTCTCTGGTCCGAGCGGGCCGGCGTGGTCAACATCGGCCTCGAAGGCATGATGGTCGCCGGCACCTTCTGCGGTGCCTGGGCGGGCTACCTGGTCAACCCGTGGGTCGGTCTGCTGGCCGGCATGGCCGGCGGTGCGCTCGGCGGTCTGCTGCACGCGATCATCACCGTCACCTTCGGCGTCGACCACATCGTCTCCGGCGTCGGCATCAACCTGCTGATCCCCGGCATCTGCGCGTACGTCAACCGGATCTACTACAAGGACTACATCTCGGCCGGTGCCGGCCAGAACCAGTCCCCGCCGGCGGACCCGCTGCCCTACATCACCGTGCCGGGGCTGTCCTCGGGCCTGAAGAGCATCGAGAACCACCACTGGTTCCTGGTCTCCGACATCGCGGGCGTGCTCGGCGGCCTGGTGACCAACCTGTCGGTGGTCGTGGTGCTGGCCGCCGCGCTGATCGTGGCCAGCTACTTCCTGCTCTGGCGCACGGTGTTCGGCCTGCGGCTGCGCTCCTGCGGTGAGAACCCGACCGCCGCCGAGTCGCTGGGCGTCAACGTCTACAAGTACAAGTACCTGGCGGTCATCGCCTCGGGCGCCTTCGCGGGCCTCGGCGGTGCGTACCTCTCGCTGGTCGCCGCGCACTTCTACAAGGACGGCCAGACCCTGGGCCGCGGCTTCATCGGCCTCGCGGCGATGATCTTCGGCAACTGGATGCCCGGTGGCCTCGCCGTCGGCGCCGGCCTGTTCGGCTTCACCGACAGCCTCCAGCTGCGGGACCCGGAGTCGGTGCACGTGCTGATCCTGATCATCGCGATCGCGATGGCGCTGCTCGCCCTGTGGCAGCTGTACCGTCGCAAGTTCACCGCGACGGTGATCTCCTTCGTGGTGGCCGGCGGTCTGGGCGCCTGGTACGCGCTGACCGACGAGGTGCAGCGTCCGCTGATCGTCGCCACGCCGTACCTGATCACCCTGGTGGTGCTCGCGCTGGCCTCGCAGCGACTGCGGATGCCCAAGGCCGACGGCCAGATCTACCGCAAGGGCCAGGGCAAGTGACGGCCCCCGCGGGCTCGGCGGCCTCCGCGATCGACTGGGAGCGGCTGCGCGCGGCGGCACGCGAGGCGATGGGCCACGCGTACGCCCCGTACAGCAGGTTCCCGGTCGGCGCGGCGGCGCTGGTGGACGACGGCCGGCTGGTCAGCGGCTGCAACGTGGAGAACGCCTCGTACGGGCTCGGGCTGTGCGCCGAGTGCGGGCTGGTGTCCGCGCTGCACGCTTCCGGCGGCGGCCGGCTGGTCGCCTTCACCTGCGTCGACGGCACGGGCGAGCTGCTGATGCCGTGCGGGCGCTGCCGCCAGCTGCTGTACGAGCACGGAGGGCCCGGGCTGCTGGTCGACCTGGCCTCCGGCGTGAAGCCGATGAGCGAGGTCCTGCCCGAGGCGTTCGGGCCGGAGCGGCTCTAGCATCTGCTTTTGTTACGCGCGTAGAGTGTCGCGAGTGGGCCGGAACCCGGTCATCTCGCGGCACTCTACGCTTTTTGACGCATCTGAAACCCCTCTTGGAGCACGCATGGACGCCATCTCCGTCATCAGGACCAAGCGCGACCGCGGAGAGCTGAGCGACGCTCAGATCGACTGGGTCATCGACGCCTACACCCGCGGCGAGGTCGCCGACGAGCAGATGTCCGCGCTGGCCATGGCGATCCTGCTGAACGGCATGAAGCCGCACGAGATCAGCCGCTGGACCGACGCCATGATCCGCTCCGGCGTCCGGATGGACTTCTCCTCGCTGCCGCTGCCCACCAGCGACAAGCACTCCACCGGTGGCGTCGGCGACAAGATCACCCTCCCGCTCGCCCCGCTGGTCGCCGCCTGCGGTGCCGCCGTCCCGCAGCTGTCCGGCCGCGGTCTCGGCCACACCGGCGGCACCCTGGACAAGCTGGAGTCCATTCCCGGCTGGCGCGCCCTGCTCTCCAACGACGAGATGATGGACGTCCTGCGCGACGCCGGCGCCGTCATCTGCGCGGCCGGCGACGGCCTCGCCCCCGCCGACAAGAAGCTGTACGCGCTGCGCGACGTCACCGGCACCGTCGAGGCCATCCCGCTGATCGCCTCCTCGATCATGTCGAAGAAGATCGCCGAGGGCACCGGCGCGCTGGTGCTCGACGTCAAGGTCGGCTCCGGCGCCTTCATGAAGAACCTGGACGACGCCCGCGAGCTCGCCCGCACCATGGTCGGCCTGGGCACCACCGCCGGGGTCAACACCGTCGCCCTGCTCACCGACATGTCCACCCCGCTCGGCCTCACCGCGGGCAACGCGCTGGAGGTCCGCGAGTCGGTCGAGGTGCTGGCCGGCGGCGGCCCGGCCGACGTCGTCGAGCTCACCCTCGCGCTGGCCCGCGAGATGCTCGCCGCGGCCGGCGTGCACGGCAAGGACCCGGCCGACGCCCTGCGCGACGGCTCCGCGATGGACCACTGGCGCCGCATGATCGCCGCCCAGGGCGGCGACGTCGACGCCCCGCTCCCGGTCGCCCGCGAGCAGCACGTCATCCCCGCGCCCGCCTCCGGCGTGCTCACCGAGCTGGACGCCTACGCGATCGGCGTCTGCGCCTGGCGCCTGGGCGCCGGCCGCGCCCGCAAGGAGGACCCGGTCCAGGCCGGCGCCGGCGTCGAGATGCACGCCAAGCCCGGTGACGCCGTCGTGGCCGGCCAGCCCCTGCTGACCCTCCACACCGACACCCCGGAGCGCTACGACTACGCCATCGAGGCCCTGAAGGACGGCATCACGGTCGCCCCCGAGGGCACGGCGTTCACTCCGAACCCGATCGTTCTCGACCGCATCGCGTAGTCATCCGATCGCTCCATGTGCGGCAGCGTGGTTTGCGCTGCCGCACATGGGAGTTGACCGAGCCGGCACTGTGTCCACCTTGCTGCTGTCGGAGCGGTTGGCGGGCTCGCTGGAGTCGTCGCTTCACATCCGCATCGCGCCCGAGGTGGAGCCCACCGTCCGCTTCCGTGCGCCGGCTGTCCGAGGCGACGAGGAGTCCGTGCCCGGCGGTCGGGTGCGGACTCCTTTCGCGTACTCAGGCGTACGTGAGCAGACCGCTGGTGTCGAGGGTCCAGGGGCCGACGGTGATCTTGTCGCCGAAGACGAACTTCTCCCGGGACTCGTAGCCCAGTTCGGAGTGCACGATGCCGGTGCCTGTGCGGGGGTCGACGATCAGGTAGAACGGGATGCCCATCGCCGCGTAGTCGTGGACCTTGTTGTGGTAGTCGTTCTCGGGGTTGGAGTGGGAGACGATCTCCACCACGAGCAGTACCTCGTGTGGGAGCACCGCTCGCTGCTCGCCCTCCAGGGTCGCCTCGGGGAAGACCATCAGGTCCGGGTTTCGCAGCTGACCGAGGCCGGCATCCTGCAAGTCCGCGCCGTGGTAAGCGATGTGGCCCGGGTGAGTGGTCGGCAGTTGGGCGTTGAGCTGTCGGGCGATGCGCAGCACGGCGAGCTCGTGGCGCTTCACCGGCGACATCGTCATGACGATCTGACCGTCGGCGATCTCGATCTTCCCTATCCCGGGCACCTTCGGCAGCTGATCCGCGATCTCAAGCAGCCTGGTGTACACAGCAGGACCGACGCTCATGCCCCTGAGTCTATCGGCGCCCACTGTCAAGCGTCCGCGACCGCTCGCCTCGTGGTGTGCGCCTGGTGGGTGGCGTAGAGGGTGACGGCGGCGGCGAGGGTCATGGCGGTGAGGCCGACGGTGGCGGCACCGGGCCAGCCGGTGGCGTGGTAGGCGTCGGCGCCGAGGGTGCCGCCGAGGCTGTTGCCGAGGTAGTAGGCGATCAGGTAGAGGGCGGAGGCCTGGGCGCGGCCCTCGGTGGCGGTGTGGCTGACGGCGGAGGAGGCGGTGGCGTGGCCGGCGAAGAAGCCGGCGGTGATCAGCACCAGGCCTAGCAGCGCGCAGACCAGGGAGTCGGCGAGCGAGAGCAGCAGGCCGGCGGCGGTGACGCCGATGGCGACGTAGAGGGCGCCGCGGCGGCCGAGCCGGCCGGAGAGACGGCCGGCCGCGGCGGAGGTGCCGGTGCCGACCAGGTAGACCACGAAGATCGAGGCGGCGATCGACTCCGGCAGGTGGAAGGGTGCGGCGATCAGCCGGTAGCCGACGGTGTTGTAGACCGCGCCGAACACCGCCATGAACAGCATCGCGAGCGCGTACAGCCGCACCAGCAGCGGGTTGCGCAGGTGCCGGCCGACGGTGCGGGCGAGGGCGCGGGCGTCCACCGCGGCCGGGGTGAAGTGCCGGGCGGCGGGGACCAGCAGCCGGAAGGCGAGTGCGGCGAGCAGCGCGAGGGCGGCGGAGGCGGCCAGGCCCCAGCGCCAGCCGAGGGCGGCGGCGGTCCAGCCGGAGACGAGCCGGCCGCCCATGCCGCCGATGCTGTTGCCGGCCACGTACAGGCCCATCGCGGAGGCCAGCGCGCTGGGGTGGACCTCTTCGGCGAGGTAGGCCATCGCGGTGGCGGGGAGTCCGGCGAGGGCGGCGCCCTGGAGGACGCGCAGCGCCACCAGGGTGGTCAGGCCGGGGGCGAAGGGCAGGGCGACGGCGAGGGCGGAGGCGGCGAGGACGGAGGCCGTCATCACCGCGGTGCGGCCGTACTTGTCGGAGAGCGCGCTGGCGGGGAGCAGCCCGAGGGCGAGGCCGAGGGTGGCGGCGGAGGCCGTCCAGCTGGCCTGGCCGGGGGTGAGGTCGAGGTCGGCCGAGAGGACCGGCAGCAGGCCCTGGGTGGAGTAGAGCAGGACGAAGGTGGCGACCCCGGCGGCGAACAGGGCGAGGTTGGCGCGGCGGAAGCCGGGCCGGCCGGGGCGGTGGCGGTCGTCCTGGTCGGGGGTGTGCTCGGTCGAGGCATCCGGGGCGGGCACGGATGCCCTGGTATCGGAGGGCTGCATGGCATCGACGGTAGGCCCGGCGCGCTTGATGCGTCCAATGCATGAAGAGTGGATGATCGATGCACTGGCGTATGAGTCGAGGTGGGACGGGATGACCGTGGCGGATCTGCCGGACGGAGCCGAGCAGCGGTACCGGGCAGCCGAGTTGGGGCCGGAGGCGCCGGCCGTCCGGCTGGCGCCCAGGCTGGCGCAGTTCGCCGCGGTGGCCCGGCTGGAGCACGTGACCCAGGCGGCGGCGCTGCTCGGGGTGCCGCAGCCGACGCTGTCGCGCGCGGTGGCCCGGCTGGAGGAGGAGCTGGGGGTGGACCTGCTGGCCCGTCAGGGCCGGACGGTCCGGCTGACCAGGGCGGGCCGACTGCTGCTGGCCTCGGTGGAGCGGGCGTTGGCGGAGCTGGAGCGCGGCGCGGAGGCGGCCCGGGCGGAGGCGGATCCGGCGGTGGGGCGGGTGGCCTTCGGCTTCCTGCACACGATGGGTCCGGACGCCGTGCCGGCGCTGCTGCGCGGCTTCCGGGCGGCGCACCCGCAGGTGCGGTTCCAGCTGGTGCAGGACTACGGCATGGCGATGCTGGAGCGGCTGCGGGCGGGCGAGCTGGACCTCTGCCTGGTCGCGCCGCTGCCGGACGACCCGGCCTTCGCCGCCCGTCCGCTGGACGAGCAGCGGCTGCACCTGGCCGTGCCGGCCGACCACCGGCTGGCCGGGCGGCGGCGGATCCGGCTGGCGGAGGTGGCCGAGGAGCCCTTCGTCGGGCTGGAGGACGGGTACGGGCTGCGCATGATCACGGACGGCTTCTGCGCGCAGGCCGGGTTCGTGCCCCGGCTGGCCTTCGAGGGGGAGGAGACCGAAACCCTGCGCGGGCTGGTGGCGGCCGGGCTGGGGGTGGCGCTGCTGCCGCCGGCGCTGGTGCCGCGGCCCGGGGTGGTGGAGCTGGAGGTGACGGCACCGCGGACCCGCCGGGCGATCGGGCTGGCCTGGGCGGCGGGGCGGCCGCTGACGCCGCCGGTGGCGGCGTTCCGGGACTTCGTGCTGTCCCGGCGGGGGCGCCTGCTGCACCACGACTGAGGCCTTGGCCCACCCTCGGCTCCTTTGGCGGATCCTATGGACCGGGCGGTGGAATTCCGGGTTCGGTTTGGACCATTCGGTGCTGTTACCGGTGGTCGGTCTACGCGCGTAGGGGCTATATTTCCGCAATGGAGAAGCAGATCCCCGTCACCACCGCGGGCACCGGCCCGCGCATTCCCACCCCCGACCAGATCCGCCGCGCGCCGAAGGTCCTGCTGCACGATCACCTCGACGGCGGGCTGCGCCCGGAGACCATCGTCGAGCTCGCCGCCGCGACCGGCTACCAGGGGCTCCCGACCACCGACGCCAAGGAGCTCGGCGAGTGGTTCCGCGAGGCCGCCGACTCCGGCTCGCTGGTCCGCTACCTGGAGACCTTCGCGCACACCTGCGCCGTCATGCAGACCCGCGAGTCCCTGATCAAGGTCGCCGCCGACTGCGCCGAGGACCTGGCCGCCGACGGCGTGGTGTACGCCGAGGTCCGCTACGCCCCCGAGCAGCACCTGGAGGGCGGCCTGTCCCTGGACGAGGTCGTCGAGGCCGTCCAGGAGGGCTTCCGCCTCGGTGAGGCCAACGCCCGCGCGGCCGGCCACCGGATCCGGGTCGGCACCCTGATCACCGCGATGCGGCACGCCGCCCGCTCGCAGGAGATCGCCGAGCTGGCGAACCGCCACCGCGACCGGGGCGTCGTCGGCTTCGACATCGCGGGTGCCGAGGCCGGCTACCCCCCCACCCGCCACCAGGCCGCCTTCGACTACCTCAAGGGCGAGAACAACCACTTCACCATCCACGCGGGCGAGGCCTTCGGCCTGCCGTCGATCTGGGAGGCCCTGCAGTGCTGCGGCGCCGACCGGCTCGGTCACGGCGTGCGGATCGTCGACGACATCACGGTGAACGAGGACGGCAGCGTCGAGCTGGGCCGGCTGGCCGCGTACGTGCGCGACAAGCGGATCCCGCTGGAGATGTGCCCGACCTCCAACCTCCAGACGGCGGCGGCCACTTCGTACGCCGAGCACCCGATCGGGCTGCTCAGCCGGCTGAAGTTCCGGGTCACCGTGAACACCGACAACCGGCTGATGAGCGGCACCAGCATGAGCCAGGAGTTCGGCCACCTGGTGGACGCCTTCGGCTACACGCTGGGCGACATGGAGTGGTTCACGGTGAACGCGATGAAGTCCGCGTTCCTGCCCTTCGACGAGCGACTGGCGATGATCAGCGACGTGATCAAGCCGGGCTACGCCGAGCTCAAGGCGGAGTGGCTGTTCAGCGCGGGCGCCGGCGGCCGCTGAGTCCGGGCGGCCCCTGCGGTCGGATGAACGCGGCTGCCGGGCAAGGCAGTTGGCGTTCATCCGACTACTCACTCGGGTGAGTGAACGGCCTTTGGATCTCGCGAGCCCCTGTCACTACGGTGTGCCAGTCATTGCTGACAGGCCGGGGCGACGGTCGCCCGTACGCCGCCCCGCGCGATGTCGGCCACCGACGAGGACTCAAGGGGACGAACCATGAAGCAGGCTCTCAAGGCCGCCGGCACCGCGGCGCTCGGCATCGCCATCGCGGCGGTCGGCGCCGGCACCGCCTCCGCGGCGCCCGGCCAGGCGGCCGGCGGCCTCGGGCTGCCCACCGGCGCGGTGACGAACCCCGCGGTGACCGGTGCGGTCACCGACACCGCCGCCAAGCTGCCCGGCGGCGACAAGGTCGCCGGCACCCTCGGCACCCTGGCGCCGACCGCCGGTCAGGCCGCCCCCGCCCCCGCGCCCGCCGCCGACGCCGCCCCGATCGCCGGCGTCACCCAGCAGCGGGCCGGCGCCCTCCCGGGCGTCCCCGGCCTGGACAAGACCCCGGTCGGCGGACTGGCCGGCGCCCTGCCCGGCCTGCCGCTGGGCTGATCCGACCCGCACCGCACGACGACGGGCCGCCCGCCCCCGGAGGAAACCCCGGGAGCGGGCGGCCCGTCGCCGTGCCCGCCCGTAAGGCCTCACGGCTCCTGGGGGAGCAGCACCCAGAGCGCGAGGTAGACCAGGAACTGCGGGCCGGGCAGCAGGCAGGAGAGCAGGAAGATCAGGCGGACGGTCCACGGGGTGAGGCCGAAGCGCTCGGCGATCCCGGCGCAGACGCCGGCGATGACGCGGTTGTGGCGGGGGCGGGCGAGACGCGCGCTCATGCGGACTCCTTGGGCCGGTGGCCCGGCCGGGCGGTCCGGCGGGCGTACTTCCATGCTCCGCCGTCGCGGGCCGGAAAACCTCCGCCCACCAGGCGATCCCCGACCCCGTCGGCTCACCGGGAAGGCGGAGGCCCGAGTCGGGGTCCCCTCAGGGATGCCCCGGAGAGTACGAATGCGGAAAACCCGTTCGCGAACCGGTCCCACCAAGGGGATATGATCTCGCGGTCGCTGATGGTGGGGGGCATTCCGGCGGCGCCTTCGCGGCCTCAATAGGCCCCTCACGCCTGCGATTTCGCACTTTTATCGGGCTATGTCCGAATTCTCTCCGTGAGGTTCCATTGCGCAATCAGCCCCGCAGACTCCTCGCCGCGGCCGCCGCTGCGGCCCTGGTCTCCGGCGCCGCCCTGGCCTCGGCCCCGGCCGCCCTCGCGGCCCCGACGTCGGGCCCGACGTCGGGCCCCACGGCTCCCGCCCCGCAGGGCCAGGCCTCGCCGGTCGTGGTCACCACCAGCGGCTTCCCCACCAGCGTGACGGCCGGCAGCACGGTCGAGTTCAGCTCGACCCTCAAGAACACCGCCGACCACCAGATGGACGTCATGACGGACTTCGTCATCGCGACCATCGGCACCGGCGTCAAGGAGGCCCAGCTCAAGCTGCAGGTCCAGAAGCCCGGCAGTACGCAGTGGCAGGACGCCAAGCTCCGTCCGGGTTCGAACACCGGCGCCTGGTGGGAGCTCGATCCCTTCGCCACCGAGCTGCACCTGCCGGCCGGCGGCTCGGCCACCTACCAGCTGCGTCTGACCTTCGCCGCCGACGCTCCGGGCGGCCAGGCCACCGGCAGCCTCAACGCGATGGTCACGGACCCGACCCTGCCCCCGGAGCAGCGGCTCAGCCAGGCCTGGGGCCGCACACCGTACTTCACCATCGTCGGAGCCGGTGGCCCGACCACCCCGGCCCGGGCGGGACTGCCGGACGTGAAGGTCGAGGACGTGCCCGCATCCTTCACCGCCGGGGGCGAGGCGAAGCCGTTCAAGGTGGTGTACACCAACCACACCGGCAAGGGCCTCCGGATCGTCCCGGCGGTCATCCTCCAGAACGAGAACGCCTTCCTCCCCGCAGTGGTCAAGCTGGAGTTCCAGACGCAGCAGGGCCAGTGGCTGGTCGGCACGCCGGCGCCGCTCGGGGACCTCGCCAGCACCCAGCTGGGGGTGGACCTTCGCAGCGGCAGCAAGGACGCCGACGTCATCCCGCTGCCCGACGGCGAGAGCCGCACGGTCAACCTGCGGCTCGCCTGGACCAAGGACGCGCCGGTGGGCGGCGGGTCGGTCTTCGCCAACGGGTACAGCCTGCCCGGCCCGGGGGAGCAGGACAACGGCGTCTCCAGCCCCACGGTGGGCTTCAGGGTCGAGGCCGCCGCCGGCTCCACCGGCACCCCGGCTCCGACCGCGCCGGCCACCACCCCGGTCACCACCGACCCGGTCACCACCGACCCGTCCACCGCCGCCGCCGTCCCGGCCGCGCAGGTGACCACCGGTGCGCCGAGCCCGGCCGCCGGCACCACCGGGCAGACCGGCGACGCGGCGCCCGCCGCCGCGGCCCCGCTCGCCGCCACCGAGACCCAGCTGGCCTCCACCGGCGGCGGCTCCTCGGCCGCCCCGATGGCGATCACCGGCGCGACCGCCATCGCCCTCGGCATCGGCACCCTGGTCGTGGCGCGCCGCCGCAAGGGAGCCCAGGGCGCCGGGAACTGACCCCGGACAGCACGAGGCCCGTCCGTGCCCCGCTCGAAGGTGGGGGACGGACGGGCCTTCCGGTGTTCCGGGGCTCAGCCGGCCGGCTGCTGCGGCGGCTGCGGCTGGGCGGGCTGGGCGTACGGGTTGTCCGCCACCGGCTGGGCGGGCGCGCCCGGCTGGTACGGCACCGCACCCTGCGGCGGCACCGGCTGGGCGGGCTGTGCGGGCTGTGCGGGCTGACCCGGCTGGTCGGACTGCGGCGCGTTCGGGTTGAACCCGGCGGCGTTGGGGTTGTAGGCCGCGTTGGGGTTGTACGCCACGTTCGGGTTGAACGCCCCGGCCGGCGGGGTCGGCTGGTTCTTCGCGTTGCTGCGCTCGACGACCGCCTTCACGGTGGCGACGATCATCGCGACCGGCAGGATCAGCGCCTGGAAGAAGATCCGGTAGGTGCCGCCCTCGAAGACGAACGCGAGGTAGTAGGCGTAGCCGATGAACGCGACGCCGACCACGACGTTGAGGATGCGCAGGCCGACCTTCAGCCCGGCGAGCGGCAGCACGCCGAGGACCACCATGATGAGGCCGCTGAGCGCCAGCAGGACGACGTACCAGGAGAAAAGGGGCTCGGCGCTGAAGTCGAGATTGTTCAAGGGGGTTTCCTGTGGGAGGAGAAAAACGACGGGAACCGTCCGGGACGAAAGCGCACAGTACTGGAGGCGACCGACATCCGTCCTCGCCTTTTCATCACGGTGTCGTTGCGCTGTGTCGGCGCCGCGCCGGAAAGGTAATTGACGAGGTGGAAAATGACTGCCTATGAGGTGCTGCGGGTCTTTTGCGGACCGGAAGGGCGGCACGGGAACGAGCTCGGCGTGGTGCGCGACGGCGCCGCCCTGCCGGAGCGGGCGGACCGGCAGGCCCTCGCCCGGGAACTCGGTTTCAGCGAGACGGTGTTCGTCGACGACCCGGAGCGCGGGGAGATGGACATCTACACCCCGAGCGTGCGCCTGCCCTTCGCCGGCCACCCGTGCGTCGGTGCCGCGTGGCTGCTCGGCGCGGACCGGCTGGTCACCGCGGCCGGGACGGTGGCGGTGCGGCGCGAGGACGGGCTGACCCTGATCGGCGCCCGGCCCGAGTGGGCCCCGGGCCGGACCCTGCGGCAGTACGGTTCGGCGGCCGAGGTGGAGGCCTTGGAGGTGCCGCCGCCGGGGGAGTGGATCTACGCCTGGGCCTGGCAGGACGAGGCGGCCGGTACGGTCCGGGCGCGGGCCTTCCCGGGCCGGGGCGACGGGATCGACGAGGACGAGGCGACCGGTGCGGCGGCCCTGCTGTTGGCCGCGCGGCTCGGACGGGCGCTGACCGTCACCCAGGGCCGGGGTTCGCAGCTGCTGGCCGGCCCGCGTCCGGACGGGCTGGTCGAGGTCGGCGGCCGGGTGGTGCCGGTGGCGGGTCAGCGGCCGGGAGGGGCCGGTTCCGCGTAGGCGCGCGGACGGGCCGTAGGCGCCACCGTCACCGTCGGGGTGACGGTGGCGGCCACCGCCGGGACGGTCAGGACGGCGATCCGCGGGGTCCGGGGCTCGGCGCGGTGGTCCCGCAGCAGCCGGCGCAGGGCGGGGACGAGGGCGAGGTGGGTGGCCACCACGCCGAGCACGGCGAACAGTATGTGGTCCACGTTGAGCACGTGTCCGGGCGTCCAGGAGGAGAGGAACTCCAGGCCGGTCGCCAGTAGCGCGGAGACGCCGGTGGTGCGCAGGAAGGACGGCAGCCAGGGAGCCCGGAGCCGGCCGCCGGCCAGCGGGAGCAGCAGGCCGAGCGGGGCGAGCAGCAGGAACTCGCCGACCACCTGCCAGGGGGTGGAGGAGCGGAGCGAGGCCAGCGGCGTCAGGTTGGCGTCGTACACCCAGGCCACCGGCAGCGGTCTGAGCACCAGCCACAGCACCAGCGTCAAGTGGAGGGCCAGGCCCGCCAGCCCGGCCAGCCGGAAGGGACGGTGGACGCCCGCCGCCGGCCTGGTCTGGGTCCGTGCGCCGGAACGCTCGTCGCGTGTCCTGGTGCCATCTCGCTGCACGGGGGGAAGGACGTGGGCCGGTGGCGCGGCGGTTCCCCACCGGGCGTGAACATTCCGGACCACGCCCCCGTTCCCTCTCGCCCCATCGGCCCGGACCCGTCCCACCGGCCCGGGTTCGCCCTACCGGCCCGGACCCGTCTCAGCGGCAGGGCGAGGGCGTCGGCACCGCGCTGAACGCGTTGTTCGGCGGTGGCGAGCCCGGGGCCACCGGCGTGGGCGAGGGGCTCGGGCTCGCGGCGGTCCTGGCCGCGCCGCGGGCCGGGGTGACGGCCGGGGCCGGTCCGGGCGGGGTGACCAGCGCGGTCGGTATGCGCGGGGTGCTCGGGCAGGCCGTCCGGCTGGCGGGCGCGCCGGCGTCGACCGGTACGGCGGTCGGCCGGATGCCGCAGCCGGAGGCCAGTGCGAGCAGCAGCAGTACGCCGGCGGTGCGGCGCAGGGTGGTGCGGGTGGGGGAGGTCACGTGGCGTCCTTGTGCTCGTCGTCGCCGGCCGGGCCGTGCTCGGCCCCGCCCGCGGACGGCGGCGGCGGTGGGGTCAGCGGCAGGGTCAGGGTGAACACCGCGCCGACCACCCCGTTCGCCGCCGTGATCGTCCCCCCGTGGATCTGGGCGTTGGCCATCGCGATGGACAGCCCCAGGCCGCTGCCTTCGGAGCGGGCCCGCCCGCGGTCGGCCTTGTAGAAGCGGTCGAAGACGTGCGGCAGGACGTCCTCGGGGATGCCGGGGCCGCTGTCGGAGACCTCGATCACGACCGAGTCCTCGGTCTGCCGGACCTTGACCCGCACCGGCGAGCCGCCGTGCTTGAGGGCGTTGCCGATCAGGTTGGCGAAGACCACGTCGAGCCGGCGCGGGTCGACCACGGCCAGGATGCCGCGCGGGGCGTCCAGTTCGACCGCGTCGTACCAGGCCCGGCCGTCGATGCAGGACATGATCAGGTCGGCGACGTCCACCTCGTCGGCGACCAGCTTGGCGGTCCCGGCGTCGAAGCGGGTGACCTCCATCAGGTTCTCCACCAGGTCGGACAGCCGCCGGGTCTCGCTCACCACGAGCCGGACGGCCGGCTCGATCATCGGGTCCAGCGACTCGGCCTCGTCTTCCAGGATGTCGGTCACAGCGGTCATCGCGGTCAGCGGGGTGCGCAGCTCGTGGGACATGTCGGCGACGAACCGCCGGCTCTGCGCCTCGCGCGCGCTCAGCTCCTCGACCTGTTCGTGCAGCGATTCCGCGGCCCGGTTGAAGGTCCGTGCCAGGTCGGCGAGTTCGTCTGAGCCGTCGACCTCCAGCCGGGTGTCCAGGTGGCCCTCGCCGAGCCGCTTGGCGGCCTCGCCGAGCCGCTTGACCGGCCGCAGCACGGTCGCCGAGGCGGCCTGGGCGAGCAGGGCCGAGCCGATCAGCGCGAGCAGGGTCGCGATGGCCAGTGACCAGCCCAGGGTGTTGAGGTCGGCCCGCTCGTTCTCCAGCGACTTGAACATGTACGCCGTCGGCCCGTTGGGCAGCACCTTGGTGCCGCCGATCACGAACGGTCGGCCGGCCAGGTTCTGCCGCTGCCAGTACAGGTGGTAAGGGTACGGGTTGCTCTCGGTGACCTCGCGCGGCTTGGCGACGGTGGACTGCAGCGGCGCCGGGACGTCGGCCAGGGTGAACTTCGTCGGGTCGGAGGAGGCCGGGCACTCGGGGTGCGCCGGGTCGACCACGACCACGTCGTAACTCAGCCCGGAACTCGCCACATTGGCGGCCAGCGCGGCGAGGTCCGGACAACTGGCGTTCAGTGGCAGGTCGGAGACGTTGCGGCTGAGCGAGACCCGGAAGTCGTTCAGCGCGGTGCCCTGGGCGCGCTTGAGCACCGCGTCGCGGTTCAGCCAGTACGCGATGCCGGACGCCGAGACGGCGGCGAGCAGCGCGACGGCCGCGAACACCGCGATCAGCCGCACCCGCAGGGAGCGCAGCCGCCGCCACGGGCCGGACGAGAACCGCCGGGCAGTCTGCTGATGGTCAGTCACAAGAGCCTGTCGTGATACGGGAGTTCAGGGACAAAGCCGGGCAACGGGCCGGGTTCAGGCAGGAGGGTCCAGCCGGTAGCCCACACCGCGGACGGTGCGGATCAGGGTCGGTGCGGACGGCACGTCCTCGACCTTGGCCCGCAGCCGCTGCACACAGGCGTCCACCAGGCGGGAGTCGCCGAGGTAGTCGTGCTCCCAGACCAGCCGCAGCAGCTGCTGGCGGGAGAGCGCCTGGCCGGGGCGGCGGCTGAGTTCCAGCAGCAGCCGCAGCTCGGTCGGGGTGAGCTGGAGGTCCTGGCCGTCCTTGGTGACGGTCATGGCGGCCCGGTCGATCACCACGCTGCCGTAGGCGGAGGAGTCCGAGCTCTCCCGTTCGCCGCGCCGCAGCACGGCGCGGATCCGGGCGTCCAGGACACGCGGCTGGACCGGCTTCACCACGTAGTCGTCCGCTCCGGACTCCAGACCGACCACCACGTCGATGTCGTCCGAGCGCGCGGTGAGCAGGATGATCGGCAGCTGGTCGGTGCGGCGGATCCGACGGCAGACCTCGAAGCCGTCGATTCCGGGCAGCATCACGTCCAGCACGATCAGGTCGGGCCGCTGCTCCTTGAAGAGCCTCAGTCCGTCTTCGCCGGAGGCAGCGGTGGCCACACGGTGGCCCTGGCGGGTGAGGGCGAGTTCGAGGCCGGTCCGGATGGCGTCGTCGTCCTCGATCAATAGGAGGAAAGGCACGGCCCCATTTTGGCCCACCGGGAGCGTCGAATCACCCCCCGGACCGGTCACCGCCCGTATGGGAACCGGAAGGAGGGCCCCCGGCGTCCGGTACGGAGGGAGGCGGACCGGGTCGTACGGCCCGCCCCTGTGACACCCCTGTGACAGTCGGCGGACAGCGCCATCACAACCGGCGGGCAGGATTTTCCATGTCGCCGCAGGACAGCGGGCCGCAAGGGCCGGCTGGAGGGCGGCAACAGGAACCGCTCGTACCGAACCAAGGGGGCGCACGATGAACGCCATGCTTCAGACCCGGACCAACCCGGCTGTCCGCACCGCGCGTTCCTCAGCCGCCACCCACCGGACCCGGTACGAGATCAGGACCGACGAGAACTCCGGTGCCGTGACCGTACGGGGGTGCGCGCACAGCACCGGTGGAAACCCTGTCGCCCGCCGGGTGAGCGGCGGCGGCAGGACGGGGGAGCTGTACGGGATCGGCCGACTGGGGAGTGCGGTCGACTCCGCCGCCACCCTCACGCTGCGGGGGATCCTCCCCGTCCGCGTCGAGGGCACGGACGCCCGGGGGGGCGACCGGGGGAACAACGGCCTGCGGACGGTCGGTTCGGGGGAACAGACCGGCCGCGAGGCCCCTGGTGCGACGCTGCTGCGGCTGAACCCCGCACCGGCCCGCACCACCGAGGCGGGACAGGGAGACGCGCAGGGGGAGCACCCGGCCGTCGCGGAGGACCACATCACGGAGTTCACCGCGTACGTGCGCGAGCGCCGCGCCTCCCTGTACGCCACGGCGTACCACCTCACCGGTGACCGCTACGAGGCCGAGGACCTGCTGCAGAGCGCGCTCTTCAGCACCTACCGCGCCTGGGGCCGGATCACCGACAAGGCGGCGGTGGGGGGCTACCTCCGCCGCACCATGACCAACCTGCACATCTCCGCCTGGCGGCGCCGCAAGGTCAACGAGTACCCGACCGAGGAGCTGCCGGAGACGGCCGGCGACACCGACGCGATGGGCGGCACCGAGCTGCGCGCCGTGCTCTGGCAGGCGCTGGCGAAGCTGCCGGAGAACCAGCGGACCATGCTGGTGCTGCGGTACTACGAGGGCAAGACCGACCCGGAGATCGCCGACGTGCTGGGGATCAGCGTCGGCACGGTCAAGAGCAGCATCTGGCGCGCGCTGCGCCGGCTGCGCGACGACGAGCACCTGAACAAGTCGGGCGACACCGCCCGGGCGTTCGGCGAGCTGGTCGCGTAGGGAGCGGGGACAGGACTCCCGTCGGGGGACGGGTAGCGGACGGTTGTGGTTCGGGGGCGCTGGCTCGGGGGAGCGGCGCCTGTGGGGAGCCGAGGCCGTTCGGAAGGCGACGGGCCCGGTGCGGGGGAGACGCACCGGGCCCGTCGTCGTTCGTCGTTCCGGGGCGGCTCAGACCGCCGACAGCTCCCGGGGGCCGGCCGCCGCGCGGACCCGCCGTTCGGCCTCCGCCCCGGCGCACGGGTGCGAGCCCAGCTCGATCTGCCGCTCGACGATGGCGCGCTCGGCCCGCATCAGCCGCAGACCCCGGCGCAGCAGCACCGGCAGCGACTTGCGGCCCTCGCGGACGTCCCGGCGCAGCCGGCGCCAGGCGGTGGTGAGCGCGCCGTTGCGCAGGCACAGGGCGTCGCCGAGCAGGCCCTCGGCGGCGCACTGGGCGACGATCTCGGCGGCGAAGATGCCCTCGGCGATGAACGCGCCGGCGCCGTCCAGGTCCAGGGTGCGGGTGGAGATCCGGCCGTTGTCCGGGATCGAGTACACCGGTACGTCGGTGCGCCCCCGTCCGTGGAGCGCGCGGATGGCGGCGACGGCCTGGTCGCGGTGCCAGGCGAGCGGGGAGTCCCAGTCCACGGCGCCGTCCGGCAGCCGGGGGAGGGTGGGGTCGTCCCCGTCCTTGTAGAAGTCGTCCAGCTGGAGCACCGGCAGGCCGCTGCGTTCGGCCAGCGAGGACTTCCCCGATCCGGAGGGCCCGGAGAGCAGGATCACTCGGGCGTGGGCCGTCGGCACGGGATTCATGGGGGAGTCACTCACGGGACACCAGTCTGACGCATCCCGGCCGGTTGCCGAAACCGGTCGGCTCACACCTTCTGGGAGTCGGGGTCGGCGAGGGCGACGTGGATCATCGGCAGGTAGCGGGTGTCGACCTGGAGGTACACCTGGCGGCCGCCGCCGGGCGGCTGGTAGCCGGTGGCGGCCCAGTCCTGGGAGTGCCAGGTTTCGGGCTCGGGCTCGTGGAAGGTGCCCCCGGTCGGCAGCTCGACCGGGTCGGCCCCGCGGGTACGGAAGATGACGGTGGCGGCGCCCGGGGTGATGCCCAACTTCCCGTTGACGTAGGCGCGTTGCCAGCCGGGCCGGTCCGACCGGGCGGAACAGGGCACCCGTACGGCCTTCCCGGCGGCCAGCCGCCGGCGGACCCGGGCCACGTGCCACCTGCGGACGACGCCGTCCGCGAACAGCGGCATCAGCTCGGCGATCAAGTCTCCCACGGCGCCCCCTCGGTGGTGTCGGTACCAGGATTCTGGTCCGGACGCATACGTACGGCGAGCGCCGAAAGTCGGCGGGGGCGCTGACGAAAGTCGACGGACCCGCGCCAGGGGGGGAGAGGCGCGGGTCCGTCCAATGACCGTCCGGGCCCTGGGGGGGAGAGGGCACTGGGGACGGCCAGTCTGTGGAGTTGTTACTCGGTGGTGACGGAGGATCAGATCCCCATCGGGTGCCAGACCGTCTTCGTCTCCAGGAAGGAGAGTAGCCGCTTGGTACCGGGCGCATCGGTCCAGTCCCGGGCGAACGGGTCCAGCTCCGGACGGATCACTCGCTTGAGGGTATCCGCGGCGGCGGCCTCCAGGGCGGGCGCCGCGCCGGGGCCGTCGGCGGCGATGGCACCGGTGAGGTCCAGCGCGTTGACGTCCTGGTGCGAGGCCAGGGTGGGGGCGATGTCCGCGGTCTTCCCCGAGATGATGTTGACCACGCCGCCGGGGACGTCCGAGGTGGCCAGCACCTCGCCCAGGGACAGCGCGGGCAGCGGGGCGTCCGCGGCGGCCGCGACCACGACCGTGTTGCCGGTGGCGATGGCCGGGGCGATCACCGAGACCAGGCCGAGCAGCGAGTGCCCGTACCCGGCCTGCGGGGCGACGATCCCGACCACGCCGGTCGGCTCCGGGGTGGAGAGGTTGAAGTACGGCCCGGCGACCGGGTTCGCGCCGCCCGCGATCTGGGCGACCTTGTCCGTCCAGCCCGCGTACCAGACCCAGCGGTCGATCGCGGCGTCCACCAGCGCGGCGGCCTTCTTCGGGCCGATGCCCTCGGAGAGGGACACCTCGGCGGCGAACTGCTCGCGCCGGCCCTGGAGCATCTCGGCCACCCGGTACAGCACCTGGCCGCGGTTGTACGCGGTGGTGCCGGCCCAGCCCTTGACCGCCGCGCGGGCGGCCAGGACGGCGTCACGGGTGTCCTTGCGGGTGCCCAGCGGGGCGTTGGCGAGCCACTCGCCCTTCGAGTCGGTCACCTCGTACACCCGTCCGCTCTCGGAGCGCGGGAACTTCCCGCCGACGTACAGCTTGTAGGTCTTGAGGACGTCAAGACGCGTTGCGACATCAGACATCTCGGGCCTCGACATTCAGGTAGGGCTCCAGACCGTGGCGGCCACCCTCGCGGCCGTAACCCGACTCCTTGAAGCCGCCGAACGGCGAGGTCGGGTCGAACTTGTTGAAGGTGTTGGCCCAGACCACGCCGGCCTTGAGCCGGTTGGCCATCCAGAGGATGCGCGAGCCCTTCTCCGTCCAGATGCCGGCGGAGAGGCCGTACGGGGTGTTGTTGGCCTTCTGGACCGCCTCTTCGGGGGTCCGGAAGGTCAGCACCGACAGCACCGGGCCGAAGATCTCCTCCTGGGCGATCCGGTGGGCCTGGCTGACGCCGGTGAACAGGGTCGGCTTGAACCAGAATCCGGTGCCGGGGAGTTCGCACTCCGGCGACCAGCGGTCCGCGCCCTCGGCCTCGCCGGCGTCGGTCAGCTCGGTGATCCGGGCCAGCTGGGCGGCCGAGTTGATCGCGCCGATGTCGGTGTTCTTGTCCAGCGGGTCGCCGACCCGCAGGGTGGCCATCCGGCGCTTCAGGGCGTCCAGCACCTCGTCCTGGACGGACTCCTGGACCAGCAGGCGCGAACCGGCGCAGCAGACGTGGCCCTGGTTGAAGAAGATGCCGTTGACGATGCCCTCGACCGCCTGGTCGATCGGCGCGTCGTCGAAGACGATGTTGGCGGCCTTGCCGCCCAGCTCCAGCGACAGCTTCTTGCGGCTGCCGGCGAGCTGCTTGGCGATCGCCCGGCCGACCGGGGTGGAGCCGGTGAAGGCGACCTTGTTGACGTCCGGGTGCGCGGTGAGCGCCGCGCCGGTGCGGCCGTCGCCGGTGACGATGTTGACGACGCCCTTCGGCAGACCGGCCTGGCGGCAGATCTCGGCGAAGCGCAGCGCGGTCAGCGGGGTGGTCTCGGCCGGCTTCAGGACGACCGTATTGCCGGTCGCCAGCGCGGGCGCGATCTTCCACGCCAGCATCATCAGCGGGAAGTTCCACGGGATGATCTGGCCGGCCACGCCCAGCGGGCGCGGGTTGGCGCCGAAGCCGGCGTAGTCCAGCTTGTCCGCCCAGCCCGCGTAGTAGAAGAACCACGCGGCGACGGTCGGGATGTCGAAGTCGCGGGTCTCGCGGATCGGCTTGCCGTTGTCCATCGACTCCAGCACGGCCAGCTCGCGGGCGCGCTCCTGGATGATCCGGGCGATCCGGAACAGGTACTTGGCGCGCTCGCTGCCCGGCAGCGCCGACCAGTCGGCGAAGGCCTTGCGGGCGGCGGCGACGGCGCGGTCCACGTCCTCGTCGGTGCCCTGGGCGAACTCGGCGAGTACCTGCTCGGTGGCCGGGTTGACCGTCTTCAGGGCCTCGCTGCCGGAGGAGTCGACGAACTCGCCGCCGATGAAGTGGCCGTACGAGGTGGCGATGTCGCCCGCGGCGGCGGGGGACTCCGGGGCCGGGGCGTAGCTGAAGAGGCCTCCGGCCGGCTTGGCCGCGGGCTCCTCGGTGTTCTTCTTCTTGGCCATGGTGATCAGTCCACCGTCACGTAGTCGGGGCCGGAGTAGCGGCCGGTGGCCAGCTTCTGGCGCTGCATCAGCAGGTCGTTGAGCAGGCTGGAGGCGCCGAAGCGGAACCAGTGCGGGGTCAGCCAGTCGTCGCCGAGCGTCTCGTTGACCATCACCAGGTACTTCATGGCGTCCTTGGTGGTCTTGATGCCACCGGCGGGCTTCACACCGACCTGGACGCCGGTGGCGGCGCGGAAGTCGCGGACCGCCTCCAGCATCAGCAGGGTGACCGGCGGGGTCGCGTTGACGGCGACCTTGCCGGTGGAGGTCTTGATGAAGTCGGCGCCGGCCAGCATCGCCAGCCAGGAGACCCGGCGGACGTTGTCGTACGTCTGCAGCTCGCCGGTCTCGAAGATCACCTTGAGGTGGGCGTAGCTGCCGTCGGCGCGCTTGCACGCCTCCTTGACGGCGACGATCTCGTTGTAGACGTCGAAGTAGCGGCCGGAGAGGAAGGCGCCGCGGTCGATCACCATGTCGATCTCGTCGGCGCCCGCGGCCACCGCGTCGGCGGTGTCGGCGAGCTTGACCGGGAGGGCGGCGCGGCCGGCCGGGAAGGCGGTGGCGACCGAGGCGACCTGGATGTCGGTGCCGCGCAGGGCGTCCTTCGCGGTGGCGACCATGTCCGGGTAGACACAGATGGCGGCGACGCGCGGGGTGGTCGGGTCGGTCGGGTCGGGGGTCCTGCCCTTGGCGCACAGGGCGCGCACCTTGCCGACCGTGTCCGCGCCTTCCAGCGTGGTCAGGTCGATCATGGAGATCGCCAGGTCGATGGCGAAGGCCTTCGCCGTGGTCTTGATCGAGCGGGTGCCGAGGGTGGCGGCTCGCGCCTCAAGGCCGACCTGGTCGACGCCGGGCAGGCCGTGCAGGAAGCGGCGGAGCGAGGCCTCGGACGCCGCAACGTCCGCGAGGCCGCTGCCCGCAACGCCGGGGGCATTGGCTGCAACAGTGGACATAGTCACCAGACCAGCATATCTACGCGCGTAGCCGACCGCTAGGGCGCCCACCTTTCCGGCCCGCTTTCGTGGCCGGACCGATACCTGGCGCACCGCCGGCCCGCCGGTCCCGCCGGGGCCCGCCATTCGTGGCCGGACCGAGACCCGCTGGTGAGGGGTGCATGGGGCAGAATCGACGCCATGACCGAATCCGACGGCAAGCCCCACCAGGGCCCGGCCGCCCCCGGCGGGGAGCCCGAGTACGCGGACCGCGTGTACCGCTCCGTCCCCGGCGTGATCTCCGGAGTGTTCCTGCTGGCCGTCGCCGGCTGGCTGATCGGCGACGCGGTGGTGACCGGCACCGGCAAGACCCCGTACGTCGCGCTCGCGGCGGTGCCGGTGTTCGCCTTCCCGGTGATCGCCTACACGCTGCGCCCGGCGGTCTTCGCCGGCCGCGGCCGCCTGGTCGTCCGCAACCCGTGGCGCACCGTCACCGCCCCCTGGGCCTCGGTCGACGCGCTGCGCGCGGGCTACTCGGTCGAGCTGCTGTCCGGCGAGAAGAAGTACCAGGTGTGGGCCGTCCCGGTGTCGCTGCGCCAGCGCAAGCGCGCCACCCGGGCGCAGAGCCGCGGCAACGCCGAGCACGCCTCCCGGACCGGCCTGGGAATGGGCCTGGCCGCCCGGACCAACCCGGTCGTCCAGGGCTCCCCGGACCCGACCCGCGCCTGGTCCGACCAGGTGACCGACGTCCTCCAGGAGATGGCCGAGCGCAACCGCACCAGCCCGGACGCGGCCGGCCCGGTGGTCGTCCGCTGGTGCTGGTGGGTCATCGCCCCCGCCCTGGCCGGCCTCGTCGCCCTGATCACGGTGATCGCGGTCTGAGCCCGGAGCACGCGCTCCGCTCCCGACCCGGGAGACACGCACGAGGGCCCGCCGGTCACGAACCGGCGGGCCCTGTCACGTACGGCGGCGGGGTCAGATGCCCGCGGCCTCGGCGAGGTCGCGCTTGACGGCGGCGAGCAGCTCGGCGGCGCGCTCGCGGGCGCCGGCCAGGTCGGCGGCGCTCGCGACCGGGAGGACGACCTCCAGGTAGCACTTGAGCTTGGGCTCGGTGCCGGAGGGGCGGACCACGATCCGGGCCGAGCGGACGGCCTCGCCGGCCAGGTAGTAGCGCAGGCCGTCGGTGGGCGGCAGCTCGGCGGAGCCGGCCGCGAGGTCGTCGGCGCGGGTGACGGTCAGCCCGGCCAGCACGGTCGGCGGCTGCTCGCGCAGCCGGCGCATGGCGTCGGCGATCAGCGAGAGGTCCTGCACCCGGACGGACAGCTGGTCGGTGGCGTGCAGGCCGTGCTCCAGCGCCAGGTCGTCCAGCAGGTCGCTGAGCGTGCGGCCGGACCGCTTGAGCGTGGCCGCGAGTTCCGCGACCAGCAGGGCGGCGGTGATGCCGTCCTTGTCGCGGACGCCCTGCGGGTCGACGCAGTAGCCGAGGGCCTCCTCGTAGCCGTAGCGCAGGCCCTCGGCGCGGGAGATCCACTTGAAGCCGGTCAGCGTCTCCTCGTAGCCCAGGCCCGCGGCCTCGGCGATCCGGCCGAGCAGGGTGGCGGAGACGATGGTGGTGGCGAAGGTGCCCTCGGCCTTCTTGGCGACCAGCGCGGAGCCCAGCAGCGCGCCGACCTCGTCGCCGCGCAGCATCCGCCAGCCGGAGGTGCCGTTGCCGCTGCCCGCCGCGTTCCCGTGGACCGGGACGGCCACCGCGCAGCGGTCCGCGTCCGGGTCGTTGGCGATCACGATGTCCGGGCCGGCCGCGGCGGCGGTGCGGAAGGCGAGGTCCATCGCCCCCGGCTCCTCCGGGTTGGGGAAGGCCACGGTCGGGAAGTCCGGGTCGGGCTCGGCCTGCTCGGCGACCACGGTCGGCGCGGGGAAGCCGGCCCGGCGGAAGGCGGCGACCAGGGTGTCGCGGCCGACGCCGTGCATCGGGGTGTACACCACGTCCAGCTCGCGCGGGCTGTGCGCGTCGAGGATGCTGACGGCGCGGTCAAGGTAGGCCTCGATGACGTCCTCGCCGAGCACCTCCCAGCCCTCCTCGGCGCGCGGGACGTCGTCCAGCGAGCCGATCGCGTCGATCTCGGCGGCGATCCCGGCGTCGGCCGGCGGGACGATCTGCGAGCCGTCGCCCAGGTAGACCTTGTAGCCGTTGTCCTGCGGCGGGTTGTGGCTGGCGGTGACGGTCACGCCGGCGGCCGCGCCCAGGTGGCGGATCGCGAAGGCGAGCACCGGGGTGGGCAGCGGGCGCGGCAGCAGCGCGGCGCGCAGGCCGGCCCCGACCACGACGGCGGCGGTGTCCCGGGCGAAGTCGTACGACTTGTGGCGGGCGTCGTAGCCGATCACCACGAGGTCGCCGAGGCCCTGCTCCTTCACGTACGCGACCAGGCCGGCGGCGGCCCGGATCACCACGGCGCGGTTCATCCGCATCGGGCCGGCGCCGAGTTCGCCGCGCAGGCCGGCGGTGCCGAACTGGAGGCGGTCGGCGAAGCGCTCGGCGAGGTCCGACCAGGCGAGCTTGCTGTCCGTCTCGGCGTCCGGGCCCTCGGCCAGGGCCAGCAGGGCGGTCAGCTCCTCGCGGGTCTGCGGGTCGGGGTCCTCGGCCAGCCAGGTCCGGGCCCTGGCGAGGAGGTCGGGGTTGAGTGCCTGCGTCATGTTGGCTGCTCCATCGGGAGTGCGTCGGGGTGTCGGCCGGAGGGTTCCGCGCGAAGGGGGTGGAGAAGGGGTGCGCACATGCGGACGGGACCCGCCGGAGGGCGTGATCAGCGGATCACGCCGCCCGTGGGCCCCGTCGTTCATGATTCTGTGCCGCAGGCGTCAGATCCGCTCCAGGACCTTCGCCAGCAGCTCGCCCATGCGCTCGGCGGAGGCCTTGCCGGCCTCCAGGACCTCTTCGTGGTTGAGCGGCTCGCCGGTCATGCCGGCGGCCAGGTTGGTGACCAGGGAGATGCCGAGCACCTCGGAGCCGGCCTCGCGGGCGGCGATGGCCTCCAGGGTGGTGGACATGCCGACCAGCTCGCCGCCGATCACCCGGGCCATGTGGACCTCGGCCGGGGTCTCGTAGTGCGGGCCGCGGAACTGGACGTAGACGGCCTCGTCCAGGCTCGGGTCGACCTCGCGGCACAGCTCGCGCAGGCGCTTGGAGTAGAGGTCGGTGAGGTCGACGAAGTTCGCGCCGACGATCGGGGAGTCCGCGGTCAGGTTGATGTGGTCGCTGATCAGGACCGGCTGGCCCGGGGTCCAGCCCTGGCGCAGACCACCGCAGCCGTTGGTCAGGACGATGATGCCGCAGCCGGCCGCGGCGGCGGTGCGCACGCCGTGGACGACGGTGGCCACGCCGTGGCCCTCGTAGTAGTGGTTGCGGCCCAGGAAGATCAGGGCGCGCTTGTCGCCGATCTTCACCGAGCGGATCTTGCCGGCGTGGCCGGCCACGGCGGGGGCGGGGAAGCCCGGGAGGTCGGTGACCGGGAACTCGGCCACGGTCTCGCCCAGGGCGTCGGCGGCCGGCACCCAGCCGGAGCCCATCACCAGGGCGACGTCGTGCCGCTCGGCACCGGTCAGCTCGCGCAGGCGCTCGGCGGCGGCCTGGGCGGCGGCGTAGGGGTCGGCGGAGACGACCGACTGAGGAGAAGCGTTCACGGGTCCGAGGATAGACGGGTTTTGGCTACGCGCGTAGAAATTCAGCTGCGGCGTGCCGGATCGTTACCCGGTTGGCCCGAAAACACAGCTCGGTGGCCCTCTTCGAGCGACCGGCTTTGTTGATACGTACGGAAATCAGGTCGGTGATCAGCACGGCCGGCGGCGCAGGTCCATCACGTAGTCGTGCGGGGCCCCGGCGCTCTCGGCGGCGTCGGCGATCAGACCGAGGTAGCGCGCCGCCGGCAGGCCGCCCTCGTAGTCGTTGAGCACGTACGTCCAGACCTGGATGTCGCCGTCCAGGGTCTGCGCCCGCAGCTTGATCTTGCGGTAGATGCCGAGCTGGACCCCCTCCCAGCGGTCCAGGCCCTCCTCGTCCATCGGCGCGACGTCGTAGAGGGAGACGAAGACCTGCTCCTTCTCGTCCTCGACGACCGTGGCCAGCGAGCCCTCCCAACCGAGTTGCTCGCCACCGAAGGTGAGCCGCCAGCCGTCCAGCCACCCCGTGCCGCGGTGCGGGGAGTGCGGGGCTCGGCGGGTCATCTGCCGGGCATCGAGGTTGGTGGCATACGCGGCGTAAAGGGGCATGGGTGCAGAGTAGCCCGGTCGGCGCACGGGGCGGGGCCAGTGGACGAAGCTACGAGCGTGGACCCCGTTGTGGCGCCGCTCCCGGCGTGCGGGACAATGGGGTACGTGACTCGGATCGTGATCATCGGTGGCGGACCCGGCGGCTACGAGGCGGCCCTGGTGGCCGCTCAGCTCGGCGCGGAGGTGACCGTCGTCGACCGCGACGGTCTGGGCGGATCGGCGGTGCTCACGGACTGCGTTCCGTCGAAGACCCTGATCGCGACCGCGGAGGTGATGACCACCTTCGACAGCTCGTACGAGGAGCTGGGCATCACGGTCGACCAGGAGGGCGTCGCCGAGGACCGGAAGGTCATCGGGGTGGACCTGGGCAAGGTCAACCGCCGTGTGAAGCGCCTGGCGATCGCACAGTCCCACGACATCACCCAGTCCGTCACCCGCGCCGGGGTCACCGTGCTGCGCGGCCGGGGCCGGCTCGGCGCCGGCGGGCAGGCCGTGGACGGCTCCCGCGAGGTGCTGGTGGACGCCCCCGACGGCAGCGTGCAGTCGCTGCGCGCCGACGCGGTGCTGATCGCCACCGGCGCCCACCCGCGCGAGGTGCCGGACGCCCAGCCGGACGGCGAGCGGATCCTCACCTGGACCCAGGTGTACGACCTGGAGGAGCTGCCCCGCGAGCTGATCGTGGTCGGCTCCGGCGTCACCGGCGCCGAGTTCGCCGGCGCGTACCAGGCGCTCGGCTCCAAGGTCACCCTGGTCTCCAGCCGTGACCGGGTGCTGCCGGGCGAGGACCCGGACGCCGCCGAGGTGCTGGAGGACGTCTTCCGCCGCCGCGGCATGAACGTGATGAGCCGGACGCGGGCTGAGAGCGCCAAGCGGATCGGCGACCGGGTCGAGGTGACCCTCTCCGACGGCAAGGTGATCGGGGGCACCCACTGCCTGATGGCGGTCGGCTCGATCCCCAACACCGCGGAGATGGGCCTGGAGGAGGCCGGGGTCAAGCTCAACGACTGGGGCCAGATCCAGGTCGACCGGGTCTCCCGCACCAGCGCCCCCGGCGTCTACGCGGCCGGCGACTGCACCGGCGTCTTCATGCTCGCCTCGGTGGCGGCCATGCAGGGCCGGATCGCGATGTACCACGCGCTCGGCGACGCGGTGCAGCCGCTGAACCTCAAGACCGTGGCCTCCAACGTCTTCACCGACCCGGAGATCGCCACCGTCGGCTACACCGCCGCCGACGTGGAGTGCGGCAAGATGGACGCCGTCGTGGTCAAGCTGCCGCTGCGCGGCAACCCGCGGGCGAAGATGCAGGGCATCCGGGACGGCTTCGTGAAGCTGTTCTGCCGCCCCGGCACCGGCATCGTGGTCGGCGGCGTGGTCGTCGCCCCCCGGGCCAGCGAACTGATCCACCCGATCGCGCTCGCGGTGGACGCCAATCTGACGGTCGAACAGGTGGCCAGCGCGTTCACCGTCTACCCGTCCGTCTCCGGCTCGACCGCCGAGGCCGCCCGGCAGCTGCACATCCGCAAGCGGGTCGACGGCGAATCCTGAGCTCAGGCGCACAGTTGAGGGCGGCTGCCGATCGGCGGCCGCCCTTCGCGCAGGCATGATCGTCACCCGGACGGCGGGCGCAGTTCCGGGTTGTTGACGGCGCGTATTGTACGGTCACGCGCCGCTCTTGCGTGAGCAATTCCCGCTACCAGCTGCAAACGCCTGAAAGCAGACGGTCACGCAGGTTACCGTCGGTTCTGTGTTTGCAGCAGAACGTCGCCAGTTGATCCTCGAAATGGTGCGCGCCAACGGAGCGGTCTCGCTCCGGGAGTTGGCCCGCGTCGTCCAGACCTCCGAAGTGACCGTGCGCCGGGACGTGCGGGCGCTGGAGGCAGAAGGGCTCCTCGACCGCCGGCACGGCGGCGCGGTGCTCCCCGGCGGCTTCAGCCGCGAACCCGGCTACCCGCAGAAGACCCACCTGTCCGCGGCGGAGAAGAGCGCCATCGCGGACCTCGCCGCCGGCCTGGTGGAGGAGGGCGACGCGGTGGTGGTCGGCGCCGGCACCACCACCCAGGAACTGGCCCGCCGGCTGGCCCGGGTGCCCGGGCTGACGGTGGTCACCAACTCCCTGCTGGTCGCCCAGGCGCTGGCGCACGCCAACCGGGTCGAGGTGGTGATGACCGGCGGCACCCTGCGCGGCTCCAACTACGCCCTGGTGGGCAGTGGTGCGGAGCAGTCGCTGCAGGGGCTGCGGGTCACCAAGGCCTTCATCTCCGGCAGTGGGCTGACCTCCGAGCGCGGGCTGTCGACCGCGAACATGCTGTCCGCGAGCGTGGACCGGGCAATGGTGCTGGCGGCCGCCGAGGTCATCGTCCTCGCCGACCACACCAAGCTCGGCGCGGCCGGCATGTTCCAGACCGTCGCCACCGAGACCATCACCCGGCTGGTCACCGACGAGCAGGCCACCGCCGACGACGCCACCGCCCGCGAGCTGGACGCGCTCGCCGACTGCGGGGTGCAGATCGACCTGGCGCCGCTCGGGGCCGCACCCGGCGGGGACGCCCCGGTGCACGGCACCGGCAGCGGCCCGGTGCACCAGACCCAGCCCGGCCCGCTGGGCCGCCGTCCCGCCCCGCCGGGCGGCGCCCCGCTGCCCGGTCAGCGCCGCCCCGGGGCGCACGGCGGGCCGGTCGGCCCGGGCGGGATGCCGGTCCGGCTGGCCGAGATGGGCCTGCCGCGCGGGCGCTGAGCCCGGCGGCGAATCACAGCGGGCGAGCAAACCCTGGAAACACGACCGGTCCGCACCCCCCGAAGGGAGTACGGACCGGTCGAGGATTGACGGACCCGGCGTCAGCCGCCGGTCCGGATCAGTCCTTGATCTCGCACAGCGCGGCGCCACTGCTGACGCTCGCGCCCACCTCGGCCTTGAGGCCGACCACGGTGCCCGCCTTGTGGGCGTTCAGCGGCTGCTCCATCTTCATCGCCTCCAGGACCACGATCAGCTCGCCCTCGGCGACGACCTGGCCCTCCTCGACGGCGACCTTGACGATGGTGCCCTGCATCGGCGAGGCCAGGGTGTCACCGCTGACGGCCGAACCGGCCTTCTTGGCGCCCACCCGGCGCTTGGCCTTCGCGGCGCCCGTCGCACCGGCCGCCGGGGCCGCCGCGACGCCCAGCGAGGACGGCAGCGAGACCTCGATCCGCTTGCCGCCGACCTCGACGACCACGGTCTCCCGGGTCTCCGCCTCCTCGGCCTCGCCGGCCGAGCCCGCGAACGGCGGGATGGTGTTGTCGAAGTCGGTCTCGATCCAGCGGGTGTAGATCGTGAACGGCTCGTCGCTGCCGTGCACCTCGGGCGCGAACGCCGGGTCGGTGACGACCGCCTGGTGGAACGGGATGGCGGTGGCCATGCCCTCGACCTTGAACTCGCTCAGCGCGCGCCGGGCCCGCTCCAGCGCCTGCTTGCGGTCGCGGCCGGAGACGATCAGCTTGGCCAGCAGGGAGTCCCAGGCCGGGCCGATGACCGATCCGGTCTCCACGCCGGAGTCCAGGCGCACACCCGGGCCGGACGGCGGGGCGAACAGCGTCACGGTGCCGGGCGCGGGCAGGAAGTTGCGGCCCGGGTCCTCGCCGTTGATGCGGAACTCGAAGGAGTGGCCGCGCACCTCGGGGTCGCCGTAGCCGAGCTCCTCGCCGTCGGCGATCCGGAACATCTCGCGGACCAGGTCGATCCCGGTGACCTCCTCGGTGACCGGGTGCTCCACCTGCAGACGGGTGTTGACCTCCAGGAAGGAGATCGTGCCGTCCAGCGCGACCAGGAACTCGCAGGTCCCGGCGCCCTCGTAGCCGGCCTCCTTGAGGATGGCCTTGGAGGCGCGGTACAGCTCGGCGTTCTGCTCCGCGGTCAGGAACGGCGCGGGCGCCTCCTCGACCAGCTTCTGGTGCCGGCGCTGCAGCGAGCAGTCACGGGTGGAGACGACCACCACGTTGCCGTGCTTGTCCGCGAGGCACTGGGTCTCCACGTGCCGCGGATTGTCCAGGTAGCGCTCGACGAAGCACTCGCCGCGCCCGAAGGCGGCGACCGCCTCGCGCACCGCGGACTCGTACAGCTCCGGGATCTCCTCCAGGTTGCGGGCGACCTTCAGGCCGCGACCGCCGCCGCCGAACGCCGCCTTGATGGCGACCGGCAGGCCGTGCTCCCGGGCGAACTCGACGACCTCGTCGGCCCCGGAGACCGGGTCCGGGGTGCCGGCCACCAGCGGGGCGCCGGCGCGCTGGGCGACGTGACGGGCGGTGACCTTGTCACCGAGGTCGCGGATGGCCTGCGGCGGCGGGCCGATCCAGGTCAGGCCCGCGTCGATCACGGCCTGGGCGAACTCGGCGTTCTCCGACAGGAACCCGTAACCGGGGTGGACGGCGTCGGCGCCGGAGTCCTCGGCGGCCTTCAAGACCTTGGCGATGTCCAGGTAACTGGTGCCGGGGGTGTCACCGCCCAGCGCATAAGCCTCGTCGGCCGCGCGGACGTGCAGCGCATCCCGGTCCGGCTCGGCGTAGACGGCGACGCTGGCGATACCGGCGTCCGAGCAGGCCCGGGCGACGCGGACGGCGATTTCCCCGCGGTTGGCGATGAGCACCTTGCGCACTGTGGCTCCCTTCTTGAACCTCGTTGAGTTTATGGATTCCTGGGCGGTACCGGCGAGTAGCCCCAGGTTGTGAACTATCCCACACGCTCGGTGATGGGATTCCGGGCCCGCCCGACGGGGCCGACGGCGACTTCGCAGGTCGCGGCCGGTGCGGTCGTACCGGCCCGGTCGACGGTGGGTGACCGGGGGGCGGCGTGGCGGGTCGGTGGCGTGCAACACACCCTGCCGCGGCCCGCTCAAGCCACGGTCGTGCCGGTGGCCGTGCCGGTGGCCGTGCCGGTGGCCGAAGCGGCCGTCGGAGCGGTCGCGGCGGTCGCAGCGGCCGGGGGGCGGCGCAGGGCCTCGGCCGTGACGTCGGCGACCGGCTCGACCATGTCCGGTCCGTACGCCCCCGGGTTGACCACCCGCAGGACGAGCGCGAAGGTGCCGTTGCGGCCGTGCTTGCGGGCGAGTTCGCGGTGGTGCGAGACCAGGTAGCGGACGCCGGCCTGGTTGGCGGTGCCGGTCTGGCCGGAGATCAGGAACACCGGGCGGCCGCCCTCCGGGGTGGCGATCCGGGCCAGCAGGACGTGGGTGCGGTCGGGTTCGACGGCGAACTCCTGGCCGCCCACCGTGAGCACGTTGCCGCCCGGGCCGGGGCCGGAGGTGATCAGCACCCCGGGCAGGCCCCAGGCCAGGTGGGCGGCCATCCGCTCGTTGCTGACCGGACCGCCCAGGCACAGCTCGGTCTTGGTGCCCAGGCCGCGGTGCGCGGAGTCGTGGGCGACCAGTTCGGGCCGGGCGCCGCACTCCTCGACCAGCCCGGCCAGCCACATCAGGGCGTAGGCGTCCCGGCGGGTCACGGTGTTGGCGTGCGAGCCCGCCCCGACGCTGCGCGGCACCACGATCAGGCACTCACTGCCGGTCGGCAGTCCGAAGAACTCCCGTACCCGCTCGACCTTCCGGCGCCGCCGCAGGGCCTGGGCCAGCCAGCCGAGTCCGGCGCTGATGGCACTGGCCACCAGGCCGAGCACCACGTTGAGCACGTTGTCGGTCATCGCCGCGTTCCCCTCCCGGTTCGAACGCCGGTCAGCTTAGACCGACTGCCCGCTGCGGCAGGTCAGTTGGCCCACAGGTCCGTGATGCGGACGCCGAGGTCGGCGAGCAGTCGGCGCAGCAGCGGCAGGGAGAGGCCGATGACGTTGCCCGGGTCGCCGTCGATGCCGTCGATGAACGGTGCCGAGCGGCCGTCCAGGGTGAACGCCCCGGCCACGTACAGCGGTTCGCCGGAGGCGACGTAGGCGGCCACCTCCGCGTCGTCCGGGGTGCCGAAGCGGACGGTGGTGGAGGCGGTGGCCGAGGACTGCCGGCCGGTCGCGGTGTCGATCACGCAGTGGCCGGTGCGCAGCACCCCGGCCCGGCCGCGCATGGACTGCCAGCGGGCCAGCGCCTCGGCGGCGTGGGCGGGCTTGCCGAGGGCGAGGCCGTCCAGCTCCAGGACGGAGTCGCAGCCGATCACCAGCTCGCTGCCGGTCAGTTCGGCGGCGACGGCCTTCGCCTTGGCCTCGGCCAGGACGAGGGCGAGCTCGCCGGGGGTGGCGGCGGTGATGGCGTCCTCGTCGACGCCGCTGACCACCACGCGCGGGTCGAGCCCCGCCTGGCGCAGCAGTCCGAGGCGGGCGGGGGAGGCGGAGGCGAGGACGAGGGCGCGCTGGTCGGTCATGCCCACCAGGGTAGGGGGTGCTGGTATCCGCCGTTCGGGTGAACGGGTCAGGTGAAGTACCGGGTGACCATGATCAGGACGGAGCCCACCAGCACGATGGCGGCGAGCACCTTGCCGGCCCGCTGCATCCGTTCCTGCATGCGACGGGCTTCGGGCGAGGGCCCGTCCTCGGGGTCTGACCAGAGCACCCGTCCAGAGTGCGGTGCCGGTGGGTCAGGCCGCCTGAGTATCCGTACTCAGGTTTCGGGCCCAGGGGGCGGCATGGCGGGCGGCGGAGCGGGAGGTCGGGTGGGCCGACTTCCCGCTCCGCCGCCGGAGACGGAGCTAGTGCGCCCAGCCCGAGGTCCGCCAGGCGTTGACGCCCGGGTGGACGGTGGGGCGGAGCAGGCGGGAACGGTCGTTCCAGGGGGAGGCCGGGCCGGCACCGGCCAGGCGCGCCGCTTCGGCGGCGGCCTGCGCGGCGGCGGCCCGGGCCTGGACCACCGCCAGGACGGTGGCGAGCTCCTCGGGGGTCGGCTGCCCGTGCAGCACGTGGATCGGGGACATGGCTGGGTTCTCTCCCGAGAGGGTGGTGCCTACAGGGGGATGTTGCCGTGCTTCTTGGGCGGCAGCACCTCGCGCTTGCCGCGCAGCGCCCGCAGGCCCCGGACGATGTGCCGGCGGGTCTCGCTCGGGGCGATCACCGCGTCGACGTAGCCGCGCTCGGCGGCGAGGTACGGGTTCAGCAGGGTGTCCTCGTACGAGGCGATCAGCTCGGCCCGCTTCTCGTCGACGGTGCCGGCCGCCTGGGCCTCGGCGATCTCCCGGCGGTGCAGGATGTTGACCGCGCCCTGGGCGCCCATCACCGCGATCTGCGCGGTCGGCCAGGCCAGGTTGAGGTCGGCGCCCAGGTGCTTGGAGCCCATCACGTCGTACGCGCCGCCGAAGGCCTTGCGGGTGATCACGGTGATCAGCGGGACGGTCGCCTCGGCGTAGGCGTAGATCAGCTTGGCGCCGCGGCGGATGATGCCGTCCCACTCCTGCTCGGTGCCGGGCAGGAAGCCGGGCACGTCCACGAAGGTCAGCACCGGGATGTTGAAGGAGTCGCAGGTGCGGATGAAGCGCGCGGCCTTCTCGCTGGCGTTGATGTCCAGGCAGCCGGCCAGGTCCATGGGCTGGTTGCCGACGACGCCGACCGCGTGGCCCTCGACCCGGCCGAAGCCGGTGATGATGTTGCCCGCGTACAGCGGCTGGGTCTCCAGGAACTCGCCGTCGTCGACGATGTGCTCGATCACCTTGCGCATGTCGTACGGCTGGTTCGCCGAGTCCGGCACGATGGCGTCGAGTTCGAGGTCCTCGTCGGTGACCGTGAGGTCCGCCTGCTCGGGGTAGGACGGCGGGTCGCTCAGGTTGTTGGAGGGCAGGTACGACAGCAGGCTCTTGACGTACTCGATCGCCTCCTTCTCGTCCGTGGCCAGGTAGTGGGCGTTGCCGGACTTGGTGTTGTGGGTGCGGGCGCCGCCCAGCTCCTCCATGCCGACGTCCTCGCCGGTCACCGTCTTGATCACGTCCGGGCCGGTGATGAACATGTGCGAGGTCTGGTCGGCCATCACCACGAAGTCGGTGATCGCCGGGGAGTAGACCGCGCCGCCCGCGCAGGGGCCCATGATCAGCGAGATCTGCGGGATGACGCCCGAGGCGTGCACGTTGCGGCGGAAGATCTCGCCGTACAGGCCGAGCGAGACCACGCCCTCCTGGATCCGGGCGCCACCGGAGTCGTTGATGCCGATGACCGGGCAGCCGGTCTTCAGCGCGAAGTCCATCACCTTGACGATCTTCTCGCCGAAGACCTCGCCGAGCGAGCCGCCGAAGACGGTGAAGTCCTGGGCGAAGACGGCGACCTGACGGCCGTCGACGGTGCCGTAGCCGGTCACCACGCCGTCGCCGTACGGGCGGGTCTTCTCCTGCCCGAAGTTGGTCGAGCGGTGCCGGGCGAACTCGTCGAACTCCACGAAGGAGTCCTCGTCCAGCAGCTCCACGACCCGCTCGCGCGCGGTCTGCTTGCCCTTGGCGTGCTGCTTCTCCACGGCCTTGGACGAGCCGGAGTGCACCGCCTCGTCCAGCCTGCGCCGCAGGTCGGCGAGCTTGCCGGCGGTGGTGTGGGGGTCGTACGGCGCCTCGGTCATCCGGTGGCTCTCCCTGATCATCGGCCGCGACCTGTTCGAGTGCGCGCGGGCCGGGATCGGGGGCTCGCGCACGAGGGCAGGGCGGCGCTGCGAACTACCGCTGCGTAGCGTAGCCAGCGCGAAGGGCGATGCGGCTGTCCTGGCGTTATGGCCATCGACACAGTGTGTCAACGAGCGTTCTGCGGGACGATGGGGCGGACTGCGCCTCTGTGGTCCGTCCTGCCGCGGGCCCGTCCTGGTCCTAGGGTGGCCACCATGACCGCACCCGAGACCCCCCGCCGCAGCGGACTGCGCGGCTTCGGCCGTACCGGACCGTCCCCCTGGACCGACCTGGACCGGCCGCCGCTGGACCAGGCGGCGCTGCGCCGCGAACTGGTCGTCCCGGGCGGGCTCTGGACCTCGCTGGACGTCGTCGCCGAGACCGGCTCGACCAACAGCGACCTCGCCGAACGGGCCCGCGCCGGCGCCCCGCAGGGCACCGTGCTGATCGCCGAGGCGCAGAGCGCCGCCCGCGGCCGGCTGGACCGGCAGTGGACCGCCCCGGCCCGCTCCGGACTGTTCACGTCCTTCCTGCTGCGCCCCGAGGAGGTGCCGGTCGAGCGGTACGGCTGGCTGCCGATCCTGGTCGGGGTGGCCGTCGCCAGCACCCTCGACCGGGTGGCCGGGGTCGAGGTCGGGCTGAAGTGGCCCAACGACCTCCAGACGGAGATCGACGGCGCGGAGCGCAAGCTCGGCGGCATCCTCACCGAACTGAGCGGCGGCGCCGTGGTGGTCGGGACGGGCCTCAACGTCTCGCTGCGCGCCGCCGAACTACCCGTCCCCACCGCCGCCTCGCTCGCGCTGGCCGGCGCCACCACCACCGACCGCTCCGTCCTGCTGCGCGCCCTGCTGCGCGAGTTCGCCGGGCTGTACCGGGAGTGGACGGCCGCCGCCGGCGACCCGCACACCAGCGACCTGCTGCGCGCGTACGTGGACCGCTGCAGCACGCTCGGCCGCCGGGTGAAGGTGCACCTGCCCGGCGACCGCGAACTGGTCGGCGAGGCGGTGGCGATCGACGGGGACGGGCGCCTGGTGGTGCGCACCGCCGACGGCGCACGCCGGGCGGTCGGCGCGGGGGACGTGGTCCACGTCCGCCCCGAGCCGCGCTGAACGGCACTCTTCACCTCTCCTTGACTCGGGCGGATGCTCCGGATCACGCGATTCCGTGCGAACATTCCACCTGGCAGGTGTGAGGCGCGCCACTGTCCGCCCGGGTGGCGGGCGGTGCGCCCGGACAGGTAGGACACGAGGCAAGTGCGGCGACCGCACGGGGACGGACCGGTGGCAGAGGACGGCAGCGGAGCGGCGGCGGGCAACCACGACCCCATGGTCGCGCTCGAACTGGAACGCCTGATCCTGGACGCGCCACGCCGCTACACCCCGTACCAGGCCGCGCGCGCCGCCGACGTCCCGATGGAGCTGGCCACCCGCTTCTGGCGCGCCATGGGCTTCCCCGACATCGGCCAGTCCCGGGCCCTCACCGACGGCGACGTGATCGCGCTGCGGCGCCTGGCCGGCCTGGTCGAGTCCGGACTGCTCAGCGAGTCGATGGCGATCCAGGTGGCCCGCTCCACCGGCCAGACCACGGCCCGGCTGGCCGGCTGGCAGATGGACACCTTCCTGGAGAACCTCACCCAGGCCGTCGAGCCCGGCCTCACCCGCGCCGACGTCGCCTACCCGCTGGTCGAGCTGTTGCTGCCGGAGCTGGAGCAGTTCCTGGTGTACGTCTGGCGGCGCCAGCTGGCCGCCGTCACCGGCCGGGTGGTGCAGGCCGCCGAGGACCACGAGATCACCAGCGGTCGGCTCGCGGTCGGCTTCGCGGACCTGGTCGGCTTCACCCGGCTGTCCCGGCGGCTGGAGGAGGAGGAGCTCGGCGAGCTGGTCGAGACCTTCGAGAACACCTGCTCCGACCTGATCGCCGGCCAGGGCGGCCGGGTGATCAAGACCCTCGGTGACGAGATCCTCTACGTCTCCGAGGACCCGGCCACCGCCGCCGAGATCGCGCTCAGCCTGATCGACGCGCTCGCCGAGGACGACAGCATTCCGGCGCTGCGGGTCGGCATGGCCTTCGGGACGGTCACCCAGCGGATGGGCGACGTCTTCGGCACCACGGTCAACCTGGCCAGTCGGCTCACCTCCATCGCGCCCAAGGACGCGGTGCTGATCGACGGCGAGTTGGCCGCGGCGCTGGAGCAGAACGGCAGCGTCGCGCCGGCCGACTCGGAGGGGCCCGGCCTGGCGGAGGCGCTGTCGGTGGCGGCCGGGATGCCGGCCTCCGGGCTGCCGGTGCCGGGGCCGGACACGGGGGCGCGGTTCCACCTCCAGCCGATGTGGCGTCGGCCGGTGCGGGGGCTGGGGCTGGTGGAGCCCTGGCTGCTGTCGCGGCGGATGAAGCCGGAGTAGACGGCGCCGGAGTAGATGGAGCCGGAGCAGCGGCCGGGCCCCGAGGCTTCGGCGGTGGGCCGCTCGGACGGGTGCCGAACGGTTGAAGACCGTACGGTTCGGTGCGGTTCCATCCGGGCAAACGGGGCATAACCGAACGAACTCGCCATAGTCTTGGTGCAAGCGGCCGGACGGGTGCGGCCGACCGGTGGGGGCCCGGCAGGGCCGGGCACAGGGAGCGAGGCGATCCGGTGAGCAGTGAGGCGATCATGACGGGCCGCGGCTGCGACTGCGAGAGCCCGCACCACTGCGACCCGCTGCCCGACCTGCGACTGCAGTCGGTGGTCGAACTCGCCCAGGACATGGCCGGGGCGCTCACCCCGCTGGAGGCCGTCCGGGCCGCCGCCACCCGGGCCACCGAGGCCCTCGGCGCCACCATGGCCGCCGTCTCGGTCTGGGACCGCGAATCCGGCCGGCTGCGGGTGCTGGTCAACCACGGCGAACTCGCGCCCGGCGAGGAGGAACTGCCGGAGGACGAGTCGTACCCCGTCGCGGACTTCCCGGAGATCGTCACCTACCTGGAGGAGCGCTGGACCACCGGGCGCCTGCCGCGTGCCTGGCTGCAGACCGCCGAGAACGCCGAACCGCGCACCGGGCACGTCCACCCGACCGCCGGCGCGTACTGCCAGGAACGCGCCGCCGCGCTGCGCCGGCGCGGCCGGGCCTGCTGCGTGGTCGCACCGATCGTGCTGCACGGACAGGCCTGGGGCGAGCTGTACCTCGCCCGGTCCACCGGCATGCCCGCCTTCACCGACGCCGACGCCGACTACGCGACCCTGCTCGCCGCCCAGGTCTCGGCCGGCCTCGCCCAGACCGAACGCCTCGCCGACCTGCGCAAACTCGCCTTCTCCGACCCGCTCACCGGCCTCGCCAACCGGCGCGCCGTCGACGCCCGGCTGGAGAGCGCGCTGGAGGCCCACAACCGCGACAACACCGTGGTCTCGCTGGTGGTCTGCGACGTCAACGGCCTGAAGCGGGTCAACGACCAGCTCGGCCACGAGATGGGCGACCGGCTCCTCGAACGCTTCGCCCACCAGTTGTCCCTGGCCGCCGCCAAACTGCCCGGCAGCCTCGCCGCCCGGCTCGGAGGCGACGAGTTCTGCCTGCTCGCGGAGGGCCAGAAGGCCGACGAGGTGGTCGCCGTCGCCGAGGAACTCTGCGCACGGGCCCTCGCGCTCGCCGAGGGCGAGGGGGTCGCCTGCGGGGTCGCCTCCACCGGCGACTCCATCGGACCGGTCACCACCCCCGACCGGCTCTTCCGACTCGCCGACGCCGCCCAGTACCGGGCCAAGGCCGCCCGCGCCGCCCACCCCGTCGTCGCCGGACGCAGCCACGGGCCCGGCTTCGCACCCGACCCCACCGTGCTGCTCGCCGACGCCGCCGACCCGCACCACCGCGCCGACGGGCGCCGCGGGCCCGCCGGCCGGGCCGGCACCGGCGACCGGCGGCGGTTCCGCGGCGCCGCCCACAGCGCCGACCCGGGACAGCTGCTCACCGCCGTCCTCGCCGCCCTCGACCGGGCCGCGGCCGCCCGGGCCGTCCACCCGGCCGACACCCTCGGCAAACTGGTGGTCGTCGCCGAGACCTCCGCCCGGCTGCTCGACGCGGTCGGCTGGTGGGTCTCGTACGTCCCGCCCGGCTCCCAGCTGATGCGCACCGCCCAGCACGCCGTCTACCGGATGACCAGTGGGCCCAGCAGCAGCCGTGCCGAGACCCAGCGCGCCCAGATCGAGGCCCCCGACGCCGTCTTCGACCTCCGCCACTACCCGATGACCCGCCGGGCCGTCCGCGGGGGCTCCTTCTCGCTGCGCGCGGGCGCGGCGGGCAACGACCCGGCGGAGGAGGCGATGCTGGTCGTCTCCGGCTACCGCGGGATGGTCGCGGCGGGCGGGCAGAACGCGGGGGGTGGGTGGTTGGTGGAGCTCTTCGCCGACGACGCGACTCTGCCGCTCGGGCAGGTCGTCCATGCGATGCGGGCTCTGGTGGCGGTGGCGTTGGCGGGGGCGGCTTCGGCTCCGGGGCTGTGAGGGCCGCTGCGCGGGGCTGTTGTGTGGGTGGGCTTTCGGGAGGGTGGGTGGTGCCGGGGGCGGTTCCGGGGGTGGGCGCTCCGGGGGCTGGGTGATTTTCGGACCGCCGACCCTCATCGCGCGGGGTGCTCGTCGTTGGCGGTCTGAAAATCACCCGTCACGCCCCTCTCCGCACCCACCCCCTCCACCGCCCCCTCCCGCAGCGCGTCCCTCTCGCCTGGGGCGGGTGGGAGGGGGAGGTGGAGGGAGGTGGGGGGTGCGGAGAGGGGGCGGGTGAGTGCGGGTGGGGTCGGGTGAGTGCGGGTGGGGGTGAGTGCGGGTGGGCTTGGGGGGTGGGGGTGTTGTGGGGGCTTCGCCCTGCGTGTCCGCTGGGAGGGGTGGGGTGCGGGGGTCGGTGATGTGCTGGTTCGGTGACCGGGGTGTCGCGGGTGGGTCGCGGTCGGGTGGGTGGGGTGTCGGGGTGGGGTGGGTGGTGGGAAGGTGACGGGGGTGGATCGGGGAGTGGGGGGTCGGCGGTGGCCGGACGGTTGGTGGGTGCGGTGGTGACCGGGGTGCTGGTGCTCGGGGGTGGGGTGGTGGCGGCCGGTCCGGCGGCGGCGGTGCCGGTGGTGCGGGTGGCGGGCCATCCGGGGGCGGTGGCTTCGGGGGCGACCGGGCCGGCGGCCGTGCGGACGGCGCCGGCGCGGGTGAAGCAGGTGCGGGCCGGGCTGCGGGCGCACCAGATCACCGATCACACGGCCTCGCGCCGCACCCGTAAGGCTCGGCGCAGCGTGGTCGGCCGGGCGATGGACGCGGTGTTCGGCCGGGTGGTGCTGGTGGTGCTGGTGGTGCTGGTGGTGCTGTTGGTGGCGGTGCTGGTGGTGGTCGCGCTCAGGCGCCGGAGCGGACGCTAGGGCCCGTCGTGGTGGGGGCGAGGGCGCGGAGGAAGGCGTCGACGAGGCGGTCGGCGTGGTCGTGGGTGAGTGGGCCGAGCCGGTACTGCCAGCGGTAGTAGAGCGGGCCGTAGACCAGTTCGATGGCGAGGTCGAGGTCGGCGTCGGGGGCGAGCTGGCCGGCTTCGCGGGCGGTGCGGAGACGGTTCCGGGTGATCTCCAGCAGGGGGTCCAGCAGGCGGGTGCGGTACTCGGCGTGCAGCGCCGGGTCGTTGAGGATCTCGGCGATGATGGCGCGGTAGGTGCGGTCGGCGCCCGGGTCGGTGAGCTCGTCGCTGGTGGGGCGTAGGACGGCCCTCAGGTCGGCGGCGAGGTCGCCGGTGTCGGGGAGGGTTAGGCCGCCGTCGCGCTGGTTGACGGCGAGGAAGGCGTCGAAGACGACGGCGCCCTTCGAGGGCCACCACCGGTAGATGGTCTGCTTGCCGACGCCGGCCCGGGCGGCGATCGCCTCGATGGTCAGCTTGCTGTAGCCGATCTCGGTGACGAGTTCGGTGGTGGCGGTGAGGACGGCGGCGCGGGCGCGCTCGCTGCGCCGGGCGGGGTCGGGGGCGGTTCTGGGGGCCATGTCGGAAATTGTATGCGCGAACGCGAGACGAGACGTATCGTGTCGTCGTAGCAATGGCGAGACGGTTCGTCTCGTCTCGTTTTTCTCCGGAGGTGCGCATGACTCGTTCCGCCCACGTTCTGATGGTCTCCATCCCGGCCCACGGGCACGTCAATCCCAGCCTGGCCGTGGTCACCGAGCTGGTCGCCCGGGGCCACCGGGTCAGCTACGTCAACGCCGACTCCTTCCGGGAGACCGTCGAGTCCACCGGTGCCGCGTTCGTCCCGTACCCGTCGACACTGCCGCTCACCGACGACCCGGCCGGCTGGGCGATGGACCCGGTGGCGCTCCAGGAGCTGTTCCTGGACGACGCGCTCGCCATGTGGCCCGTGCTGCTGGAGCGCTTCGGCGACGGCGCGGACCGCCCCGACCTGGTGCTCTGCGACATCGCCGGCTTCGCCGGGCGGGCGCTCGGTGAGCGGCTGGGCGTGCCGGTGGTGCAGCTGTCGCCGACCTATGTCGGTTGGGAGGGCTTCGAGGAGGACTACCCGGAGGTCTTCGAGGCGATCCGCACGGCTCCCGGCGGGCCCGAGCACTACCGGCGGTACGCCGACTGGCTGGCCGAGGCAGGCGCCGTGCAGCGGGACGTGGAGGCCTTCAAGGGCCGCCCGGAGCGCGCCGTCGCGCTCATCCCGCGCGCCCTGCAGCCGAACGCGGACCGGGTGGACGAGCGGCGGGTCACCTTCGTCGGGCCCTGCTTCTCGGACCGCGGCCACCAGGGCACTTGGCAGCGGCCGGTCGGCGCCGGGAAGGTGCTGCTGGTCTCGCTGGGCTCCGCCTACACCAATCAGCCCGCGTTCTACCGGGCCTGCATCGAGGCGTTCGGCGGCCTGCCCGGCTGGCACACCGTGCTGCAGGTCGGCCGGCACACCGATCTGGCGGAGCTGGGCGAGGTGCCGGACTCGGTGGAGGTGCACCGCTGGGTGCCGCAGCTGTCGGTGCTCGCCCAGGCGGACGCCTTCGTCACCCACGCCGGCATGGGCGGCTCCAGCGAGGGGCTGTTCCACGCCGTGCCGATGATCGCGGTGCCGCAGGGCGTGGACCAGTTCGCCAACGCGGACGCCCTGGTCGGCCTCGGTGTGGCCCGGCGGGTGGACACCGACGCGGCCACCCCGGAGGCGCTGCGCGGTGCGCTGCTGGAGCTGGTCGGGGACGCCGGGGTGGCCGAGCGGCTGTCGGTGCTGGCCGCAGCCGGCCGGGCCGAGGGCGGCACCGCGCGGGCGGCGGACCTCATCGAGGCCGAGTTGAAGGGGTGAGGCCCGGGGTTGTGGGGGAGGGTGGGCACCGGGGGTCGGTTGAGCAGGACCCCCGGTGGAGCGGCTCGGATCGGGGCGTCCGAGAATCCGGATGGCGAGCAGCTGTTGTCATATCTTCATTCACCTGGTGTGATTGTGTATATGGATATGCACAGTGCTGTGGTCCCCGACGCTCCGCTGGTCCAGGTCGGCAAGGCCGACGTCAGCGCGGAGGACGTCCTGGCCGTCGCCCGGGGTAACGCCCGGGTCGAGATCGGCCCCGACGCGCTCGCCGAGATGGCGGCCGCCCGCGCGCGGATCGACGCCCTCGCGGCCGAGCCGCGCCCCGTCTACGGCGTGTCGACCGGTTTCGGCGCCCTCGCCGTCCGGCACATCAGCCCCGAACTGCGCGCCCAGCTGCAGCGCTCGCTGGTGCGCTCGCACGCGGCCGGCATGGGCCCGGCCGTCGAGCGCGAGGTGGTCCGCGCGCTGATGTTCCTGCGGATGAAGACGCTGGCCTCCGGCCGCACCGGCGTCCGCCCGGTGGTCGCGCAGACCATGGCCGCCCTGCTCAACGCCGGCATCACCCCGGTCGTCCGCGAGTTCGGTTCGCTCGGCTGCTCCGGCGACCTCGCGCCGCTGTCGCACTGTGCGCTGGTGCTGATGGGCGAGGGCACCGCCACCGGCCCCGACGGCGTGGAGCGGCCGGTCGCCGAGCTGCTCGCCGCCGCCGGCATCGAGCCGGTCGAGCTGCTGGAGAAGGAGGGCCTGGCCCTCATCAACGGCACCGACGGCATGCTCGGCATGCTCGTGATGGCCATAGCCGACCTGCAGCGGCTGTTCACCACCGCCGACATCACCGCCGCGATGACCCTGGAGGCGCTGCTCGGCGCCGAGAAGGTGCTCGCCCCCGAGCTGCACGCCCCGATCCGCCCGCACCCCGGCCAGGCGCTGAGCGCCGCCAACATGCTCGCCGTGCTCAAGGACTCCGGCCTCACCGGCCACCACCACGACGACGCGCCGCGGGTCCAGGACGCCTACTCGATCCGCTGCGCCCCGCAGGTCGCCGGCGCCGGCCGGGACACCCTGGCGCACGCCCAGCTGGTCGCCTCGCGCGAGCTCGCCGCCTCGGTGGACAACCCGGTGGTGCTGCCGGACGGGCGCGTGGAGTCCAACGGCAACTTCCACGGTGCGCCGGTCGCGTACGTGCTGGACTTCCTCGCCATCGCCGCCGCCGACCTCGGCTCGATCTCGGAGCGCCGCACCGACCGCCTGCTGGACCAGGCCCGTTCGCACGGCCTGCCCGCCTTCCTGGCCGACGACCCGGGCGTGGACTCCGGGCTGATGATCGCCCAGTACACCCAGGCGGCGCTGGTCAGCGAGAACAAGCGGCTCGCCGTCCCGGCCTCGGTCGACTCGATCCCGTCCTCCGCGATGCAGGAGGACCACGTGTCGATGGGCTGGTCGGCCGCCCGCAAGCTGCGCCAGGCCGTCGACAACCTCGGCCGCATCCTGGCCGTCGAACTCACCGCCTCGGCCCGCGCGCTGGAGATCCGTCAGCAGGCCGACTCGGCCGTCCGGATCGCTCCGGCCACCGCGGCCGCGATGGCCGCCGCCCGCGAGGCGGGGGTGGGCGGCGCCGGCCGGGACCGCTTCCTCTCGCCGGACCTGGAGGCCGCCGCCGCGCTGGTCGCCACCGGCGACCTGGTGCGGGCGGTGGAGCGGGTCACCGGACCGCTGGCCTGACGTGCCCCCGGTGCGGGGCGGCCGTCGGCCGGGACGTGCCGTGCGGGTCCGACCGGGATCCGTGCGGCACGCCTCAGACCGGCCGGTCTCAGTCCCAGTCGCTCCGCGGCCGGCGCTCCTCCCGGTCGCGGCGGTTGCCCAGCGCCGCGGCGAAGTTGACCCCGACGATGCCCGCCCAGCAGGCCAGCAGCCCGGCGAAGCCGCCGCCGGCGGGGTTGCTCGCGATCGCGGTCAGCGGGATGCCCAGGGCCAGCGAGACCACCGCCAGCTTGTTGCCGGAGCGGTTGGGGGACCAGCCGCGGCGGGGGCCGCGGTCCCGGTGGTGGTGGGACGGCTCGTAGTCGTCCAGCCGCGCGGCCACCGAGCGCTCCACCCGGGCGTCCAGGCGGGCGTCGAGGCGCTTCATGAACGAGTCGACGAGCTCCTCCTCGTACTCCTTGCCTAGCTCCTTGCGGGCCTGAAGGGTGGCGTCGAGGTCGCGCCGCAGGTCGTCCTGGCGAGTGTCCATGCCAGTAGCGTGGGGCCGCCGCGCCACCCGGTCCATCCGTTCGCGGGGGGAATCCGGGCGGGCTCAGGGAGAAATCAGGGTTACCCCGAGGGTTGTGCTCCGGTGTCCGCCCCGGCGTCCGTCCCGCTGTCCGATCATTGGGACGTCTCATCCGGCGTCCCGCCGTACGAGACGTCTTTGCCAGGCGCGACGAGCTGCTGCACAGTCGTCGTTTCGAACGCTCGCATCCGGAGGTAGAGCTGATGACCGCCACCGACGAGGCCGGTACCGTCGGCCCCTCCGCCCGGCTGCTCCAGCTGTTCGAGGGGCACCGGCTGACGCCCACCCAGCGGCGGATCGCGCACTCCCTCGTCCGGCACGCCACCGAGGCGCCGTTCCTGTCCAGCGTCGAGGTCGCCGAACTCGCCGGCGTCAGCCAGCCCTCCGTCACCCGCTTCGCCGTCGCGCTCGGCTACGACGGCTACCCGGCGCTGCGCCGGCAGCTGCGCGAACTCGGCGCGGGCGAACCGGCCGCGCCCGAGACCCCGGACGACGCGGTGCGCAACGAGCACCAGCAGGCCGTGCTCGCCGAGATCGAGCACCTGCGCCACCTCGCCGAACTCCTCGCCGACCCCGAGCCGATCATCCGGGCCGCCCGGCTGCTCGCCGCCTCCCGCCCGCTGCCGGTGCTCGGGCTGCGGGCCGCCTCGGCGCAGGCCCGCGGCTTCGCCTACTTCGCGGCCAAGGTGCACCCGGACATCCGGCTGCTCGACGAGGGCGGCAGCATGCTCGCCGACCGACTGGAACAGGCCACCGCGGCGGGGGCGACCGCCCTGCTGTGCTTCGCACTGCCGCGCTACCCGCGGGAGTTGATGGACGCCCTGGTCGTCGCCCGGGAGTGCGGGCTGACCGTGCTCACCGTGGCCGACAGCGCCTTCTCGCCGGTCGCCAAGCTCTCCGACCTGATGCTGCCGGCCGCCGTCGGCACCGGGCTGGTCTTCGACACCGCCTGTGCGCCGATGATGCTCGGCCGGGTGCTGTTGCAGAGCATGTGCGACGAAATGCCGGGCGCGGAGGCCAGGTTGGAGGCGATCGAGCAGTCGGCGGCGGCCCGGGGGCTGTTCTTGGAGTAGGCACGGCCTGGAATAAGGCCGGGGGAGTACTCGCCAGGAACCCGGGCATCCCCTATGGCAGGGGGTGCCACCCATGCGCGTGATCCACGAGATGAAGTTCGTCGCCCGCCTGACCTCGGGTGCCGACGAATGGTCCTGCCCCGCCTGCGGACGCCGCGTCACCCTGCGGCGCCTGCCCGAACCCGAACTGACCGTCCTCGACCCGGGCGACGAGTCCGCCGTCCACGTGGGCGTCATCGAACCCGACGCCGCCGCGGCCACCGAGAAGTACGGCCTCGGCCCCGTCCAGAACGTCCCCCGCCCGCCCACCCCGCCGGCTCCGGACGCCGCCGACCGCCGCTGGCTGGCCGAGATCGGCATCGACTGGGACGGCGGCGCGGCTGCCTGAGCCGTCCACGCCGGTCCGTCCGGTCCGCTCCAGCCCGTACCGGCCTGCCGGGCGGGCCCTTCGGCGTGCCTGGAGGCTGCTTCCGGCCATGGCTGCTCCGATGGATCCGGGGTCTGGTCGAAAGCTGGTTGTTTAGTTATATTCAGCCAGAGCAGTCTTGAATGAATCCATCCGCAGAGAGGCCGGGACATGGTGCAGCAGCAGGCGAGCGGACCGCGTGAGGTGCGTGCGGCGCGCGGGACGAGGCTCACGACGCAGGGGTGGCAGCAGGAGGCCGCCCTGCGGATGCTGATGAACAACCTCGACCCGGAGGTGGCCGAGCACCCGTCGAAGCTGGTGGTGTACGGCGGCACCGGCAAGGCGGCGCGTGACTGGCGCTCCTTCGACGCGATGGTGAAGACGCTGCAGGGGCTGAAGCAGGACGAGACCATGCTGGTCCAGTCCGGGCGGCCGGTGGGCGTGATGCAGACCCACGAGTGGGCGCCGCGCGTGCTGATCGCCAACTCCAACCTGGTCGGCGACTGGGCCAACTGGGAGGAGTTCCGCCGGCTGGAGAGCCTCGGGCTCACCATGTACGGCCAGATGACCGCCGGCTCGTGGATCTACATCGGCACCCAGGGCATCCTCCAGGGCACCTACGAGACCTTCGCCGCCGTCGCCAACAAGCGGTTCAACGGCACGCTGGAGGGCACCATCACCCTCACCGCCGGCCTCGGCGGGATGGGCGGCGCCCAGCCGCTGGCCGTCACCATGAACGGCGGCGTGGCGATCTGCATCGACTGCGACCCGTCCCGGATCGCCCGCCGGATCGAGCACCGCTACCTGGACGTCGAGGCCAAGGACCTCTCCCACGCGCTGGAGCTGGCCACCGCCGCCCGCGACAAGCGGCAGCCGCTCTCCATCGGCGTGCTGGGCAACGCCGCCGAGCTGGTCCCGCAGTTGCTCGCGATGGACGCGCCGATCGACATCGTCACCGACCAGACCAGCGCCCACGACCCGCTGGCCTACCTGCCGGTCGGCGTCGCCTTCGACGACATGGCCGACTACGCGGCCGCCAAGCCCGCCGAGTTCACCCAGCGCGCCCGCGAGGCGATGGCCGCGCACGTCGAGGCGATGGTCGGCTTCCTGGACCGCGGCGCCGAGGTCTTCGACTACGGCAACTCGATCCGCGGCGAGGCCCAGCTGGCCGGCTACGACCGGGCCTTCGCCTTCCCCGGCTTCGTCCCGGCGTACATCCGCCCGCTGTTCTGCGAGGGCAAGGGCCCGTTCCGCTGGGCCGCGCTGTCCGGCGACCCGCAGGACATCCACAAGACCGACAAGGCCGTCCTCGACCTCTTCCCGGAGAACGAGTCGCTGCACCGCTGGATCAAGATGGCCCAGGAGAAGGTGCACTTCCAGGGCCTGCCCGCCCGCATCTGCTGGCTCGGCTACGGCGAGCGTGACAAGGCCGGCGAGCGCTTCAACGACATGGTCGCCTCCGGCGAGCTGTCCGCGCCGATCGTGATCGGCCGCGACCACCTGGACTGCGGCTCGGTCGCCTCCCCGTACCGCGAGACCGAGGCGATGCTGGACGGCTCGGACGCCATCGCCGACTGGCCGCTGCTCAACGCCATGGTCAACGTGGCCTCCGGCGCCTCCTGGGTGTCCATCCACCACGGCGGCGGCGTCGGCATCGGCCGCTCGATCCACGCCGGCCAGGTCACCGTGGCCGACGGTACGGCGCTGGCGGGCGAGAAGATCCGCCGGGTGCTCACCAACGACCCGGGCATGGGCGTCATCCGCCACGTGGACGCCGGCTACGACCGGGCCACCGAGGTCGCCGCCGAGCGTGGGGTCCGCGTCCCGATGGGCGAGCTGTGACCTTGAGTTTCGAAGAGATGTGGGCGGAGCTGCTCCCCGTGGGCCGCTCCGCCGCCTCCGGCGGCTACCGCCGCTTCGCCTGGAACTCCGCCGACGCCGAGTGCCGCGCCTGGTTCGAGCAGCAGGCCCGCGACCGCGGTCTGACGTACGAGCTGGACCGCAACGGCAACCAGTGGGCCTGGCTGGGCGATCCGCACGGTCAGGGCGCTATCGTCACCGGCTCGCACCTGGACTCCGTCCCGGACGGCGGCGCCTACGACGGCCCGCTCGGGGTGGTCTCCTCCTTCGCCGCGCTGGACGAACTGCGCTCCCGGGGGAGCGAGTTCACCAAGCCGCTGGCGATCGTCAACTTCGGTGACGAGGAGGGCGCCCGGTTCGGCGTGGCCTGCATCGGCTCCCGCCTGACCGCCGGGGTGCTCTCCCGGGAGGCCGCGTACGAGCTGCGCGACGCGGACGGCCGGCGGCTGCCCGACGCGATGGAGAAGGCCGGCTACGACCCGACCGCGCTCGGCGCGGACGACGAGCGGCTGTCCCGGATCGGCGCCTTCGTCGAACTCCACGTCGAGCAGGGCCGCTGCCTCGCCGAGGGGCAGCCGGTCGGCGTGGCGGGCGCGATCTGGCCGCACGGCCGCTGGCGGTTCGACTTCCACGGCGAGGCCAACCACGCCGGGACCACCCGGATCGAGGACCGCCGCGACCCGATGCTGACCTACGCCAACACGGTGCTCGCGGCCCGCAAGAAGGCGAAGCTGGCGGGCGCGCTGGCCACCTTCGGCAAGGTCGCGGTCGAGCCCAACGGCACCAACGCGATCGCCTCGCTGGTGCGCGGCTGGCTGGACTCCCGGGCCGCCGACGAGCGCACCCTGACCGAACTGGTCGCCGAGATCGAGCGGGCCGCCGCCGAGCGCGGCGAGCGCGACGGCGTCCGGGTCGAGCTGACCCGCGAGTCCTACACCCCGGTGGTGGACTTCGACGGTCCACTGCGCGACCGGCTCGCCAAGCTGCTGGACGCCCCGGTGCTGCCCACCGGCGCCGGACACGACGCCGGGATCCTGGCGTCCGCGATCCCCACCGCCATGCTGTTCGTGCGCAACCCCACCGGCGTCTCGCACTCCCCGGCCGAGCACGCCGAGGAGGCCGACTGCCTGGCCGGGGTCGCCGCCCTCGCCGACGTACTGGAGGACCTCGCGTGTCGCCGACCCTTCCGGTGAGCTACTGGGCTCAGTACGCCTGGCTGCCGCACCACAACGGGCCAGTGGTCGAGCCGGACGTGCTGATCACCCTCGGTGCCGACGGTCGGATCGCCCGGGTGGAGCCGGACAGCGGGCCCTGCCCGCCCGGCGCCGTCCGGCTGGACGGGCTGCTGCTGCCCGGCCAGGCGAACGCCCACTCGCACGCCTTCCACCGGGCGCTGCGCGGGCACGTCCAGGTCGGCTCCGGGACCTTCTGGACCTGGCGCGACACCATGTACCGGTTCGCCGGCGCGCTCGACCCGGACAGCTACCTGGCGCTCGCCACCGCCGTCTACGCCGAGATGGCGCTCGCCGGGATCAGCGCCGTCGGCGAGTTCCACTACCTGCACCACGCGCCCGGCGGCGCCCGCTACACCGACCCGAACGCGATGGGCGAGGCGCTGATCGAGGCCGCCGCCCGGGCCGGCATCCGGATCACCCTGCTGGACACCTGCTACCTGTCCTCGGGCTTCGGCGCCGAACCGACCCACCCGCAGCTGCGGTTCAGCGACGGCGACGCCGAGGCCTGGGCGGCCCGGGTGGACGCGCTCAAGCCGCGCGAGCACGCCCGGATCGGCGCCGCCATCCACTCCGTCCGGGCCGTCCCGGCCGAGCAGCTGGGCACCGTCGCGCACTGGTCGACGATGCGCGGCGCGCCGCTGCACGTCCACCTGTCCGAGCAGACCGCCGAGAACGACGCCTGCCTCGCCGCGCACGGCGTCACCCCGACCCGGCTGCTCGCCGACCACGGCGCGCTCGGCCCGCGCACCTCGGCCGTGCACGCCACCCACCTCACCGACGAGGACGTCGAGCTCCTCGCCGACTCGGGTACGACCGTCTGCATGTGTCCCACCACCGAGCGGGACCTCGCCGACGGCATCGGCCCGGCCCGGCGACTCGCCTCGGCGGGCAGCCCGATCTCCCTGGGCAGCGACAGCCACGCGGTGATCGACCCGTGGGAGGAGGCGCGGGCGCTGGAACTGGACGAGCGGCTGCGGACCCGCACCCGCGGCCACTGGACGGCCAACGCGCTGCTGCGGGCCGGGGGCGAGGACGGACACGCCTCGCTCGGCTGGCCCGAGGCCGGGCGGATCGAGACCGGGGCGCTCGCCGACTTCACGGTGATCGCGCTGGACTCGGTCCGTACGGCCGGGCCGCCGCCCCGGCTCGGCGCCGAGATCGCCGTCTTCGCGGCCTCGGCGGCGGACGTCCGGCACCTGGTGGTCGGCGGGCGGCACGTCGTCCGGGACGGCGTGCACCAGCTGGTGGCCGACGTGCCGGGGGCGCTGCTGACTGCCATCGGCGCCCTGGACTGCTGAGTTCCATGTCCAACTCGATTCGGAAGGCGTTGCCTTGAGCACCAGGACCACCTTGATCACGGGCATCGGCAGCCTGGTCACCAACGACCCCGGGCGCGGCACCGGGCCGCTCGGCCTGCTGGCCGACGCGGCCGTGGTGGTCGACGGCGACACCGTCGCCTGGGTCGGCCCGGCCGCGCAGGCTCCGGCGGCGGACGAGCGCTTCGACGCCGGGGGCCGGGCGCTGCTGCCCGGCTTCGTCGACTCGCACGCCCACCTGGTGTTCGCGGGGGACCGTACGGCCGAGTTCAACGCCCGGATGTCCGGGCAGTCGTACTCGGCGGGCGGTATCCGGACGACGGTGGCGGCCACCCGGGCGGCTTCGGACGCTGAACTGGACGCCAACCTGGCACGGTTCGTCCGGGAGGCGCTGCGGCAGGGGACCACCACCATCGAGTGCAAGTCCGGGTACGGGCTGACGGTCGAGGACGAGGCGCGGGCGCTGCGGATCGCCGCCCAGTACACGCCGGAGACGACGTACCTGGGCGCGCACATCGTGGCGCCCGAGTACGCCGAGGACCCGGCGGGCTATGTGGACCTGGTGACCGGCGAGATGCTGGACGCCTGTGCGCCGCACGCCCGTTGGGTGGACGTGTTCTGCGAGAAGGGCGCCTTCGACGGGGACCAGGCGCGGGCGGTCCTGACGGCGGGCATCGAGCGGGGGCTCACGCCGCGAGTGCACGCCAACCAGCTCACCTACGGGCCCGGCGTGCAGCTTGCGGTGGAGCTGGGGGCCGCCTCGGCGGACCACTGCACCCACCTGACCGACGAGGACGTGGCCGCGCTGGCGGGGTCGGCGACGGTCGCGACCCTGCTGCCGGGGGCGGAGTTCTCCACCCGGGCCGAGTACCCGAGCGGGCGGCGGCTGCTGGACGCGGGCGCGGTGGTGGCGCTGTCGACGGACTGCAACCCGGGCTCCAGCTTCACGAGTTCGATGGCGTTCTGCATCGCGGTCGCGGTGCGGGAGATGGGGATGACGCCGGACGAGGCGGTGTGGGCGGCCACGGCGGGCGGTGCCCACGCGCTGCGGCGGACGGACGTGGGGACGGTCGCGGTCGGCTCCCGGGCCGACCTGCTGCTGCTGGATGCGCCCTCGCACGTGCACCTCGCGTACCGCCCGGGCGTCCCGCTGACGGCGGCGGTGTGGCGGGCGGGGGTCCGGGAGGTCTGAGCCCCCGGCTGTGAACGGCCCCCGCGCCCCCGGGGTGGCGGGCGCGGGGGCTTCGCTTTCAGGGGGTGTTGGTCAGGTGGTCGAACTCGCCTGCCTTGGCGGCTTCGAGGAAGTCGGCGAACCTGAGGCGGGTGGTGCGGACTATGACCTCGCCGTCGTCGGACTCGCGGAGTTCGACTACTCCTTCAAGTGCGCGCACCTCGACGCAGTTGCTGGCTGCTTCGCTGAAGCTGGATTTCTGCCACTCGGAGCTATTCATACTTGTCGTTCAGTTCCTTCATGATCGAGCGAATGTAATCTCGCGACTCGCTCTCAGGGAGCGCGACGGTTTCGATGCGCTCAAAGATCGCGCGATAGCCCGCCAGCTGGGCGAGCGAGTCGAAGATGTGGGAGCCGTGGGACGAGTCGGCCTGGACCGTATCCAGCTCCGGTACCGGGCCTTCCGCGTAGATCAGGTTCTCACTGGGGCCAGGGAAGTCGGCCGTATCGAACGGTACGACTCGAAGCGAGACTCCCGAAAGCTCGGAGTCTTCGACGAGTGAAGCAAGCTGTTCTATGAGAACTGCGGGACCGCCGTACTGAATTCGCAGCGCTGCCTCGTGGATCAGTGCCACGTACGGCGTTTCACCGGATCGAATGATCTGCTGCCTGCGCAGGCGGAACCCCACCCTGCGATCGACCTCGCGACTGGGAAGAGGAGTGAAACCTCTCGCGAAAACGGCGGCGGCATAGGGGGCCGTCTGAAGCAGCCCCGGGATGAAGCCGATGTTGAAGCTCTTGAGCCTCTTCGCATGTCCCTCCATTTCCGCCACATCAATGGGGGCGGCTGTCAGGGTGTTGCGATACTCATCCCACCAGGCCCGATCTCGTTCCCTGGCGATCCCGGCGAGCGCATCGACCAAGGGTGCGTTGGCGCACATGCAAGCCTCCGCGATCTCGTGCAGGCGCTCCACGCTGACTGCGGACTTCCCGTTCTCCATCTGCGTCACCAGAGCTGGAGTCACACCGAGCAAGCGGGCGAGGTGGCTGCCCGCGAAGCCGGCCTGCTCTCGCATCCTCCGCAGTTCAGCACCGAGTCGACGCTGGCGAAGGGTCGGGTTCTGGCGGTTGGCCATGGCGTCCTCTCTACCGGTACAGGCGCCAGTCTGCCGTGCCGCGTGCAGGGGTGGCCATCCAGGGGATGACTCCATCGGGGGAACCTTCGCGCATTGAGCTTAACGTTAAGCTCCGATGCGCTATCGTCGTTCTCGGCTCAATCCGACGGATCGTCAGTAAAGCCTGCACTCAAGGCAGTAGGCGCCTGCTGCCCGCACGCCGAAGAGCAACCGCCGCCCCGGCCTGGCTCACGGTGACGACCGCCATCACCTCTCCCCACACCACAGCCTCACGGAGGTTCCCGTGTGCACCCGTAACACCCCCTCGCTCACCCTCTCCCGGCAGGCCCTGCGGGACGCCATGACCCGCAGTGGCGGGTGGGACGCCGACATCATCTTCAGCGCCGAACTCGCCCTCTGCGAGCTCATCTCCAACGCCTGGCGGCACGGTGAAACCCCCGCGCCCGTCGTCTGGTTCTCCATCCTCGACCGCACCCTCCGGGTCACGGTCTCCGACGAGAGCGACGCCCTCCCGCAGCTGCGGACGACCTCCGGCCTCGCCGAGACCGGCCGAGGCCTCCAGCTGATCGAGGGCCTCACCGACCGCTGGGGCGTCGACCCGCAGAAGCGCGGCAAGACCACCTGGTACGAGCTGGACTCCGACGCGTGACCCGCGACCCGGTCGCGCCGGACGACCCCCGGATGCGCGACTACACCGAGCCCCAGATCACCGCCCTCCTCGGTGAGTTGCACCGCCGGGGCCTCCCCTACGGGCTCCTCTGGGGCTCCGCCGGCACCCCCGAGACCACCCTCGACGGCCGCATCCTCGTCGACTTCGGCAACGCGCCGGTCAGCACCCTCCTCAACCTCCTCCACCTCCTCCGCGACCTGGAGCGCGACGAGCCGTGGCACCGGTGAACCTCTTCGTCGGCGCGATCCTCCTCGCCCTGCTCGCCCTCGCGATCGCCACCGTCGCCCTCGGCGTCATCGCGACCCTCAAGATGCCCCAGCCCGACGACCCCGACGACCACCACTGACCCAACGCGAAGGCCCTCACTCGCCCAGGGTGAGGGCCTTGCGGGCCCCGTGCGCCGCGAATCGGGCTGGATGCAACTTTCTTTTGACCTCCAGGTCAAAAATGGTGTTACGGTGGAGCCATGGGCAGGCCGAAGGAGTTCGATCCGGACGAGGCGGTGGAGCGCGCCATGGGCGTGTTCTGGCGCAAGGGGTACGCCGCGACGACGCCGCAGGACCTCGTGGACGGGATCGGCATCGGCAAGGGCAGTCTGTACAACGCCTTCGGCAGTAAGCACGCCTTGTTCGAGCGGGCGCTCAAGCGCTACCGCGACTCACAGGCCGAGTGGCTGGAGGCGCTTCTCGATCACCCGGGTTCGGCGAAGGATCGACTGCGGGGTGCGCTGGAGGCGCTGGTCGAGCTCGACCTGGGTGACCCGGATCGGCGCGGCTGCATGGCGGTCAACACCGCCGCCGAGTTGGCCACCTCGGACGCTGGAGCGAGGGACGCGGCGCGCAGGATGTTCGCGCGTACGGAGAGTGCGTTGCGGGCGACCGTTGAGGAAGGTCAGCGGGCCGGTGAGATCGCCGTTGGCCGCGACGCGGCGGCGGTGGCGGCCTGGTTGCTCGCGACGGTGATCGGCATGCGCGTGCTGGCGAAGACCGCTGAGGACGCAACGCAGTTGAGGCGGGTCGTGGACGCGGCGATCGGGTCGTTGTAGTCCGACGCCTACCGGTCGGCGCTGTCTTCATTTTTTGCGGCCCAGTTTTGTACCTGCAATTCAAATATCTTCGAGGAGTCTGACATGGAGCTCGATCTCGCCGGGAAGACCGCAGTCGTCACCGGAGCCAGCCGAGGCGTGGGCCTCGCGATCACCCGGCAGCTCATCGCCGAGGGGGTCCGCGTGGTGGGTGCGGCCCGCACGATCACGGCTGAGCTGAAGGAGGCCGGGGCCCACCCGGTGGCGGTGGACCTGAGCACGCCGCAAGGCGCCGAGGAGTTGGGGGCGCAGGCGCTCGCGGAACTGGGTGGGGTGGACATCCTGGTCAACAACCTGGGCGGCGGCGACTCGTTCACCTTCGGCGGGTTCCTCGCGACCGACGACAACCTGTGGGCGCAGAGCTTCGAGGTCAACCTGTTCGGCACGGTCCGGGTCACCCGCCGACTGCTGCCGAGCCTCCTGGAGCGCCGCGGTTCGGTGGTGAACATCTCGTCGATGAGCGCACGCCTGCCGGGCACGGGCCCGATCGAGTACGGCGCTGCCAAGGCGGGTCTCAACGCATTCGGCAAGGCGCTGTCCGAGGAGTTCGGCCCCCAGGGTGTACGTGTGAACACTGTCTCTCCCGGTCCGACGCGTACCGGCATGTGGGAGGACGCCGACGGCTTCGGTGCCCGCCTCGCAGAGGCGAACGGTGTCGGGCACCGCGACTTCGTTGCCGGGGTGCCCGCGGCGATGGGCCTGACCACCGGCCGCATGGTCGAGCCCGATGAGGTCGCGGCCGTCGTCGCGTTCCTCGTCTCGGACCGCGCGGCAAGCGTCACCGGCGCTGATTACGTCGTCGAGGGCGGCGGCATCAAGACGGTGTGAAACGGCTGGGGCGGTGAGGAGACGCCCGCCCCGTCCGGTCCGGCGCGGGAAGTCGGCCGGGCCGACTTCCCGCGCGTTCGGGTTCTAGTCGGGGGTGTTGCCCTCGGCCAGGACCTGGATCAGGATGCGTCCTTCGGGATCCGTTACGACCGCAGATGCTGCCACGACCACCCGGTTGAACTCGGGGGCGTCGGGACCGTCGTAGTACTCGGTCCGTGCCATACGATCAGCTCTCCCTCCCTGTACACCGACGTATCAATCCAGGCAGGCCAAGGCGTTGGCGATGAGGGAACGCGCTGCGGCGCCGCGCGCTGCGCCCTGTGAGAGCCGATCAAAGGCGCGGGCATACAGATCGACCTGGCCGGGCTCCGTAAGTGTCGAGGCGGCATCCAGCGTGTCCGCATGGACCCTGGTGTCATCGAAGATCGTGAAGGTCGGCATGGGCCACACGGTCCGCTGCGCCGCGAACGGGACGATGCCCACGGCGACGTTCGGAAGATCCATGACTCCGAACAGGTGGCCCAGCTGTGCCGCCATGGCTTCGGTACCGCACACGCGGTACCGCAGCACTGACTCCTCCAGGACGAACGAGAACCGGCGCCCGCCATTGCTCAGCACCGTGTTGCGCTTCATGCGGGCCGCCACGGCATCGTCCACGTCGTTCGGGGTTCCCCGGAAGTCCGCGATGGACGACAGCAGGGCGGTGGCGTATCTGGGTGTCTGGAGGAATCCCGGGATCACGTCGGAGACGTAGACCCGGAACGTCTCGGTCTGTCGGTACAGGTCCCCGGTGGACTCTTGCAGCCGACGTAGTCCGCTTCGCTGGAGTTGTCGCCACCGCACATGAGCGTCGGCGGACTGCCGATTGGCGGCGATCAGGTCGGGGACTTGGCCGTCGGCGTCACAGGCTCGGCACCAGGCCCTGATGTCGGCGTCAGAGGGAGGTGTTCTGGCGTTCTCGATCCGGGATGACTTCGATTCCGACCAGCCGCACTTGGCGGCCAGCTCCCGCCCGCTGAGCCCCGCGTCCTTCCGGATCCCGCTCAGTCGGCCGGCAAGGGCCTCGCGGGCCTTCTGGACGCTTGGGGAGGGGGGCGCAGGCATGGAGCCGGCCTTCGTCAGATCTCGTACTGGTGATGCGGGACCGCTCGTTCCCAGACTGCTTCGAACGCACTGGCGCACAGCTCCACGGTCTCCGGGTCTGCCGTGATCTCGTCCTCGACCACGGCACCGTCGCCGGAGAAGTGGTGTACCCGAAGCAGTGCACCGTCGAAGAGCCAGAAGTCGTTTCCCGGCAGGGGGATGCTCGTGGCCCGTCGCCGAGGCAACCAGCGGACGTCCTCGCCCGCCGTGACGTTGGCGTGGGTTACGTAGTGCTCCCAGCGGATGTACTCGGACACGGGCTCGGACACGATCCGAGCCCGACGGATGATCACGCCCCGGGCCACGGTGTCCGCGATCAGTTGGTCGTAGGGGTGCCACCAGGACTCACGGTCTTCCCAGTTGACCCGTTCACCGCGCTGCCACGCCTCGAAGCGTTCTGTCGGAGCGTATGAGTCCCGCAGTTCCAGATGGACGGCGGACCGACAGCACTGTTCAAGCAGTTCAGCGAAGTTGGGCACGCTCGATGACATCACACGCCTCCCTGATCATGGGCACCATCCGGGCTGGAAGCCTGACGATGGACTCGTCGCCGGGCACCGAGCCGTTCGCGGGGCTGCTCCCCTCGCAGTCCGCCTGAGTCTGGGGGTGCGGGTTCCATCCCTGGAAGAGGATCTCCTGAGCCACCGGGTCCACCCACACGGTGGGGCAGTGGTCCCGATCGGTGTTGGGGTCGATGCCAACGAACTCCACGGCCATGGCTGGCTCCCTGGTCTAGGTGCTTGCTCGGGCTTGCACAAGCTTGTCCAAGCAGCTGATACGTAGTCAATATCTGGATTTGACCGATTCGTTGGCGTGCAAGCTCATGCAAGTTCGTAGAGATCGGCGCATCACCGTCCGTAACGTCGCTCATGCCGATGAGACGGATGGCAGAGGGTTTCCTCGGTCGGACCAGCAGCGGAAGGGGAAGAACATGGGCAAGCGCGGAGGCGGGTCCGGCGACGGCAAGGGCGGCGGGCAGCAGGATGACAGCAACAAGGGTGCCGGGCACGGCGGTGGCGGGTCCGACGAGGGTGGCAACACCTCCGACGGCTCGTCCCCGGCGGGCGGCGGCAAGTGACTGGCGAATCGCGCAAGGAGGCGAGCCCCCAGGGGCTCGCCTCCGCGCTGGTGGCCGACGGCGTACTGTCCTCGGACTGGCTTCCCTCCTTCAACGCCGTACCCCGTGAACTGTTCGTCCCGGACCGTATCTGGCCGGGCATCGCGGACGGCACGCGACAGAACCCCGTGGTGTACCGGTCGCAGGACCCCGGCTCATGGCGGCGGGCGGTCTACTCGGACATCCCGTTGACCACGCAGTGGGATGACGGGGAGCACGCTGGCGACGGGCTCGGCACAACCCCAACCTCGTCCAACTCCATGCCCACCATGGTGTTCTCGATGCTCCGGGACCTCGATGTGCGCCCGGGGGACAGGGTGCTGGAGGTCGGTGCCGGCACGGGTTGGAACGCGGGGCTGCTGGCCCACCGCCTGGGGAGCCTCAACGTGGTGACGGTCGAGTACGATCCGGACGTCGCCCGCGGTGCTCGCGCGAACCTGGAGCGGGCCGGACTCGCGCCGACTGTCGTAGGGGGCGACGGACGGCAGGGCTGGCCGGACGGCGCTCCGTACGACCGGATCATCGCCACCTGCTCCCTGCTGGAGATCCCTCCCGCATGGCTGGCCCAGACGGCGCCCGGCGGGATCATCGTGGCGCCGTTCGGCACCGAGTACGGCGGCGAGCAGATCGTCCGGCTGATCGTCAACGACGACGGCACCAGCGGCAGTGGCCGGTTCACCCGGAGCTCGGCGTTCATGCGGCTGCGCCAACAGCGCACGGACCGGCCGCCCTTCGAGGCCTACCTCCACGGGCAGGAGTGGCCCGCCGACGCGGTGAGGTCCACCACGACGCTCGCCCCGCCGGACACCGGCGGGTGGTTCGAGCAGTTCGTCATCGGTGTGGCCGTCCCCGGCGCCTTCTGGCGGGCGGAGCGCTACGACGACGGCGCGTACACCCTCTGGCTCTACAGCCGGGACACCCGATCCTGGGCGTCCGCCGACTACCAGCGGGGCCGCACCGAGTACGAGGTGTACCAGTCCGGCCCCCGGAGCCTCTGGGACGAGGTGGAGGCCGCCTGGCGCTGGTGGGACGACCAGGGCCGCCCCGGCTTCGACCGTTTCGGCCTCACGGCCACCCCGGACGCCCACACTGTCTGGCTCGACTCCCCGGAGAACCCGGTGCCCGAACGCGTCGCAAGGGGAGACCAAGGGTGACCCGGCGCGGGAAGTCGGCCGGGCCGACTTCCCGCGCGTTCAGGGGCCCTGCTCAGGTCACGGCCAACGACTTGCGCAGGAAGTGCAGTTCGTGCAGCAGCAGGTTCTCCACCGTCGCCTCGTCGGTCGGCCGGTGGCCGGCGCCGCGCAGGGGGAGGACCTCGTGCGGGCGGCCGGCGGCGAGGAGGGCGGCGGAGAGCCGCAGGGCGTGGACGGGGAAGACGTTGTCGTCGGCGAGGCCCTGGACCAGCAGTAGGGGGCGGCTCAGGTTCGGGGCCTCGGTGATCAGGTCGCAGGAGGCGTAGTGCTCGGGGTGCTCGTCCGGGTGGCCGAGGAAGCGTTCCTGCCAGTGGGTGTCGTAGAGCCGGTGGTCGGTGGGCGCGGCCCCGGCCGAGGCGGCGTGGAAGACGTCCGGGCGGCGCAGCACGGCGAGGGCGGCGAGGTAGCCGCCGTAGGACCAGCCGCGGATGGCGACCCGGTCGAGGTCGAGCAGGCCGGGCCGCAGTCGGGCGGTCTCCTGCAAGCCCTCGATCTGGTCCTCCAGGGCGGGGCCGGCCTTGTCGCCCCAGACGGACTTCTCCCACAGCGGCCCGCGCCCCGGCGTACCGCGGCCGTCGACCACCAGCACCGCGAAGCCCTGGTCGGCGAACCACTGGGACACCTGCTCGTACCAGGCCCCGCCGGTGGTGACCTTCTGCATGGCCGGCCCGGCGTACGGGTCGAGCAGTACAGGCAGCGGGCCGTCGCCCGGGCGGTGGCCGGCGGGCAGGAAGAGGTGGGCGCGCAGTTCGCGCGGGCCGAGGCGGAGCAGCTCGGGATGGGCGTCGACGGCGGGTGGCTCGGCGTGCGAGGTGAGCGGGAGAGGCGGACGGCCCTCACGAAGGACGGTGGTGCGGGCGCCGGTGGTGAGCACCAGCGTGCCGCCCCGCCCCAGCCCGCTGTGCACGCCGGGTCCGCTGCTCAACTTCCTTATGCCGAAGCTCGGTTCGTACGACCACAGGTGGGTGTCGGTCGGCTCGTCGGAGGCGGTGAACAGCACCCGCTCGCCTTCCACGCCGACGACCGCCCGCAGTTGCAGCCCGGCCGGGGAAACAGGTGCGCCGTCGACGGTCAGGTGGCGGGTGCCGTCGAGATCGGCGGTGTCGACCAGCGCTCCGCCCGCCGTCCGGACCGGCAGCCCGGGCAGCAGTTCGACCCAGTGCGCGTCGGTGCGCTCGGCGAGTACCCGGGTGGCGCCGTCCGTCCCGATCGCCAGGGTGCGGACGGTCCGCTGGTCGCGGCTCTGCACGGCGGCGTACGGGCCGTGGCCGTCCCAGCCGGCGGCGGTGAGGTACTCGAAGGCGGCGCGGTCCCAGCGGACCTCGGTGCGGCTGCCGTCGAGGCCGAGCAGCCAGAGCGTGACCTCGGCGTTGGCGGTCCCGGCCAGCGGGTAGCGGATGGCGCGCGGGGGCTGTTGCGGATCGGCGGGGTCGGCGAGGTACCAGCGGGTGACCGGGCGGTCGTCGACCCGGGCGACCAGCAGACCAGTGCCGTCGGGGGACCACCAGTGGCCGCGGTCGCGGTACATCTCCCCGGCGGCGACGTACTCGGCGAGGCCGTAGCCGACGTCCTCGGCCTCGGGCTCGGCGAGCGCCCGGTCGCCGCCCGTGCCGTCGGTGTCGACCACCCGCAGGGCGCCGCCGCTGACGTAGGCGATCCGGCGGCCGGCCGGGTCGAGGCGGGGGTCCTCCGGGGCATTGGCGGAGGCGATCGGGCGCACCGGGCCCGAGGCGGTGTCGGCCAGCCACAGCGTGCCGTCCAGCGTGAAGGCGGCCCACGAGCCCGAGGCGTCGGTGGAGTACGAGGCGATGCCGCCGGAGGCACCGAGCGCGGCCGGGTCGGCGACCAGCCGTTCCGCGCCGGTCGCGGTGTCCAGCGCCCAGAGGCAGGTGATCGGGTCGGTGCCGCCCCGGCTGCGCAGGAACAGCACGGTGGAGCCGTCGGCGGTGGGCTGCGGCCGGACGGGGGCGCCCAGGGTGAACCGCCGGGTGCGGGCGAGCCGGCGGGGCAGTGAGTCGGTCGTCATGCCGGGGACCATAGGCACACCCCGGGCGGGCCTGTCGAGGCGATAAGTCGGGCTGACAAGGCGGCAACGGGGGTGACAGAACGCCCGGGGCCGCCGTGGATCTCAGGAATCCACGGCGGCCCCGGGGCCTCAACGGGCTGGCGTCAGTGGACGTCGCCCATGAGCTTGACGACCTTCTTGCGGTACATCGCCAGCGCGATGCCCGCGACGATCGCCATGACGCCCTGGACCGCGAAGTACGCGGTGCTGCCGACCACCTTGTCGCCCAGCACCAGCTGGAAGATGGCGGCGACGCAGTCACCCGCGGTGACGGCGAGGAACCAGACGCCCATCATCTGGCTGGCGTACTTGGTCGGTGCCAGCTTGGTGGTGACGGACAGGCCGACCGGGGAGAGGGTGAGCTCGCCGACGGTCTGGACCAGGTAGACCATGGCCAGCCACAGCGGGGTGACCTTGGTGTCGCCGGAGGCGGAGGCCATCGCCAGCATCATGACGATGAAGGAGGCGCCGATCATCAGCAGGCCGAAGGCGAACTTCATGGTGGTGCTGGGGTTCTTCGACCGGCGGGCCAGCGCGACCCAGATCCAGGCGAAGACCGGGGCCAGCGCCATGATGTACAGCGGGTTGAGCGACTGGAACCAGCTGGACGGGAAGTTGAACCCGAACAGCGTGGACGCGGTGTGCTCGTCGGCGAAGATGTTCAGCGTCGAGCCGGACTGGTCGTAGATCATCCAGAACACGGCGGCGGCGATGAAGAACCAGATGTAGCCGCTCATCTTGGACTGCTCGTTGGCGTCGAGGTCCTTGTCGCGCTTCACCTTGGTGAAGACCAGGACCGGGATCGCCAGGCCCGCGATGGACAGCGGCCAGATCGCCCAGTTGATGGTGAAGTGGCCGGTGGCGGCGACGACCCCGTAGAAGACGGCGGCGATGGCCAGCCAGATGCCCGCCTTGGTGAAGATCTTCCGCTTCTCGTCCGGGGTGATCGGCGAGGTGACGAGGTTGCTCTTCGGGCTCAGGTGGCGGGTGCCCAGCAGGAACTGGCCCAGGCCGAGGGCCATGCCGACACCGGCGAGGGCGAAGCCCAGGTGCCAGTTGACGCTCTGGCCGACGGTGCCGATGACCAGCGGGGCCGCGAAGGCACCGAGGTTGATGCCCATGTAGAAGACGGTGAAGCCACCGTCGCGGCGCGGGTCGTTCGGGCCGTCGTAGAGGTGGCCGACCATCGTCGAGATGTTGGCCTTGAGCAGGCCGGAGCCGACCGCGATGAACGCGAGGCCGACGAAGAACGACGCGCTGAAGGGGACCGCCAGCAGGAAGTGGCCGATCATGATGATCGTGCCGCCGACCGCGACGGTCTTGCGGGCGCCGAGGAAGCGGTCCGCGATCCAGCCGCCCGGCAGGGCCAGCAGGTAGACCATGGCCGTGTAAACGCTGTACACGGCGGCGGCGACGGCCGTCTTCATGGCCAGGCCGCCGTCGGCGACGGAAGCGGTCATGTAGAGCACCAGCAGGGCGCGCATGCCGTAGTAGCTGAAGCGCTCCCACATCTCGCTCATGAAGAGAGTGGCGAGTCCCCGGGGATGGCCGAGGAAGGTCTTGCCGCCAGGAGTGGCCGACGTGGTGCCGGTGTCCAGGGTCGTAGACGCCATGAGTAGTGGTTCCTTGCCTGATCGCGTCCGCCTAGGGGGGTGGCGGCGGACGAACTTGAACCACTCTACGTGGCGATATTTGGCGTTATCAGATGACAAAAGCCACGAATCAGGTATGGGAATGGCAAAGTTCGGGGCAGATCTTCCCGGCTTATCCATGGTAGGCGGGCATCTCTTCCTTAGGTTTCAAGATCCAAGTGGAGATTCTTCGCCGAACGACCGGTAGACGACGCCCCGTTGACCCCGGATGGCCCCTTGTATAACGATCACGCTCTGTGAACTACCTCACAGGGCGTACGGCCATACCCGAGCGGACTACCATCACCACATGACCTGTGTGCTGCTCGCCGAGGACGATCCGGCGATCTCCGAACCGCTCGCCCGGGCCCTGCGACGCGAGGGCTATGAGGTGCTCGTCCGCGAGGACGGTCCGACCGCACTCGCCGCAGGCCTCACCGAGGAGGTCGATCTCATCGTCCTCGACCTCGGCCTGCCCGAGATGGACGGCCTCGAGGTCTGCCGCCGTCTGCGCGCCGACGGCAAGAGCTGCCCCGTGCTGGTGCTCACCGCCCGCGCCGACGAGGTGGACACCGTGGTCGGCCTGGACGCCGGCGCCGACGACTACGTCACCAAGCCCTTCCGTCTGGCCGAACTGCTCGCCCGCGTCCGGGCCCTGCTCCGGCGCGGCAACGTCGACCAGCTCACCACCGGCGCGCACGGGGTGAAGATCGACATCGAGTCCCACCGCGCCTGGCTCGGCGAGGAGGAGCTGACCCTCTCCGCCAAGGAGTTCGAGCTGCTGCGCGTCCTGGTCCGCGACGCCGGCCGGGTGGTCACCCGCGAGGAGATCATGCGGCAGGTCTGGGACACCACCTGGTGGACCTCGACCAAGACCCTGGACATGCACATCTCCTGGCTCCGCAAGAAGCTCGGCGACGACGCGGCGAACCCGCGCTACATCGCCACCGTGCGCGGAGTCGGGTTCCGGTTCGAGAAGAATTAGCCCCGTACGGAGATCGAGGCCGGGCGGCGGCCGATGAAGCGGAACACCTCGGGGAGCAGCAGCGTGAAACGCCGGATGATCAACTCGCTGCTGGTCGTCGTCCTGGTGGTCGTCGTGGTGTTCTGCGTGCCGCTCGCCCTCGTCGAGAAGCGCACCATCGTCAACTCGGCCCAGGACCGGGTCGACGCGACCGCCGTTCGGGTGCTCGCCCTGGTCGAGAGCCGCCTCACCGCCGGTGAGTCGGTCAAGGAGGGGCGCGTCTTCGAGAGCCAGGTCACCGAGGGCAGCTACGTCGAGGTGCAGATCCCCGGCCAGCCCGTGCTCTCGGCCGGCGACCGCCCGGCCGGGAGCCACCTGCTGAAGGCCGTCGAGCACGGCATCAGCGGTGAGATCGTCACCGTCGAGCAGTCCCGCGAGGACGTCGACCACGAGATCGCCAACAATCTGCTGCTGCTCGGCGTGGTCGCCCTGCTGGCCATCCAGGCCGCCGTGGCGCTCGCCGTCTGGCAGGCCAAACGGCTCGCCCGGCCGCTCACCGACCTCGCCGAGACCGCCGAACGGCTCGGCTCCGGGGACCCGCGCCCGCGCGACCGCCGGTACGGGGTGCCCGAACTGGACCGGATCGCCGAGGTGCTGGACACCAGTGCCGAGCGGATCGCCCGGATGCTCACCGCCGAACGCCGGCTCGCCGCTGACGCCTCCCACCAGCTGCGCACCCCGCTCACCGCGCTGTCGATGCGGCTGGAGGAGATCACCGCCCTCGCCGAGGAGCCGGAGACCGTCAAGGAGGAGGCGACCATCGCCCTCCAGCAGGTCGAGCGGCTCACCGACGTCGTCCAGCGGCTGCTGACCACCCAGCGCGACCCGCGCAGTCCCACCGCCGTCGCCTTCGACCTGGACGAGGTGATCAAGCAGCAGGTGGAGGAGTGGGGCCCGACGCTGCGCGAGCGGGGCCGGGTGCTGTCCCTGGAAGGCCTGCACGGGGTCACCGCGGTCGGCACCCCGGGCACGGTGGCCCAGGTGCTCGCCACCCTGATCGAGAACTCGCTGATGCACGGCGCCGGGACGATCACCCTGCGGGTGCGGCCCTCCGGCACCTCGGTGGTGGTGGAGGTCCAGGACCAGGGCGCCGGGGTGCCCGCCGACCTCGGCAACCGGGTGTTCGAGCGGGCGGTCAGCGGCCGCAACTCCACCGGCATCGGCCTGGCCGTCGCCCGTGACCTCGCGGAGGCGGACGGCGGGCGGCTGGAGCTGCTCTCGCTGAAGCCCGCGGTGTTCGCGCTCTTCCTCGGCCGCAGCCACGACGACTGACGGCCGGGGGCGCGGCGACTGGCGGCCGGGGGCGCGGCGGCCGGACGAACGGGCCGGAACGCCGCTACTCGGCCTTGGCGTAGCGGATCTGCTCGGCGGCCAGCATCAGCTCGGCCTGGGCGGCCAGCTCCTGGCCGCTGGCGCCGTCGACGGCCTGGGCGGCCGGTGCGGCCGGTGCGGTCCGGGCGGTCGGCTCGGGCTCCGGGAGGGCCTTGAACACCCAGGTGCGGTACGAGATGAACCGGAACACGGTGGCGATGGCGAGGCCGACCACCTTGGCGCCGATCTGCTCGTAGCTCGTGTCCAGGCCGAGCACGTACCGGGAGAAGCCGAGCACGCCGGTCTCGATCAGCATGCCGATGCCGCTGAACACCAGGAACAGCGTGATCTCCCGCTTGCGGGAGGCGGCGTCGCGGTCCCGGTACAGCCAGTAGCGGTAGCCCAGGTAGTTGGTGGCGATCGCGATCACCGTGGCGACGACGTTGGACCGCAGTGAGGCCAGGCCCATCCCGTTGAGGCAGACCCAGAACACGGCGAAGTTGACCACCACGCCGCTCAGGCCGACGATGCCGAACTTCACGACTTCGCCGGAAAACCCACTCGACACCTTCTGCAGGAGCGAGGGGTTCGAAGCTGCGGTCGTCGCCATACCGGGTGGCCTCCATGTACCTACGGGAAAAGGGTGTCCCACTGGGCCGGGGGCACCCCTTGAGCCCTGCGTGCACGCACATGATCCGACCGCGCGGACGAGGACCTAGCCGTCCAGGCTACCCGCTTCCACCGAACGGCTCAGCCGTACTACCCCGGGGTTGACATCTACGCGCGTCCACTACTCACCGCCCCACCTCGGCTCCAAGGCCCCCCACCGGCCCGGATATCCTGGCCGGGTGACTTCCCCGGGCAATGTGAATTTTCCAGTGGTGGGCATGATCGGCGGCGGGCAGCTGGCCCGCATGGCACACCAGGCGGGCATCCCGCTCGGGGTCAGGTTCAAGCTCCTCGCCGACACCCCCCAGGACTCCGCCGCACAGGTGGTCTCCGACGTCGTCCTCGGTGACTACCGCGACCTCGACACCCTGCGCCGCTTCGCGGCCGGCTGCGACGTGATCACCTTCGACCACGAGCACGTCCCCACCGAGCACCTGCGGGCCCTGGAGGCCGACGGCATCGCCGTCCGCCCCGGCCCGGAGGCGCTGGTCAACGCCCAGGACAAGGGCGTGATGCGGGCCAAGCTCGACTCCATCGGGGTGCCCTGCCCCCGGCACCGGATCGTCGCCGACCCGGCGGACGTCACCGCCTTCGCGAACGAGGGCGCGGGCTACCCGGTCGTGCTGAAGACCGTCCGCGGCGGCTACGACGGCAAGGGCGTCTGGGTCGTCGACGACGAGCAGGAGGCTCAGGCCCCGTTCCTGGCCGGCGTCCCGGTGCTGGCCGAGGAGAAGGTCGACTTCGTCCGCGAGCTGGCCGCCAACGTGGTCCGCTCGCCCAGCGGCCAGGCCGTCGCCTACCCGGTGGTCGAGAGCATCCAGGAGAACGGCGTCTGCGCCGAGGTCACCGCCCCCGCGCCGGACCTCGATCCGGCCCTGTCCGACGAGGCCCAGCAGCTCGCCCTGCGGATCGCCGGCGACCTCGGCATCGTCGGCCACCTCGCCGTCGAGCTGTTCCAGACCCGGGACGGCCGGATCCTGGTCAACGAGCTGGCCATGCGCCCGCACAACTCCGGGCACTGGACCCAGGACGGTGCGGTCACCTCGCAGTTCGAGAACCACCTGCGGGCCGTCCTCGACCTCCCGCTCGGCGACCCCCGGCCGCGCGCCAAGTGGACCGTCATGGTCAACGTCCTCGGCGGCGACTACCCGGACATGTACCACGCCTTCCTGCACTGCATGGCCCGCGACCCCGGGCTGCGGATCCACATGTACGGGAAGGACGTGAAGCCCGGCCGCAAGGTCGGCCACGTCAACGTCTTCGGGGACGACCTCGACGACGTCCGCGAGCGCGCCCGCCACGCGGCCGCCTACCTGCGAGGAACGATCACCGAATGACCTCTCCTGTCGTTGGCATCGTGATGGGCTCGGACTCCGACTGGCCGGTCATGGAGGCCGCTGCCCAGGCCCTGGACGAGTTCGAGATCCCCTACGAGGTGGACGTCGTCTCCGCCCACCGGATGCCCCGCGAGATGGTCGCGTACGGCGAGAACGCCCACCGGCGCGGCCTGAAGGCGATCATCGCGGGCGCCGGCGGCGCCGCCCACCTGCCGGGCATGCTCGCCTCCGTCACCCCGCTGCCGGTCATCGGCGTGCCGGTGCCGCTGCGCTACCTGGACGGCATGGACAGCCTGCTGTCGATCGTCCAGATGCCGGCCGGCGTCCCGGTGGCCACCGTCTCGGTGGCCGGCGCGCGCAACGCCGGCCTGCTCGCGGTGCGGATGCTCGCGGCCTTCGACCCGGAGCTCGCCGAGAAGATGACCGACTTCCAGGCCGAGCTGAACAACCAGGCCACCGAGAAGGGCAAGAAGCTCCGGGCCAAGGTGGCCGGCTCCTCCTCCTTCGGCTTCGGCAAGTAGACCCGCGGCGGGGTGGGGTAGAACAGCCCGTATGACCTCCGACTCCCTCACCCCGCTGGACCGCGCCCGCGCCCTGCTGCGCACCGCCCCCGTGGTGGACGGCCACAACGACCTCCCCTGGGCGATGCGCGAGCAGGTCGGCTACGACCTCACAGCGCTCGACCTCACCACCGACCAGGCCGGCCGCCTGCACACCGACTTCGCCCGCCTCGCGGAGGGCGGGGTCGGCGCGCAGTTCTGGTCCGTCTACGTGCCGACCGCGCTGACCGGGGACCACGCGGTGAGCGCCACCCTGGAACAGATCGACTTCGTCCGCACCCTGGTCGAGCGCTACCCCGACCGGCTGCGCCTGGCCCGTACCGCCGCCGACATCGAGGCCGCCCGGGCCGACGGCCGGATCGCCTCGCTGATGGGCGCCGAGGGCGGCCACTCGATCGACTGCTCGCTGGCCACCCTGCGCGCCCTGTACGAGCTGGGGGTGCGCTACCTGACGCTCACCCACAACGACAACGTGCCGTGGGCCGACTCCGCTACCGACAAGCCGGTGGCCGGCGGGCTGACCCGGTTCGGCGAAGAGGTCGTCCGGGAGATGAACCGGCTCGGCATGCTGGTCGACCTCTCGCACGTCTCCGCCGACACCATGCGGGACGCCCTGCGGGTCACCGAGGCGCCGGTGGTCTTCTCGCACTCCTCCGCGCGCGCGATCTGCGACCACCCGCGCAACATCCCGGACGACGTGCTCGCCCAGCTGCCCGCCAACGGCGGCATCGCGATGGCCACCTTCGTGCCGAAGTTCATCCTCCCCGCCGCCGTCGAGTGGACCCTGTCCGCCGACGAGAACATGCGCGCCCACGGTTTCCACCCGCTGGACACCACCCCGCCGGCCATGGAGCGCCAGCACGCCTACGAGGCCGCCAATCCGCGCCCAGCTGCCCGCCAACGGCGGCATCGCGATGGCCACCTTCGTGCCGAAGTTCATCCTCCCCGCCGCCGTCGAGTGGACCCTGTCCGCCGACGAG
>NZ_JBVJQR010000007.1:0-5057 GCF_055608425.1 Kitasatospora sp. NPDC036934 | reverse complement strand
GAGAACATGCGCGCCCACGGTTTCCACCCGCTGGACACCACCCCGCCGGCCATGGAGCGCCAGCACGCCTACGAGGCCGCCAATCCGCGCCCGATCGCCACCCCGGCCACCGTCGCCGACCACCTCGACCACATGCGCGAGGTCGCCGGCATCGACCACATCGGCATCGGCGGCGACTTCGACGGCACCGCCTTCCTGCCGGACGGCCTGGACTCGGTGGCCGGCTACCCCAACCTGGTCGCCGAACTCCTCGGCCGCCACTGGTCGGAGGCCGACCTGGCCAAGCTCACCTGGCACAACGCCGTCCGCGTCCTGCGCGACGCCGAGTCGGTCGCCGCCACGCTGCGCACCAGCCGCCGGCCGTCCATCGCGACCATCGCCCAGCTCGACGGCTGATCCCGGCGTCTCAGCCCAGCAAGGGGATCTCGATGGCCGGGCACTTGTCCATCACCATCGAGACCCCGGCTGCCCGGGTCCGCCCGTACGCGGCCTCGTCGACGACCCCGAGCTGGAACCGCACCGCCTTCGCCCCGACGGCCACCGCCTGGTCGGCCACCTCCCCGGCCAGCGCGCTGTTCACGAACACGTCCACCACATCGACCGGGACGGTGAGGCCAGGTGCCATCCGATTTCATATCGACCTGGCGCGCTGACCAGCGCGGACCTCGGCAGGGAATGGCCGGGGGAGCGGTAGTGCTGGGCCTGGTGAGTTCTCGGTACTCGGCTGCGAGGAGGCAGGTCATGTACGGCGACCCGGAGACGGTCCGGAAGATCCTCACCGAACTGGGCGACACCTGGGCCGTGGTGGGCCTCTCGTCCAACCAGCGGCGGGCGGCCTACGGCGTCGCCGAGGTCCTACAGCGCTTCGGCAAGCGCATAGTGCCGGTGCACCCGAAGGCGGAGACCGTGCACGGTGAGAAGGGATACGCGTCCCTCGCTGACATCCCCTTCGAGGTCGACGTCGTGGACGTCTTCGTCCGGTCGGACCTCGCCGGTGAGGTTGCGGACGAGGCGGCCACCATCGGCGCCAAGGCCATCTGGTTCCAGCTCGGTGTGATCGACGAAGCCGCGTACGAGCGGACGCGGGCGGCCGGGCTCGCCATGGTGATGGACAAGTGCCCCGCGATCGAGATCCCCCGTTTCGGCCTGGCGGACCGGTTCGGTTAGATCTTGCGACCTTGGAGGGCAGGTCAGTTGCGCTCCAGCTGACACGCCTTGGAGTGCGCTCGAGCGCTCAAGGCACCGCCCGACTTGGCCCTGATCTGACCGTGTTCGTAGTTCGAGCGACGGAAAGCCTGTTACCACTCCAGTACGCAGAGTGCTTGTGGTGTGGATGAGTCGATGATTTGATAAGTGCGACGATTCGATCGGCCGAACACGGGGGCGGGATGGCTGAAGGGTATCGGGTTGACCTCCATGCGTTACGAGAGGCAGCCGCAGGTGTCAACGGCACGATCGGCAAGGCCGCCAAGCAGCGTGTCAGTGATATCCCGCATGATGAGTCGGCGATCGGCAATCACGAACTGGCCGGTACGTTGGGAGATTTTCTCGGCCGATGGCAGCGTGGTGTCGACAATCTTGCGAAAGATGGCCGGGAGATCGCGACTAGATTATCGGCCAGCGTGAAAGCCTATCACGATGCGGAACAGGCGGCGCACGGCAGTCTCAACGGTATCCTGCAGTAAAACGGGACTGATCCGGGGGCCAAGTAGCCGTGGCAGATCTCGGGAAAACCTCCGACCCGAAGGCGCTGATACCCGGGAACAGTGAGACCATCGGTCGCACCGAGTCGACACTCCGAGAGTATGGTGACTTTCTTCATATCGCTGGTGAGGGCCTCAGTCGCATCAACACCAGTGATGGGTGGAGTGGCGAGGCTGCTGATGCCTTCCATAAAGCATTCCATGGCCAACCCGGGAAATGGCTGCAGGCCGGTGACGCCTTTCATGATGCGGCTCAGGCTCTGGGCAACTATGCGTCCACTCTGGATTGGGCGCAGAATGAGGCGACTGACGCCATCAGGTTGTGGAGCGCCGGCGAGGCGAACCAGCAGGACGCTCGCGACAAGCTGGCGAACGCCCGAAGTCAACTTGCCGGGGCTGCCAGTACCGCAGCTGCCATCATAGGTAAGGCACGTGACCTGGCTCCTCCGAAGCCGGGGTTCTGGTCGCAGCTGGGTGACGGCATCGGTAATTTCTTCTCCGATGCCGGGGATCTCGCCAAAGATTTCGGCGAGACGGCGATGAGCGACCTGGCCTCAGTCGGCAATGCCATGGTGCACCACCCGGGGTCGGTTGCAGAGATGGCCGGTGGTCTTGGACTGGCTGCCCTCGGCGCCGGCGGCGAGGTGCTCGGCATCGCGCTGGATGCCACCGGGGTCGGTGCCGTCATTGGTGTGCCCGCGAACGTGGTTTCGGGAGGGGCCATCGCGACGGGTGTCGGCTTGATGGGCATGGGCGCGTCGAACATCGCCGAGGATGCGGCTGGTCCGGATCGCGTCAACATGAACTCCGACAATGGCGGCAGTGCCGGCGGTGGTGGGGTTCCGCGATCCTACAAGTCAAACGAGGGTGCCATCGGCGAGGAGCTGGGGTATTCTCGGAAAGGCATCAAACTCGCAATTCATGCGGTAAAAAATGGTTCGAAATGGCGCGGTGTAGGTGGCAATAAGAATCCTGACGTTGTCGTGGATGCGAGCACCGGAGAGGTGTATCCGAAACTTCCCGACGGCAGTCCGGCGGACGATAGCATCGGGAACGTATTTGACCACTTGCCCGAGGAATAGCGGTGCACATGTCGAATGAAATGAGTAATCCTGTGGATCGGTCGATCCTCCCATTGCGGGGCCATCGTGTGGTGGATATCGCCTGGGGTGATGAGCTATGTTTCGCGCTTGAGCCCTCTGGTGAGGTCATCGTTGGCTCCCACGCTCTGTGGACAGAGGGCCCGGTGACGGCTCCGGGTGCTCGTCCCGCCATGCTCGACCAGTGCGACAAGAGGCAGATCGAGCAGGTCGTGGGTGCAAGCGTCCTGTCGGCCGTTGGCTTTAAGAGTGGTGCACTGCGTGTGGTCTTCAGTAACGGATGGCATCTGAACGTGAAGTCCGACGGGCCGTTCGTCCCCGCTTCGGTGAGGTCAGGGGGCGCTGTCATCTGGGAGCGCCCGAATTCCTGAGGCGGCTGGAGGACCCGGGCCACGCCGTGGGCGGTCCGGGCGTTGTTGTCGGACAGCCTGACCACCGCCCAGGCGTCGCCGGGGGGGCGGGGATTCCGGGGCGGCTCAGGCATGGAAGGCCCGGGGCTGGGCCCCGGGCCGTTGAACGTGTTCGAAGCCCTCGGGGCGGCCGGGTCAGCTCGGGCGGCCCAGGGCGCGGTACGTCCAGCCGGCCGCGCGCCAGGCGTCGGCGTCGAGGACGTTGCGGCCGTCGAGGAGGCGGCGCTCGGCCACCACGGCGCCCAGCTCGGCCGGGTCGAGCTTGCGGAACTCCGCCCACTCGGTGAGGTGGAGCACGACGTGGGCGCCCTCGGCGGCCTCCAGGGCCGAGTCGGCGTACGCCAGCGAGGGGAACATCCGGCGGGCGTTGTCCACGGCCTTCGGGTCGTAGACGGTGACCTGGGCGCCCTGGAGCTGGATCTGGGCGGCCACGTTGAGGGCGGGGGAGTCCCGGATGTCGTCCGAGTCGGGCTTGAAGGCGGCGCCGAGGACGGCGACCCGGCGGCCCAGGAAGCCGCCGCCGCACTGCTCGCGGGCCAGCTCGACCATCCGGGAGCGGCGCCGCATGTTGATCGAGTCGACCTCGCGCAGGAAGGTCAGCGCCTGGTCGGCACCGAGCTCGCCGGCCCGGGCCATGAACGCGCGGATGTCCTTGGGCAGGCAGCCACCGCCGAAGCCGAGGCCCGAGTTGAGGAACTTGCGGCCGATCCGCTCGTCGTGGCCGAGCGCGGTGGAGAGCAGCGTGACGTCCGCCCCGGCCGCCTCGCAGACCTCGGCCATCGCGTTGATGAAGGAGATCTTGGTGGCCAGGAAGGAGTTGGCGGCGGCCTTCACCAGCTCGGCGGTCGCGTAGTCGGTGACCAGGAACGGCACCCCGGCCGCGATCGGCTCCGCGTACACCTCGCGCAGCAGCCGCTCGGCCCGCTCGCTCTGGGTGCCGACCACGATCCGGTCCGGCCGCAGGGTGTCCTGGACGGCGAAGCCCTCGCGCAGGAACTCCGGGTTCCAGGCGAGTTCGGCCTCCGCGCCGACCGGCGCCAGCGCGGCCAGCCGCTCGGCCAGCCGGGCCGCCGAACCGACCGGCACGGTGGACTTGCCGACCACCAGGGCCGGTCGGGTCAGGTGCGGCGCGAGTTCGTCGATCGCGGTGTCCACGTACGACATGTCGGCGGCGAACTCGCCCTTGCGCTGCGGGGTGTTGACGCACACGAAGTGGACGTCGCCGAACTCGGCGGCCTCCTTGGCGGAGGTGGTGAAGCGCAGCCGCCCGGTCGAGCCCTCGTGCCCTGCCACGTGCTTGAGCAACAGCTCGGACAGGCCCGGCTCGTACATCGGGACGCGGCCGGCGGTGAGGGTGGCGATCTTCTCGGGATCGATGTCCAGACCCAGCACCTCGAAGCCGAACTCGGCCATCGCGGCGGCATGCGTGGCGCCGAGGTAGCCGGTGCCGATCACGGAGATGCGGAGGGTCACGGGTTCCCCTTGAGTCGCGGGTTCGACCAGTAGAAGTGCCCCTGATGCTATCCGTCCCGGTCGGGTCGTCCGGGATCGCCCGTACTCGGAGGGATTTCGCCCGGGCTCCCGGGGCGCGCCGCGGACGGCCCCGAGGACGCTAGGCAGCCGCAGGTCGGAGCCCTAGGATCTCTACTGAACGGTAGTTAACCGCGATTCGACTCGGACCAGGCGTCGATCGGACGTCGGTCACTGGACGACGAGGCAGGCATCATGGCGGGCAGCGCAGGGGCGGCTGACTTCGATCTCTTCCGTATCTCCGAGGAGCACGAGATGCTCCGTGAGGCGGTGCGTTCGCTGGCCGAGGCGAAGATCGCTCCGTTCGCGGCGGA